>CALJUC010000180.1 GCA_937975585.1 uncultured Moraxella sp. | reverse complement strand
GAGTTCAGACGTGTGCTCTTCCGATCTATGAATTGTCACCCATCTGCGATACCATAACTCGACAAGACACATCTCTTTGTTAGCTTGGTTATACCATCGATGCTCAGCAATCGTGCTATGTCTGCCTTGATGCCACGCATTTTGCAAGCCAGTATCACCGCCACCGTCCATCGTCGGGTCAAGCTCATACCACTGTGAGCCATGCTTGCCTAGCGCATAGACCAACTCGGCGTGTTCAGGGAATGCTTGGGCGATGCGCTCAGGTCGCAGCCATTTTTGGCGTCTAAGCCAACGCGCATCCGATAAATCGGGTTCTTCGCTTGTCATATCCCAATGAATTTCATTGCGATGCACAGCGCGGCAGCGGTATGGGTGCTTGAATGGGTCTGATTCGCGCGATACTTCAACCCAGCCTATGCCGCAGGCTATTTGCGCGCTAAAGGCATTGCTACACGCCTTGTCTGCCTTTGACTTTTTCTCAGCTTGATTAAGCTTATAGTTAATCGCCTCGGCAACTTCGCGTCCTTCGACTTCGCCGTTTGGGGTCACACGCCAGTCTGTGCGCGTCGTAGCTTCATAGCCGGACAGTGACCTAAGTGCGGGTGAGATACGATTTTCAACGGCTGGCGGTATGCCAAGCTCTTTTTGCCTGCGCAGCAAGTCGCTATCTAGCTGCTTACCATCCGCATAATCCATGTCTTGGTCCGCAATAGCGCGCCAACTCGGTTGGTTTTCTATTTCATTGACGATATTTTCATACTCACGCAATGATATGCCACCAATCTCAGGTACAAATTCATCGGTATAATCATCTAGCATGGCTTATCCTCACATTGTTCGCCAATCGTTGTCGTTATCTTCTTCATAATCACTACCCGCCGTTTTGGTGCTTGATACAATCAAGCCTGCCATCTTAGCTTGAGCGTGTTGCCTTAGTGCGTCCGCGCCTTCACTACATCCGTTTGACTTGTCTGGTTGGTCAACATAGCGCGACTCAGTGTTATTCCAGCGCTTTTTATAACCGTCTAGCCTATCAATACCTAGCTTGCAGTTGGTTTGGTCAAAGTAATAGTTGCGCATACACGCGCGCGTTTGCTGAATACCATCCATAAGATACGATATGCGCGGGACCACTACAAACCTTTCAGCCGGCATTAAATCTTGTAGCATCTGCAGCGTGGATTTGTTGAAGTCGCTTAACCGTTCATGGGTTGCGTCATGGGGTAGATAGTGGGTATCAAACACATAGCCTTTCTCTCTAAGTTTGGCCACATAGTGCTTGAGCGTTTCGCCGTGAGCCTCGTAGTAATCGAGAAACCTATCTTGCCCGTTACTGTCTTGATGAAACCATATCGCGCATCCGTCACTGTTACCGATATCCCAAAAAGTGTTAACCGGCATATCAAGCTCAGGTACGTCTGTAATACCACCACGCTTACGCAGCAATGCCATGTCTTTAGCGTAGTAGTTACCA
>CALJUC010000179.1 GCA_937975585.1 uncultured Moraxella sp. | reverse complement strand
CAATAATCGCCATGTTCGCTTCGGTGTCTTTGGTGATACCCCATACCAGCAATTCACACAATGCCTTGGTTGCTTTACGACGCCTTGCGCTATCTGGCGTGTCATGTGGGTTTGGCTCGCCCAACATACCGATACACGCGCAGCCATCTTCCCAGGTAACTTCGGGTGGTTTGCCGCCACCGATGCCGCCGAATGTGGCTTGCTTGGGCTTGGTGCTTTTCTCAAGCCAGGTCATTGATTGATGTGATAGCTGTATATACTCGCCACTGCCAAAACGTGATTTTAAGTCCATCGCCCTGCTCCTCAAAGATAAAAAAATTAATTCCTAACCCATGTAAACAACATCAACCCATTGTTCAGTTTCTGACTTAATCATTAACCCCACACTCCAATTTCCGATTACTGTTTAACCCAATGCCCATATACCACTTGAGTTCACGCACCGCATGGTCAAACGATTTACACACCACGCAATAATTGCCTTCTTCTTCCAGCATTTTCATGCGCTGAATTTGTAGATTACTTGGCACTTGGTCTTTATCCCGCTTCATCTCAATAAACATGGCGTGATAACCATGCCTTGCGATATTAATGACCAAATCCGGATAACCTGCCTTGGTGCCCATCGCTTTAAAAATACCTGCCTGCGCCTTGTCACGCTTGCCACCGTTGGGTGAATGATGGATATAATCCGATAGCGTCTTGTCTTTGTACTTGACCAACTTTGCCCAATCGATAACCGCGCACTGAATAGCATCTTCGCTGGGCGTGATTTTGATAGGCTTATCGCTGGGTTGTTTGGTTGTGCCTTTTTGTTTAAATAAATTACGCGCCTGTTTTGGCGTCATGCGTAAGCTCATATCACCCTCACCCATTTATGCATCGTTGCCATATTCAGATCGCTATGGCCCGTTGTTGATTTACCTTCCATATCCCACTCTAAAACTTGCCCGGTTAAGCGCTTACCGTCTCTCTCAAGATACCGCGCTGAATAGTGCCAAAACTTGGTATTTTTGGTCAGTCCGATGACAAGCTCGCCCGCCATCGTTACTGCGCAATTCTTAAAAGCTTGGCATAGATGCGATTTGCCTTGACGCTCATACTCTCGCATATCTAGCCATTTTTGCTGATCGACTGATTGACTCATACTGCCGCCATGCTCAATGCAAACAATCCCGCCAGCGCGCAAATAAGCGCCATCGTCTCGCTTGGTAATACCACGGCACCAATAAAACCCAATACGCTGAAAATAAACAAAAGTTTTGCAATTTCCCCTTTGCTAGCATCTAGCGAGAGGTGCGTTGTTTCAACCGCAGCTATAGGCTGCTGTTGTTCAGTTTTAAATACTTGAACTTGCACACTGTTAGGGTCACGTTGTTTGGTGCCTTTCGGTTTGTCTGCTCTAGATTGGTTGGTTTTTCTACCATCGACAGCGGCAATAGCGGTATCAGTCGCTGTCACAGTCACATCATTGACTACAACCGCGTTACTATCATCGTTCGCTAGTGTAGCACGACGTTCTTTGACCCCACGGCTGTCACGGCGACTATTCGGCTCGCGTTTTGGCAGCTCACTAGTTTTGGCAG
>CALJUC010000178.1 GCA_937975585.1 uncultured Moraxella sp. | reverse complement strand
CTAGAAGATGAAGGTTATAGTCAAGCGATTGATACAGGCGATGCTATTTTGTTGCGAGCGATGGCAATCCCACGTCCGCCTTCACCTTCTCCCATCCCAGTATTAACCCCTTAAGGAGCCCAAATGACCCCAATTATCGCAACCGCCCTAGCCCCACTTGGACACAGCATCATCGCGCTGTCCTACCCCATCACCGATGAAGCGACTGCCAACGCATGGGTTGAGCATCTTGACTTTGTCAGCTCGGCGACTGAACAGCACGATGCTATTTTAATCGTACCATTTAGCGACATCGACCAAGCGACGACGTTTGCACAATTTGCCAAAGTTAAAGCCTCATATCGTGTGGTAACTGTCTGCTATCACGGTGCGACAGGCTTTGAGCCAGAGATTGCCGCTGGTGTCGCCGCTGCTATCTCAGCAGAGCTAGACCCTGCCGTGCCATTTAATGGCATCAAATTGCCAAATCTGCCTGTGGTCACAGCCGATAAGCGTTTGACTCGCACACGCATTGAGCAAGCGCTCAACAAGGGCGTGGCAGTAATTGGCTTGGACGCACAAGATGACCCTGCGATTGTACGCCTGATTAGCACCTACCAAGTGGATGCCAACGGCTCGCCTGATGACTTACTGTTAGATATCAATGGGGCATTAGTCCTACGTTATGTCCGTCAAGATATTCGCACAGCTGTCATGGCAAACCCGCGGCGTAAAAACACTATTGCAACCCGTAAAGACTTACGCAGTCTGATGCTTGAGCGTTGCTTAAAACTTGAACTGGCTGAAATCTTACAAAACGTGACAGGGCGACAAAAAGAATTAACTGTTGTCGAAGACCTTAATGATAGAACTCGTGCTAATGCACAAATTCCTGCCGACTGGGTGCGTGGTATGCATATTGTCGCAAACACGCTTAACGTTTACTAAAAAGGATTAGATATGAGCGATAATCAATTAGTCGGCACGATTGTGCTATATGTCAATGGTCGTGAGTTTGACTGTAATAGCGTCAGCCCAAAAATCATGGCAGGTCGCAAAGCCGTCCCCACAATGAACCGTGAGGGACGTGTCCGCAAAAAAACTAAAACCATCAAGTCTATTGGTTTATCTCTTGAGGTTTTTGTAGACGAAGTGGACGATTTTGACTGGGAAAGCGTCGAAGATGCGCGTGTTGTGGTAGAGAGTATTGATGGTGGCAAGCGTACTACCTATATTGACTGTAGCGTCACTGATGTGTCAGAGAGCTATAAAGTCGATGGTGAGGCAACCCGTAGCCTTGAAATGTTTGCATTGAATAAGATTGAGGAATAATAATGGCATTATCACAACAAACCACCCTACCTATCGGCATTGAGATTGATGGCAAGCGTCATAAAAATGTTACTGTCACTACCTTGACGGTGGCTGATAGCTACAAGGCATTATCCAACGCCAAAGCAGACGAATACATTGGGCTTTTAGAGCTTGCCCAAATGACCACCATCGATGACTTAGGTCGCAATCCTACCTATGATGAGTTGGCAGGAGCAAGCAAGCTCGATGGCGACCATCTGGCTAATGTACGTTTTGATCTCGAAAAAAAAGAGATGGCACAAGCGAGCGAGTCAGCCTAGTCTTAGCGCTCATGCGTCTGGGTGTACCGTACTTGGACGCATGGAATATGCCTATCCCATTAGCGTTAGAATTTGTTACTGTGGCAACAGAAAGACAGAAATCTAACGCTAAATCCAACCAAAATAATGCCACCATGCCTCAAGTCGATGTAGCAACATCGGAAACAGGCACAACCAAATTAATCGCCACCCGTCGCAAGTCAAAGCAGTCCACAGATAAGGGGCAAAGATGAGCAATAATAACACTGTCAATCTCAATATCCGTCTCACTGGCAATGCAGGGCGTGAACTACAACAGCTGACACAGCAACAAACCCGTGGTGTACAGCAAATCAATCAAGGTTGGCGACAAGTAAGTACCACGCAAGGTCAGTATGCCCGTGGACTCAATACGGCACGTACCAGTCAAGAGCAAATCAACCGTCTAACACAGCAAACGACTCAAAGCCTACAGGCTCAAAGGCGACAAAATGAGTTAATGGTACATCTATTACGTCAAAATGCGGCTAATGCCAGACGGATGGCGGATGCGATTAATAATATCAATCTTCGTAGAACGGTTGGCGATGCAGGAAGGCTCAATCAAAATTTAAATCAATCAATTGGCTTGCTCCAAAGAATGGGGCAAATGGCGAGAAATGGTTTAAATACTGGCACCGCTATTGTCGGGGGTGTTGCTGCTGGTGCGGCTGTGGCTAATACGGCAATTAAGCCAGCTCGCAGTTATGATGAGCAAATTGCTCGTGCCAATGCTACCGCAACTGCTGGGCAAGGGTTATCAATACAACAACGTCTTGCTAATAAAGCACAGATTGACCGTATTGTCATGCAGGCATCAAGAGATGGTGGTGCGACACGAGAGCAAGTACTTGAGGCAGCAAATACACTTTTAGCCAGTGGACAGTATGATACTCGCACATTAGGGCAGATTTTACCTAACACCTCGAAGGTCGCCTTTGCTAGTGGCGCCAATGCTACTGATGCAGCAAGCGTAGCAATGCAACTACAGATGTTTGGTATTAAAGATATCAAACGTGGGCAAGATATGGCGGTGCGTGGCGGCGAGTTAGGTGGTTTTGAGTATAGTGACATGGCGCAATGGCTGAGTCGCCAGTTACCGCTTGCTAAAAATGCAGGTTATGCAGGGGAAGAGGGTCTCAAACAAATCGTACTCATGAATCAGTTGGCAAGGCGTGGGGCTGGTACGGCTGATGAGGCTGGGAACAATGTGGTCAATTTACTCGCAAAGCTTAGTACCAAAGAGTTTGCTGATGCCATCGGTGATAATATTGATATTCGACAAGGGGATGCAACAAGGCTCAAGGGTAAAGGTAAGAAAAAGAGCGAAGTGTTTGATTGGGAGACTTATGCCCTTAGTGAACGCGCCAAAGGCGTGAACAAACTTGATGCCTTTATGAAGCTCCTTGATCGTGAAATGGCAAATAATGGCAAGTACCAAAAACTCAAATCCGATGCCCAATCTGCCAAAACACCTCAAGATGCTGCCATGAAATTTGCTGCAATGGCGGATATGTTACAGGGTACCAAAGTCGGTAATATTTTAGTTGATCGCCAAGCTTTGCAAGCCGCATTGGCTTATCGTAACGGCAGCAGTGATAAGGAACGCATTTTAAATGGCTTAAACGGTGCTGATGGTACAGTTGACGGATTGCATAAATTATTCTCTGGCGATGAATGGGCAAATTATCAAACTCGTCAAAATGAGCAGATGAATATTAACTATCAAGCCTATCTCAATGTGAATGGGGCATTGACGACATTTAATAGTCAACTTGCTGGATTTATGCAACAGCATGAAGGGCTAGCAACTGCCGCCTATAGTGCAAGTGTTGCATTGGGAGTAGTAGCAGCTGCATCAATGGCAGGTAGCTCAAATCGGCGGCATAGCGCGCGGCGTGGACCAGCACCAGATTTTTAAAGCGATCCAGGTCCTTGCCTAGCTGCAGAATCGACAAATATGGGCCGATAGCCGTGCCGGTTGCCAGCATCCATAGCGTTTCGCAATCAGGGACTTCATCCAGCACGAAGAAACCAGCGGCCTCACTCACCACCTGAACTTCATCGCCAGGCTTTAGCGCCGCCAGTTGAGGGCTGAGTTTGCCGTCGGGAACCGTCACCAGATAAAATTCTAAGTCGGGGTTATCGGGCGCATTCACGTAGGAATAGGCGCGCTGGACGCGCTCACCGTCGATCTCAAGGCCAAGCTTGGTGAACTGACCTGCAGTGAAAGGAAGAACTGGAGCTCGCACGGTCAAACTAAACAGGGCATCGGTCCAGTTTTGCACCTTTGTGACTTTGCCTGTTACCCAATCTGCCATGGTTTTCTCCTGTCTGCTTTGATTGCCTTATCTTCGTTCGTTGGACGAAAGATTTCCAGCCCATATGGGCTGGAAGGCTCTATTGATCAAATCAATTACAGGATGTGCGCCTGCACATCGGGATCTTTACGATCGAGGTAGTGAATCGACTGAATGCGACGGATCGTACGTGATTTGCCGCGGATCAGCAGCGTTTCGGTGGTCGCGATATTACCTTTACGGCTAATCCCTTCCAGCAAATCGCCTTTGGTGATGCCGGTGGCGGAGAAAATGACGTTGTCGCTACGCGCCATTTCATCGAGGCGCAGCGCTTTGCCCGCTTCAATGCCCATGGCGGCGCAACGAGCCAGTTCTTGTTCGCCAATGCGACGGTTCTCTTCGCTGTCGCCTTTGACGTCATGACGCGCCAGCAAACGGCCCTGCATGTCGCCGTCCAGTGCGCGGATCACAGCTGCGGAAACCACACCTTCAGGTGCGCCGCCAATGCCGTACAGCACGTCAACTTCACTGTCTGGCATGCAGGTCAGAATGGAGGCCGCAACGTCGCCGTCTGGAATAGCGAAGACGCGCACGCCCAGTTTTTGCATTTCGGCGATCGTTTCATCATGGCGTGGTTTGGCCAGAATGGTTACGGTCAGCTCACTCAGCGGTTTATTGAGTGCAGCGGCAACGTTATGCAGGTTGTCTTCCAGCGACAGGTTCAGGTCGATAGACCCTTTTGCGCCTGGGCCGACAATCAGCTTTTCCATGTACATATCTGGCGCATTCAGGAAGCAGCCTTTATCGCCCACAGCCAGTACGGCCAGCGCGTTTGCCTGACCCATTGCCGTCATGCGTGTACCTTCGATAGGATCGACGGCGATGTCGACCGCATCGCCAAGACCGGTCCCGACTTTTTCACCGATAAACAGCATCGGCGCTTCATCAATCTCACCCTCGCCAATCACGATGGTGCCGTCGATGTTGACCTGGTTGAGCATAATACGCATGGCGTTCACTGCCGCGCCGTCAGCGGTATTTTTATCGCCGCGGCCCAGCCATTTATAGCCAGCCAGCGCGGCCGCTTCGGTCACGCGTGAAAATTCAATGGCAAGTTCTCGTCTCATTGCAAACTCGTAGCTGAAAGGAATGGCGCGAAGTGTAGCACAGGGGAGGGGGCGAGATTATTGATGTGTGTGCGGGGTTGCCCCCGCACGAAGATTTTGCCGGATAAGCCAAAGTAGCCATCCGGCAATGACGTATTACTCGTCGTGATCTTCCCATGCCATGGCGCGTTTGACCGCTTTTTTCCAGCCGCTGTAACGGAAGTTACGCTCGGTGGTTTCGATGCCTGGACGGAATTCACGCTCGATGACCGCTTTCTCCTGCAACTCATCCAGATTCTGCCAGAAGCCTACTGCCAGGCCAGCCAGGTACGCTGCACCTAATGCGGTGACTTCGCGAACTTCCGGACGCTCTACGCGGGTGCCCAGAATGTCAGACTGGAACTGCATCAGGAAGTTGTTGGCGACCGCACCGCCGTCAACGCGC
>CALJUC010000177.1 GCA_937975585.1 uncultured Moraxella sp. | reverse complement strand
CAAGACGCATGGTCACGTCCAGATATTCCACTACACGCATTGGCCATGTTAAAAAATGCCCGTGACGGCATCACCCCTGACCAAGATGGTGTGATTGGTCCGATGAAACAAATCGAAGACCTAAAAGCTGACGGTATTCCACTAGCATACGTGGGTGACGTTGTTGGTACAGGTTCAAGCCGTAAATCAGCGACCAACTCAGTATTATGGTTGATGGGCGATGACGTTAAAGGCACACCAAACAAACGCGCTGGCGGCCTAGTATTAGGTGGCAAAATCGCACCGATTTTCTTCAACACTATGGAAGATGCGGGTTCATTGCCAATCGAAGCTGACGTCAGCAAATTGAACATGGGCGACGTGTTTGACATCTACCCATACGATGGCAAAATCACTAAGCACAACTCAGACGAAGTGCTATCAACGTTTGAACTAAAATCACCAACACTACTTGATGAAGTACGTGCTGGCGGTCGTATTCCATTGATCATCGGTCGTGGCTTGACTAACAAAGCACGTGAATACCTAGGTCTTCCAGCTTCTGACGTATTTGCTAAGCCAGAACAACCAGCCGACACGGGCAAAGGTTATACCTTGGCACAAAAAATGGTTGGTAAAGCATGTGGCGTAGAAGGCGTACGTCCAGGTACTTACTGCGAACCAAAAATGACCACCGTTGGTTCACAAGATACCACAGGTCCTATGACCCGTGACGAGTTGAAAGACTTGGCATGTTTGGGCTTCTCAGCTGACCTAGTTATGCAGTCATTCTGTCACACTGCTGCTTATCCAAAACCAGTTGACGTTGAAACCCAACACACGCTACCTGACTTCATCATGAACCGTGGTGGTGTATCACTACGTCCTGGTGACGGTATTATCCACTCTTGGTTAAACCGTATGCTTCTTCCAGATACCGTTGGTACTGGTGGCGACTCACATACTCGTTTCCCATTAGGTATCTCATTCCCAGCAGGTTCTGGTCTTGTTGCGTTCGCAGCAGCGACGGGTGTTATGCCACTAGATATGCCTGAATCAGTACGTGTACGTTTCGTTGGTGAAATGCAGCCTGGTATCACTCTACGTGACTTAGTACACGCGATTCCTTACCAAGCGATCAAAGAAGGTCTATTAACCGTTGAGAAAGCTGGTAAAGTAAACGTATTTAACGGTCGTATCCTTGAGATTGAAGGTCTAGAAAACCTAACCGTTGAGCAAGCGTTTGAATTATCTGACGCATCAGCAGAGCGCTCAGCAGCGGGTTGTACGATTACCTTGTCTGAAGATTCAGTTAAAGAATACCTAACTTCTAATATCACCCTATTAAAATGGATGATCGCTGAAAACTACGGTGATGCACGTACTATCGCTCGTCGTATCAAAGCAATGGAAGAGTGGTTGGCTAACCCAAGCTTGATGCGTGCTGACGCAGATGCAGAATACGCCGCTGACATCACCATCAACATGAGCGACATCAAAGAGCCGATTCTTTGCTGTCCAAATGACCCAGACGATGCTAAAACATTGGCAGACGTTGCTGGCGATAAGATCGACGAAGTATTCATCGGTTCATGTATGACTAACATCGGTCACTTCCGTGCAGCGGGTGCGTTGTTGAAAGAAGTACCAGCCGGTAGCTTGTCAACTCGTCTATGGTTAGCGCCACCAACCAAAATGGATGCACGTCAGTTGATGGACGAAGGTCTATACAACGTATACGCACAAGCTGGCGCGCGTATGGAAATGCCAGGTTGTTCACTATGTATGGGTAACCAAGCACGTATTGCACCAAAATCAACTGCGGTGTCTACGTCAACTCGTAACTTCCCGAACCGTCTAGGTCAAGGCGCAAACGTTTACCTAGCATCTGCTGAGTTGGCGTCTGTTGCAGCGGTATTGGGTAAATTACCTACCAATGAAGAGTATCAACAATACGCTAGCAAGCTAAACAGCATGTCAGCTGACTTGTACAAATACTTGAACTTCGACCGTATGGAAGCTTACGCGGAAGAAGCAAATGGTGTAGATGTAGATAAGCTACGTATCCCAGCTGCACAATTGGCATAATACACTGTTTAAGTCATCAAAAATCCCGTCAAATTGGCGGGATTTTTTTATGATTTATTAGTTTAGAGTTTTTTAAATTACGACTGATAATAACGTTCTAAAGCAGGGACGAATTGCAGTTTTCGACTTACTCGATTACCCAAGGCAATAGTATTGCTATCCACTGTTGTATCAAACGCTTGGGTAATAATCGCGTTTTGGGCGTCACTGGTAGCGATTGCCCAAGATTGCTGCTGTAAGATATCGACAATCACCACCAATAAAAAGTCTAGCTTGTCGCGTTGCTTAACCGTGTCTATTGCCGTCTGTAACGCCTGAACACGCGCTAAGACCTGTTCTGGACTGGCAGTTTCAATACTGGCAATTCCCCAAGTGGTGTTGGCAAAGCGAAATTGTTTGTAATCTGCCGTGACTAATTCTACGGCTGATAGACCACTGATATCGCTTTTGGCTTCAAATAAACGCTTGGCAAATTGCGCTTGGTCATGAACACCGGCTGTATGAGTTAGTTCTGCGACTGCGTGACGATCACTATCAGTCGTCGTTGGTCCTGTCAAATTCAGTGTATCTGAAATAATTGCCCCAAGCATTAACATCGCGATTTGCTGTGAAATGACGAATTTACTACCTGATAGTGGGGCTTGTTGAAACATCATGTATAACAGCGTGGCAGTCGAGCCAACAGGCAGTAAGTGAATATGAGCCGGTTCAGGCGTAGTCAAATCACCAAGCTTATGATGGTCAATCACGTAGCGAATTTTATAATCGTTTAGATTGTCGATAGATTGCTGGCTTTCATTGTGGTCGACCAGCGCAATATCAGATTGCTTGGGCAATTCGGTCAAAAGCTGAGGCGCGTGCATATGGGTAAGGTTTAGCAAGTATTGGGTTTCTGTATTGATATTGCCCAAACGATAAGGCACCGCGTAGATGTCTTGTTGGTTAAGCCAGTAGCTTAGGGTAATGGCCGATACGATAGCATCGGTGTCCGGATTTTTATGACCAAAAACGTGAATAGGCATAGGGATATCTCAAAAATTTTGTTAAAAAAACCCCAGCTTAAGCCAGGGCATGAGGATAATAATATTTCATAAAATTGGACTAAGTTACGCCAACTGACTGGTAATCAGCTTAATCAAACGAGCAGCAAGGTCTTCGATTTCGCTAGTCTTCATGTTAAGTGGCGGTAGTAGGCGAATCGCATTGCCGCCGGCCACATTGATAATTAGCTGATGTTCATCGCGGGCAATATCGACCAACTTACTAAAGTCAATGTTACGGTCGGTCGGTAATACCACACCTAACATCATACCTTTACCGCGTACCGTGACACCGTCACTTGCCAAGCTATCCATCAATAATTGAATCAGTAATTCACTGTTTTGGTTGACGTTATCCATCAAGTTTTCTTGTTGAATGACATCAATCACCTCACTTACCACACGACAAGCAAGCGGCGTGCCGCCATAGGTTGAGCCATGCGAGCCATAACGGAAAATATCATTCGCAATGCCCGACGTCATACAAGCACCGACTGGAAAACCATTACCCAAGCCCTTCGCCGTGGTCAAGATATCTGGTTTGATGTCGCTATATTGGTAAGCAAAGTATTTACCAGTACGGCCATTACCGGTTTGTACCTCATCTAAAATCATCAATAATTGGTTGTCATCACACACTTGGCGAACTTGGTTTAGGAACTCAAACCCATTGGCGGCCGTATTGACACCACTTTCGCCTTGAATCGGCTCAAGCATCACAGCGCAGATATCGCTATAGTCATTGAGTGCCTGTTTAATCGCGTCAATGTCACCAAATGGTACACGCACAAAGTCATCATCAAGGGTAAAGAAGCCCTCACGTGCGGTCGGGTTGGCGGTCGCAGAAACGGTCAAAAGGGTGCGACCGTGGAACGAGTTTTCCATGACAATCACACGAGCTTTGCTCTGGCCACGGTTTGAGGCATATAGGCGCGCCATTTTTAATGCGGCTTCATTGGCTTCTGCGCCACTGTTGGCAAAGAACACTCTATCCATGCCCGCAACGTTACAAAGTTTTTTACCGGCCGTTTCTTGCCAGTCAATTAAAAATAAATTACTGGTATGCACCAAAGTCGCTGCTTGCTCGCTAATGGCTGCGGTGATACGTGGATGACAGTGACCCAAGCCACACACAGCAATACCGGTCAGTGCATCTAAATATTGGGTACCATCAACGGTGTGCAAATAGCTGCCTGCGCCTTTGGTAAAGCTGATGGGTTGGCGTTTATAAGTGGGTAATAGATGTGAAGTCATAAGCGTGCCTAACGTCAAAAAAATCAAATTATAGTAACAAATTTTGTGCCCACTGGGGGAATTAATCGTCTAATTCATCGCTAAATGGGGTGTCTTGACTAGCGATTTTATATTCCTCATTTGCCCAAGCCCCCAAGTCAATCAATTTGCAGCGCTCGCTACAAAATGGCTTATAAGGGTTATCTTGCCACTTAGTCAGTTGGCCGCAACGTGGGCAGGGATATTGTTTGGGTGTCAAGATTGGCACCTCAGTCGATGGCGTGTCAGACATAAGGATTCCTTTATTTAAAATGCGTAAGTTCGACTAATAAATAGCGAAAGATAAAATGTATCAAGCAAGGTATTGGGCAAAAAATTGGCTTATATTATACTACAGCCTTTGCCCCATGCGGCAACCAACTTAGAGTACCTGTTTAGAGTCACTATCATGTCGACACCTACATCTATGCCAACCCATCAATTTTCCCGCTTGTTTCAACAGGATAAAATCCGTCATCCGCGTGATTTTGTAGCGATGCCGGAAAGTTTTTGGCAGCAAGCGAATCTTTGCTTAGAGATTGGCGCGGGCAAGGGCAAGCATGCACTACAATTTGCGCATGCCAATCCAGAGATGCGGTTAATTGCCATTGAGCGCACCGCAGAAAAATTTGCGGCGATGCAAAAAATCGCCCAACAAGCCAATTTGCCTAATCTGACGGTCATTCATGCGGATGCGGTAGCTTGGGTAACCCATGCGATACCGGCAGCAGCATTGCGTAAGATTTTTATCTTATACCCAAACCCTGAGCCACACAACCCGAACCAACGTTGGCTCAATATGCCATTTTTTGAGTGGTTATTGTCACGATTACAGCCAAATGGGGAAATTATCTTGGCGAGTAACATCGAAAGTTACATCGATGAAGCAGAAGAGATGGCGCGCGATATTTGGCAGTTGACTGTCACTAAATCACCCCTACCTGTCACCAGCCAGAGAACGCACTTTGAAACCAAATACTTAGCTCGCGGTGAAAGCTGTTGGCAAATCGACATAAAAAAACCGCAAGGTTATCGTACGAGATTTGACCTTGCGGAATAATATACGCGTTATTAGCTAATCAGCTAACTACTCTGGTTTTAACTCAAGCGGCGTGGTTTGGGTATCATCAGCACGCACGACATAGGTTTTGGCGATTTTGTCATGTAAGCTTTGACGGTCTTTATTGGTGAGCATCATCACAAAGTCAATCGCCATGGCGACTATCCCAAAAACCGATAGTGAATACACGATAGATGTCATTAAGCTACGCATGATGATGAGGTTAAAAAAGGTTGGTATCGCATTCGTTTGTTTGTCTAACACGCGAATACCCATTACCATCTTGCCTAGGGTCTGACCACGGCGCATCAATAATAACATCTGAGCAAACAAGAGTCCCCAGACTAACAAGTTGGTCAATAACAAAATATGAGTCGGCACCACTGACAGCAACTCCATTTGTTGTGCTGACGTCAATGTGGTCTGTCCGGCCTCTGCCCATTGCTTGAGCTTGGCAAAGCTTGGGCTGTTGTATAACGCCAAAAATAGCGGCAATGAGGCTAATATCATTAAGCCAAAGTCAATCAATTTAGCGACAATACGACTACCAATGGTCGCTAAATCTAGTTGTTTTTCGGCATGGCTAATATCAAAGCCACGATTGGTCACTTTTTTTAGATTAACGGTTTTTTTGTCGCTGCCTTGCTGTGGATTTTGGTGGGGATTATTGGCATTGTATTTGTCCCACACACTTTCTTTGTCAGTCGGTGTCGTCGCTGTATCGGTGGTCTGACTTGGACGATTGTTAATAATATAATCAGGCTCATCGTTGTGTGCTGTCACAGCCTCAGCCGTGGTAGTAACCTTTGGTTGGTAAAATAGCTGACCGCCCGTCATTTCACCAACCGGTTGCCAATTCGCCATGCCTTCGTGCCACATTAAGTCCGTCAGCGAAATCTGTCCAGTTGAGAACATTTGGTTAAGTTGTTCTAAGGTATAAGGCCCAGCTTGCACGTTATTACGCGCCAAAAAAATATGCATAATGTAACTCAAAAAAATAAACGTTTGAAAATATAGCCGTCTAAATTCACCTTAATACTTTAGCTGAATAATACAACAAACCCTTGTCTTACTATTTGCGCTTATTTGCGTTGTATTCATATGAATTTATTTGACTATAAAAGTAGGAATAGAATAGGGCAAATGTAACGTATTTTGGTGGTTTTTTCAATGCTAAACGGGTAACCGGAAAGCTAAGTGCAGATAACTAATAGCCAAGAAAAAAGCCACATAGGGATGTGGCTTTTTTCTTACAAAGATGTAAAGCTAATTAAAGCCTTAAGCTTGTTCTTGGGTGTCATTCGCTAGGAAGAACCAAGTATCTAGCACCGAGTCAGGGTTTAGTGATACAGAGTCAATACCTTGTTCCATTAACCACATCGCTAGATCTGGGTGGTCTGATGGGCCTTGACCACAAATACCAACGTATTTACCAGCGCGGTTACAAGCTTCGATTGCCATTTTCAATAATTTCTTAACGGCAGGGTCACGCTCATCAAATAGTTGCGATACGATACCTGAGTCACGGTCAAGACCTAGGGTCAACTGGGTCAAGTCGTTTGAACCGATTGAGAAACCATCGAAGTGTTCAAGGAATTCATCAGCCAATAGGGCATTGGTTGGTAATTCACACATCATGATAACGCGTAAACCATTTTCACCACGTTTCAGGCCGTTTTTCTCAAGCAATTCGATAACTTTTTGTGCTTCAGCAGTGGTGCGCACGAATGGAATCATGATTTCAACGTTGGTCAAGCCCATTTCATCACGAACACGTTTTAACGCGCGGCATTCTAACTCGAAGCAGTCACGGAAGTTTTCAGACACATAACGGCTTGCACCACGGAAACCAAGCATTGGGTTTTCTTCTGATGGCTCGTATAGTTTACCACCGATTAGGTTTGCGTATTCGTTTGACTTAAAATCAGACATACGAACGATAACTGGCTTGTCTTTGAATGCAACCGCTAGCGTTGAGATACCTTCAACCAATTTGTCCACGTAGAAGTCTACTGGGCTTGCATAACCTGCCATACGCTCATTAATCGCTTGTACGATTTCGCGAGGTAGGGTATTCATGTTTAACAAGGCTTTTGGATGCACGCCAATCATACGGTTGATGATGAACTCAAGGCGAGCTAGGCCAATACCTTTATTAGGGATTTGGGCAAAGCTGAAGGCGCGGTCTGGGTTACCCACGTTCATCATGATTTTGAACGCAAGGTCTGGCATTGAGTCGATTGAGTTGTTTTGTACTTCAAAGTCTAACTTGCTGTCATAGATAAAGCCAGTGTCGCCTTCTGCACATGATACGGTGACTTCTTGGCCATCGCTCAATAGCTCGGTTGCGTTACCACAGCCAACAATTGCAGGTACACCTAACTCACGTGCGATAATCGCTGCGTGACAAGTACGACCACCACGGTTGGTAACGATAGCGGCAGCGCGTTTCATTACTGGTTCCCAGTCTGGGTCAGTCATATCAGAAACTAACACGTCACAGATCGGAAGAGCGTCGTGTAGGGAAAGAGTGTCTTCGCCTGTGTAGAT
>CALJUC010000176.1 GCA_937975585.1 uncultured Moraxella sp. | reverse complement strand
ATATATACGCCTAATTTGTTATATAATTTACATTTCTATAGCATTATATTTTCAGGTTATATATATGATTAGTAAACTTGGTTTTGGCTCTTTGATAAAGAAAACCAGTCGAGATATTTATGGGGAATTTTTAGAATCGAAACATTACGGTTTCTACACTGCTGGCTCGACGTTGATGATATTGGGCGGCATTTATTATTTACCTGGCTCCCAATGTCATTATCGAATTGTAGAATTTGCTAATGACACATCTCTAGTTTTTATCCAGCCTGTTTATGACAGCAATCAATATGGACCAGTCAAGATTGCTACCTTGTCTGAGTTGATCTTATCAATACCACTAATTATTGACAGTGACTTTGAAGGCGTTGATGTTAACTGGCTAGATGCCCAACGCAAATTCCAAGTTATCCGCTCCATACTTACGATGGACGAAAGCATTGAGCATGTCTGCAATGCCACCGGTGTACCAAGAAAAGTGCTTGCAGACTGGTGTGAGCGTTACAAAGCCGCTGGTTACAGCATAAAAGGCTTGATTAAAGCGGATTCTGAGGCTTCTAGAGAGGAAATTTATCAAAAATCACACTATTACAGTCTGCTGGCCTATGCCGATGAATCTACAAAAACCTTGCTTAATGAAGGTCAAATCTATTTTTTTAACGAACAAGATTCAAAAAATGTCGTCGATTTGACCTATCGCGAGCGTGTATGGGAGCTTATGGTTAATCTTATCTGTTTGGATAAGCATAATGACCAACGCAGCTGTGTGCCTAATGTCTTAATTTGTTCTCATAATAGTAAGGAAATGTCGGACATTATTCATGATTTTAATCGAGTTTTTGAACTTACCGCCCACAGTAATACCCGAAACAATCTAGTAATCCCTGCCATTGAATTACCACTATTTACGCTACCTAAGGAAATTATCGCTGAGTACCTATGTACTACTATACTTGACGAAATCAATATTTTTATTGATAAGGAAGTGCGTCATCACCTACCCAGCTTGCTAGATAAAGTTGAATATTATCTAAACCTCCATGATGTGAAAGTTATTACCCTGCGCTGTGATGCCATGCTGTTAAGCGACTATAACGAGATCATCATGTTCATTAAAACAATCGTCAACATTCAAACTAAAACCAAAGCTCGGTTCATTATTCATGGACGTACAGAGGTCCTAAAACTTTTCGCTGACAGCAGCTATTCAGACCATTTCGTCAGCTTAAATTTCTCTAAGTACCAATAATTAAAAATATTATTAGACTGTATCAAAGGTAGAAAAATCCTATGAACAACGTAACTGACTTATCGCCAAACTTTGAAATAGCTACCGATAACCAACCTATCGAAATATTGGCTACCACACAGATTAAAGCCGTGATTAAGCAGCACCAGGTATTTGTTAAAATAATGCCTGTATTAAGCGGAGCTACCCTACTCGCCGCCCTACTTCTTTTCGCCTATTTATTTCACTTAAAGTCGCTTAATCTGATGGCAGGTTATGGGTTTGCAGCTGGCTTGGTGTTAACCTTATTACTGGCAGGTGTGGGAGCCGTTCTAGTGATCTGTTTTGTTAGCATGGGTCTTGGCAAATTCAATCAAGAGCTATGGTTAATCAGTGGTATTAATCAATTTGAGTCGAGCGATAGCAACCAGCAATGCAAAGAAAAAATGTTGTTTTTGGCCGAAATCTATAAAATGATGGGTGAAGCTGTATTTTATCTTTCGATTGCTAGTGTTGGATTAGTGGCATGGTGCGTTAAAGATGGCCAGCAAGCTTTAGCAAATCAGCTATATGCTAGTATTTTTGCACTCTCTATCATTCTGTGTATGCTAGTTTTTGGGGTGCTGTTTTTTAAGACAAAAGCCGTGAGAAAAATTATCAATTCCCTCTTTTAAAATTGTATTTGCAAACTAAAATTTATGAATGTATAATTGAGTCAACTTGTTAAGTTAGGTTGTTGACATAGTTCCGTTTAATTACGTGTCGTAGCTGAAATATGCGAACCTTACTGGTAATCGACTGACAACCGCCTGAATCTTAATGATAGTTGGTTTGTAAGTTTCTCTAGTACAATAGCTCATGCTAGAGATTTAGGAAAAATAGCCATTAGTAATAATGGCTATTTTTTTTCGTGTTTTTTCAGATAAATCGCCCTTTTCGCTCAATACCTTCTATATGCCCAACTGTCACGTCATTGACCATCGAGGGTGTTGGCGCATCATCAAAAATGACTGCATCGGCATATAATTCATCATGCTCTGGCATCTGCTTAAACCATCTATTAATATAAAATTGACTATAATCCCCCCATGCTTTTCCCTGGCTATCAATAATGACTGCCATTGGTTCAATAAAGTGAGTAGATGGTAGTTCTAACGGTTTAAATGACCATAAACCATTGCTGAATTTTGAGGGTAATTCAATGACCTGCTCTGAACCCAAATAGATTGCGTAGTGCTTATTATCTTTGTCATACCCCAAGTCAATTAATAATTCACCCTGTTTGCCAAAATACTGGTGAGGCGTTGAGATATTTAACCCATATACGGTATTTAATAACGGCACGGCTAAGTTGTTTTGAATGGCCGTAGTATCGGTCGCTTTGGGTATCATTCTAATAGCGTGTAGAGCTATTTCCTCCTCAAGCAAATTGAATAAAAAGTCAAAAGTTTGAGCCGTCATGTCTCGATGCGTCTCTTGATAAATTACTAACTGCTTTTGCCTATCGTTAAACTTTTGGTATTTTTTATAGTCTAGACTGGTACTTGCCTTATGAAGCTCACCTATTTGCTGCAAAACCACCCCATCTGTATAGTTGAGGATGGGCGTGATGACACGCTCAAAATGCTGTCTAATTACAGTGAGCAGCTTTTCGG
Organism: uncultured Moraxella sp.; assembly: GCA_937975585.1. Lineage (GTDB taxonomy): Bacteria > Pseudomonadota > Gammaproteobacteria > Pseudomonadales > Moraxellaceae > Faucicola. The sequence goes on along the minus strand of CALJUC010000176.1, from coordinate 2,112 downwards.
CTGAATCAAGCTGCAATGGGATTGTTTCATGGAACAGCATATTTACTTTGCCATTGCTTTTTTGCTTCCATTCAGACAAGGTAGTAGTTACCGCATTTTTTAGATAAGGACCAATGGTACCGCTGCCTTGATTACCGCCTTGGCCATTGTTAAAGGGATCAAAGTTGAATAAATGACAAGCAATACAGTTTATCTGTTCCAAAGATTCTATCGCCCTATCTTGGTTGAAATAATAAGCAATATTCACAGATAGCGGCCTCTCAGTGAAGCTTATCTCACCAGCTTTAATCACTTGCGGCTGCAAAAGAAATCTACGCACATCCAAGGGCAATTTAGGTAGTTTTGACCCTGCTTGGTCATCACTTAATTCCGTGGCAACAAAGTTTTTTAGAAAGTCAGCAAAGTATGCTAAATGCGCCGGAATTTTGCTATGCTGGGCTAATGCGTGGCTAACGTGCTTAAGCAGCTCATTGATCCTTTCAAGTATATAACCCCCCTTCTCCGTATTTAAAATTGGCAATAACTCAATATAAATGGCGATGCCATTTTTCACAGCATAGTTAAAATCTTTGACAATCATATTGATGGCCAGTGCATTCTTAACACTGTTTCTAACTAATTCAATTCTTTTAATTAGCTGCATCCCTGAATAGATACCGCCAACAGCAGGTTTATCTTTGTGCAAAACTCTGAACTCTAAGCATAACTCTACTAAATAGCTCATGCCATCAAGCAAGTCTGTATAAGCCTTGAAAATCGCCATTGTTTTATTATGAGACACCTCACCAATCCAAACTTGTTGCAGCTCATTTAGATTATTTTTTTGTAAAATGTTGTTGCATTCATCATCTTTATTTAGTTTTATCAGCTTCTTTGCGTAGGAGTGCCAATAAATTAATTGAAATTTACTTAGGCTATTTTTCCAAGACTCCGGCGGTGTGCTTATCTTAACGGTGCTTAGTTGCTGCTTAAAGTTAAGCGCATTGTCTCTATACCCAACATGATTGCAGATTAATTCATATAAAGTATATTTTTGGGCAAACTCAACAGCGTTTTCATTGGGAATAAAATATAGGTCAAAATCATCAAATTGGTTATTACCACAAAATAGCTCTACATAATCAAAAAATGTGGTATCAAGCAGTTTGGCAAAGTTTTCATCGGTAAATTCAGACAGTTTCTTAACGCGCAATAAACTTGGATCGTTCACCTTGCCAAAAATCACCTGTATATCATGCGTCTGTATGATAGGCGGCATGCTGGCCAAGTCTTTTGACGCATATAGGTGTTTAGCTTCCCACCCCTTTGCATACGTGGCCTGTGCTTTAGATTTTGTTTCTTTGATAGCTTCTAAAAAGTCATCTGAAAAAGACGCTTTATTCTCAGTTTTTGAGCGATTAAAGGTTTTAATGTAGAGACGTGGTTTATCAATATTTCTTTCAGAGTCAGGTGCTTGTTTAAGCGTGGCAACAACGTGAGTTCTATTTCCTTCAATAACTGGTACACCGTCATATAAGTCGCGATTATCTGTCCCATCGCTTTCTTGTAGCATTTCTAGGAAATATTGCTCAAAATTTGATGCTGAGATTTTATCCATACTAGAACCCCCCTTGACCCTCACTCGAATTTAAAAGTTCTTGGTGTAATGCGCTCTCAATACTTTCTAACTCCTCATTAGAAGGTTCTTTCTCAACGTCACTATCATCACCATTACTTTTTGAGTCTATATCATCCGAATGATATTCCGGTTCGTCTGTACCATCATCATCGTCGTCATCGTCGTCATCGTTTTTTGTCGGGTTTGATTGCTGTACGGGACAACTATCATCATAGCCCTTAACATTCTCGTCATCATACTCAAGTTCTTTATCTTGGGTACTGTTAGACAACGTATCTTCACGCTTAAGTTTTTCATCTTCGATAGCGTCAAGCGGTGTATCTCCAACAGATTCAGCATCATCTTCATCGGCAACAGTATCAATATGAGGCTCAGAAGATGATGGCAGATCATCGTCATTGGCAATAACGACCGGATGGCTAGTTAATTGATTTTGTTGGGAGCTGGAATCAATAGAATCTTTATCCGTTGCATAGATCGGAAGAGCACACGTC
>CALJUC010000175.1 GCA_937975585.1 uncultured Moraxella sp. | reverse complement strand
CAGACGACCCCCACCATGTCAAGGTGGTGCTCTAACCAACTGAGCTATATGCCTATATAGGCGTGCTATTTTAGCAAAGTTTTTTAGTTTTGCAAGTTATTTTAGAACAATTTTTCGCATTGCCGACCGTAGGATAGTGGTAAAAGACTATGCTATGATAAAAATTTGGCATATTGATTGGGTATACCTATGTATAAACTCACCGTTTTTATCCCTGATACACATGTGGAAGTGGTCAAAGATGCGCTATTTGCGGCAGGTGCGGGGCAAATTGGCAATTACTCGAATTGCAGTTGGCAAGTGCTAGGGCAAGGGCAATTCATGCCACTTGCCGGTAATAACGCCTTTATCGGTCAAACGGATGTGGTAGAAACGGTACCGGAATGGCGTGTTGAGATGGTAGTCGCCAGTGCATACATTCGTAAAGTTATCGTAGCGCTCAAAACATCCCACCCATACGAAACGCCTGCTTACGATGTTATCAAAGTTGAAGATTTTTAGCCTATATTAAGGCAATCACAAAATGCCATAGTTAGCAAAAATAAGCTGAATTACCAGTCGTTTTAAAAATTGTAACTTACTCAAAAATGGTCTATAGTCATAGATATACGCTATGATTTTTATGTTCACTACTTGAGGAATAGCCATGGCAACGACACCCAAAGCGCCTACCGAAAAAAACACCACAACGACAACAACCCCTCGCAGTAAAGCCACTATCAATAAGGTCGAAACCATCGACCAGCCTTATGAAACTGACAGCAATGTACTACAACAAGAGGCCACTGACAGTGCTGTCTTAGGCAAAGCCAATGCCAAAAAACGTGCGATTGAAAGCGTGATTAATCGTGAATTGGCCGAGGGCGATATTGTCAAAGTCAGCGAGCATCTCCAAGCCTTGTTAGATGGTATGTCGCCTGACGAAGTTAATGAAGTCAAAAAACTCTTCAGTAATGAAAACACGACAACCCCACGTACTCGCGTTAATAAAGACGACGAACTTGCGGATAACTGGCGTGATGGTCGATATCCCTACAAAAACCGCATGTCGCGCAAAAACTATGAAGCGCAAAAATACGAGTTACAAGTCGAATTGCTCAAAATGCAAAAGTGGGTCAAAGAAACCGGCCAAAAAATCGTGATCCTCTTTGAAGGGCGTGATGCTGCGGGTAAAGGTGGGACGATTAAACGCTTTATGGAACACTTAAATCCACGTGGGGCGACCGTTGTGGCGCTTGAAAAACCGACTGAGCAAGAAGCGGGTCAATGGTATTTCCAACGTTATATCAGCCATCTGCCAACCAAAGGTGAGATTGTATTGTTTGACCGTTCATGGTATAACCGCGCGGGTGTAGAGCGCGTCATGGGCTTTTGTACTGAATCACAATACAATGACTTTATGCGTCAAGTACCTGAATTTGAAAAGCACCTGATTAGCTCAGGGATTCACTTGATTAAGTTTTGGTTCTCGGTCAGTCGTGATGAGCAGCGTCGCCGTTTCTCTGAGCGTGAAGCACACCCACTCAAGCAATGGAAACTCTCACCGATTGATAAAGCCTCACTGGATAAGTGGGATGATTATACCCTGGCCAAAGAAGCCATGTTCTTTAACACCGACAGTGCGGAATCACCGTGGATTGTGATTAAATCTGATGACAAAAAACGCGCACGCCTTAATGCCATGCGTTATGTGTTAAACAGACTGCCGTATGATAATAAAGACCCGAAAGTTATCGGTTCAGTCGATCCGCTGATTGTTGGCCGAGCGGGTGCGTTATATGAAAAGGGTGAACACTCAGAACTAGCCGTACCGCCAATGAACCCAAAAACGCCTTAATTTGACTTTAGCTACCTAGAAATAAGTGTGATGATGACGGATACTGTGACGACCCAAAACCCAACCTTTCGCATCCAATGTGCCTTTGCACCCGATGCCAAAACCCAACTTCACCAAACAATCGAGGTGGCAGTAGGGGCTTCAATTCGCCAAGCGATTGAGAGGTTGGGCTGGTTTGAACAGTATCCGCAAATCCAAGACTATGATGTGGGCATTTTTGCCCATAAAGTCAGTTGGGAAACCGTCATACAAAAAGGCGATAGAATTGAAATCTATCGCCCGTTAGCAATTGACCCGATTAAGCGGCGCGCGCTCAAACGTCGTCGGCGTCATGCTAAGAATTGACCACAATCAATTCTAGCTTGACACTGAAATTGTAGGATTATCGCTCGATACGCGCAACGTTACCCGCTTGGTCAAAGTAGATTTTGACATACTGTTGGGCGTTATGGATATTTGGTTTGCCAGCATCTTTGGCGTCCGTACCCGCGGTAAAGTCATACAAATAATCCCAACGCATTGGATTTAAGGTGTCACGCACCGCAGGACTACCCAGAATGTATAGCACTTGGTTGTAGTTCATGCCCACTTGAACTTGCGCCAATTTTTCTTCATTAATTGGTGTACCCTGTGGGATATCGATTTTGTAGACATTAATAAGTGAACAAGCCGGTAGGGTGGTTACCGTTAACGCTGCCAATAATGGCATGCACAATGTTGATTTTGTAAGAGTTTGGATTAATTTCATCATAAAGTTACCATGTTAACGTCATCGCGTCATATATTAGCACAACAAATTATGATACGTTATTTGCCTGCGGTTGCCTACTGCTTACGCTGTTTTTTCAGCCGCTATTTTGTTAATGGCTGGCAAGCGGTTAGTGAATTGACGATAGTGATCGCTACCTGTCATCATAATCTGATTGATCGCGGATGATTAACTATAGTAAAAATAGGCTAAAATGACGATTCATCCACCCATTTAACCAATTATTTGTTAAGCAATTATCTATTAACCAAAGCAGCCGAGTGCGATGCTCACCACGCTCGGTAAAGGAATGATTATGAGTATTACCAACCAAGATTTGCGCCGAGCTGGTCTAAAAGTTACCTTGCCGCGCCTGAAAATTTTGGAATTGTTAGAAAATGCTGACCATCACCATATGAGTGCCGAAGATGTCTATAAAGCCTTGATTGATCAAGGCGAAGATGTAGGCTTAGCGACTGTGTATCGGGTGTTGACGCAGTTTGAGCAAGCCGGTATTGTCGAGCGTCATAACTTTGAAAACAATCTATCGGTGTTTGAGATTGCCAAAGACGAGCATCATGACCATTTGGTATGTGACCAATGTGGCAAAATCATTGAATTTCATAATGAAGAAATCGAAAAGCTACAAGAGAAAGTCGCGCTAGAGCATGGCTTTAAGCTAGCGGGTCACTCACTGGTGATGTACGGTATCTGTAATGATGAAAAATGCCGTAATGCCGGTAAAAAATAAGCGATTTACGTCATGACCATTCACATCTTTACGATGCTGTATCGGTTAGGGAGTGGGGCTTTAGGTCATTGACTTTAAAGCCCAACGCCAACAACGTTAGGGCATACGCAATCATGCCGACCACGCATAACACCAATAGCACCGTAATCCGCAAGGTATGCGAGGCTGTCATCGGGAAATAGCTTACCCCAAGCAGTAAGATACCAACCAATACCCCATTTGCGAGTAATATCCTTGCCATCAAGCCACGCCAATGCGTGCCAATCCGAAATATCCCATCGCGATGTAAACCCAAGTAGAGTAAGCCTGCGTTAATAAATGCCGCCAACGTATTGGCCAATGCCAATGCGCTGTGTTGGGGAAGCGTCAACAGGCTAAATAACTGCATCAACCCCAAGCTCAGTACCACATTGGCGCCCACGGCCCAAAGCCCGATTTTAACCGGTGTTTTACTATCGTGACGGGCAAAAAATGCCGGTGCCAAGACTTTAATCAGCATAAAGCCCAATACGCCACCGGCTAATCCTTGCAAGGCGCTAGCACTCATTAAGGCATCATGATGGCTAAATTGCCCATGCTCGAACAGTGAGACCATGATGACATTAGCCAATACGGCAATCGCAAGCGAAGCGGGTAGACCGACGAGCCACACCAGTTTCAATGCCCAATCCAAGGTATGGCCAAATTCTTTGGCGCTTCCACGCGCGGCACAGCTTGATAGACTTGGTAAAATCACCGTACCAATCGCCACGCCAATCAGCCCAAGCGGTAACTCACTCAAGCGTTCAGCCGTGTAAAGCCACGCCACCGACCCATCAATCATAAAGCTCGCGAACACACTATTGACCAATAAATTAATTTGGGTGACTGATACGCCAAATAACGCGGGCAAAATTAACATCAAGATACGACGGACACCGGGGTGCGCAAAGTCAACCTTAGGTACGACCAAAAGCTGCTCTTGGGCGAGTGCTGGTAAATGAATCAGTAATTGCAATAGACCCGCGACCGCGACGGCATAACCCACGGCCATAATTGGCGTGGCAACATGCGGGGCAACCCATAGCGCGGCGACAATCATACACACATTGAGTAGCACTGGTGCAAAGGCTGGTAAGGTAAAACGGTGGACACTTTGCAAAATGCTACTGGCAAACGCGGTCATCGAGATAAATAGCAGATAAGGAAAGGTCACGCGCAGCAATGTGGTTGCCGTGGCGAATTTTTCGGGTTCATTCAAGTAGCCAACGGCAAATACCCCCATCACATAGGGCGCAAGTACCATAATCAGCGCGGTAAAGGCAGATACAAGGAGTAATAACGTACCGGCAACCCGGCTTATCAAAATTTGAATGGCGGCGAAGCGTTGGGTGTGTTGGTATTCGGACAACACAGGCACAAAGGCTTGGGCAAATGCGCCTTCGGCAAACAAGCGCCGCAAAAAATTCGGGATTTTGAACGCGACCAAGAACGCATCCATCACCCCACCCGTACCAAATACACTCATCAACACCATATCGCGGATTAAACCCAATACACGCGAAAGCATGGTAAAGGCACTGATAATAGCGGTGGATTTAATCAGTTTTGACATGGTAGGTACAGCGGGTAGGATAAGTGACAGCTATTATCGCATACCTGATTGGGTAAATGTCTGACCAATCGGGCTAAGCCGTCTACAAACACCGACAAAAGAAAAAGCAATATCAGCCGTTAAATCATAGCGCGGAGCTGCTGCCAATCAAAACCTAAACCGGGATCCGTTTTGCGACCACGGGCGACATCGCTGTGACCGGCAAGATGGTGTCGGGTCATGGGATAGGCGGCATTGAGTGCCCGAACCACTGCGGCCAACGCGGCATATTGGCGGTCATCAAACGTACTGTAATCATCCCCTTCAAGCTCAATCCCAATCGAATAATCATTGCAATTATCCACGCCTAAGTAGCGAGATTGTCCCGCGTGCCAAGCACGTTTGGTAAAGTCAACAAACTGGGTTACATTGCCATCACGTTCGATAAACAAGTGCGCAGACACTTGCTGTTCATGAATCGTGGCAAAATACGGATGAGCGTCGGGGTCGAGTCGATTTTGAAAAAACGCTTTGACATAGTGTGTACCCGTTGCGTCAGTTTGGCCAAATTCACTCGGTGGCAGGCTAATATTGTGAATCACAATCAAGCGAATATTGGCCGGCTTATCATAGGGTGCGGGACGCTCACCAAAGTTTGGCGATGGAACAAAGGTCGCGCCAATAAGTTTGCCGTCAAATACCTGTAGGTTAGATGGGGTGACTTGTTGACTTGTATAAGGGGTATTGGCATCTGTGGAACGAATCGAGGTCATTAGGGGTTACTTAATCGCGTTGAACGTAGATAATGAGGCAAAAAGCTTGGTAAGGATTGTAATGCAAATTTTGCCAAAACAAAACCTAAATGGTTTTCTCCAGTGAGTGAAACCGCTATAAACCATGGCAAAAACCGTGCTAAACTTGCGCTATCATTAAGATAACACTAAAGAAAAATGATGGATGATTGGTAATCGAGTTCGCAAGACGAAGAATAACGAATAGGATAAGACTATGTGGGAGTTGGTGTGGCTATTGGTTGGCTTATGGGCGGTGGCAAGTGTGGTGCTACCGGTGGTCACACTCATCAAAACCTTAAGCCAACAGCGTAAAATCGATGAATTAGACGCAAAAGTTCATCAACTGCAGCAAGCGTTGTCACGGCAGCATCAATTATTACAACATGTCCAGACGGCGCAGCCAACGACTCATCTTGCGCCTCAGTCATCAGATGATGAATCATTAGTGACGCAATCGCAAGTGATGCCCCCAGTTACGCAAGACACGCCCGCTATATGGCCAAATGATGTGAAAACACAAACCGTACCGATGGTTGCATCATCGAGCGAATTCACAGCTACTGATATCCCGAACCAAACCCTAACAAATCCACATACTGCACCCAAAAACCCCATCCATAAACCACAGGATGAATCGGCTATGCCAATAGCCACATCCTTGTGGCGTAGCGTGCGGCATTGGTTTTTGGGTGAGAACTTTATTGTGCGTATCGGTGCGTTGGTGTTATTGGTCGGGGTGGTATTACTACTAAAACTTGCCAGTGATTATATCGATATCCCAATTGCCGTTCGTATGGCAGGCGTGGCGCTTGCGGGTCTTGCCGTGACGGGTATTGGCTATCGCACCACCGCAAAACGTCGCGGTTATGGCCTGACCTTGCAAGGTGTCGGCTTTGCCATGATTTACTTGACGGTGTTTATCAGCTTTCGTCTGTATCAGCTGTTACCCGCTAGTCTGACATTTGGGTTATTAGCCGCGTTGGCAGGATTGACCGTGGCGTTTTCAGTATGGCAAAACGCGTTGCCACTTGCGGTACTGGCATTGGGTAGTGCATTTATCGCGCCCTTACTGGTCACCCAGCCAAACCCCAGTGTGGTCATGTTGTTTAGTTATTATTTATTGCTCAATGTCGCGGTGGCGATGATTGGCTATTATCGCCCTTGGAAGTTACTTAATACCTTGAGTGTCGCAACCACGTTTGGCTTAGCTTATGTGTGGGGCTTTAACACCTATCAAGCAAGTGGCGACTGGGAAACGGTGCGTTGGCAGTTATTGGGGTTGGTAGTCGCGCACATGGCGTTGTACTTGTTTATCACCGTGCGCTATGCGCAACAGGTGATTGGCTATAACCAACGTACCCCAAATAAGCCACCTTTGGTTGCGCTTGATATGGGGCTGTTATTTGGTACGGCGTTATTGGGTTTTGGCTTGTTTGCAAGCTTGCTCAATGATTTACCGCATGTGTTGGCCTTGGTCAGTGCCGGATTGTCAGCGGTGTATTTGGGATTGGGCTTTTGGTTGCTTAGCCGAAAACAGCCAATAACCGACCTGCTCGCGCCACGAATAGATTCATTGACGACGAATCGTTATGGTTTGTTGGTCGAAGCGGCATTAGCCTTGGGTATGGGCTTTTTGGCCTTGGTGTTGCCGCTCGCGCTATCTGCTAAATGGTCGCTGATTGGTTGGGCGGTACAAGGCGCTGCGATGGTGTGGTTAGGACGGCGTACCGGACGACGTTGGGGTGTGGCGATAGGGCTTGGGCTACAAGTGCTAAGCGCGTGGGTAGTCAATAACTTCGACCGCTCACAAGCAGCTTGGTATCAGTTACTTGATAGCTTATCCATTCCGCACCAGCCACCAACCGATGTGGGTATGACGTTACCGTTGGTAATCGTGTGGGCGAGTGTGACCTTATCAGCGTATTTATTACGCCTAGGTCTAAGCCCTCAACAGACCGATGGGCAGAAAGTGGCGCAGGAATCGCTTAATCACAGTCTTTTACCGATTAATACGTTCGTGACCCAGCTATTATCCAGCAAGTGGTTGGCGTATGTGTTAGTCGGGTTGGCCGCGTTGCTCTATGTGTTGAGCATTGATGCGGTATTTGGTGGCTTGCACTATGTATTGAGCCAGGTGTCAAGCGAGCAGACTATGAGCCTTGCTTATGCGCTGTTGGTTGCTTTGGCACTAATCGTTGGGCAGTGGGCGCATCAGCGAAAATCTTGGTCAGCATTACACCAACTTAGCCGTTGGGTGTTACCGATTAGCTTATATCTGTGGTTTTGGGTATGGGAAGCGTGGTTCCCCGTGGATTTGTCTACCGACTTGTTAGATGATTGGCAATATATCAACCAACTTAGCGCAGTGCCTGGGCTTATCCGCGCGTGGTGGATGTCGGTGCCGATAATGCTTATAGTGCTCGTGCAAGGGGCTTGGCTATTGCGCCAGTGGCAGCACGAATCGGAGCCAAAATCGAAGCCAAAATCGAAGCATAGTTACCTTGATCAAGCGGCTTGGGTGTTAGTATCGATTGTTATCTTGACAGCCATGTGGCAAACACTGCCTTATCCACCGGCGGTTATCGGTGGGGAAGGTACCACGCTGTTACTGATTGTGCCGACGCTCATTGCGGTATTTACCTTAATCGGTTTGGCTTATCTTAAGCGGCAACCGACCCATTCACGTTTAGTCCATCATCTTGCTTGGCTGAATACGCTCCAATTACTGCGTCTAACCGCCTATGTATTGGTACCGATGACAGCCTTGTGGCTGCTGTCAGCGAATTACCGCTTATCTGGAAAAATTTGGGGTATGTACATTCCTGTACTAAATCCGCTTGATAGCTTGTTATTGGCGATTTTGGTCTATATCGGTTATTTGGCAATCGTGGCACTCGGTGACAAAGCCACGCTCAGTAACAACAGCAAGGACAAGCGCATACCTGCATTACGCCGTGGCCTATTGGCATTAGCGGCGCTTTTGGCATTTGCGACCTTGACTGGTATGTTGATACGTGCCTTTGCTCAATACTTAGGCACACATCTGCTGGTGGATGGTGGTTGGCAAGATGGTGCGGTGCAGACAGGACTGACTATTTTATGGTCACTATTGGCGATGGGTCTGATGTTTATTGCGAGTCAACGTGCTTACCGCACGGTGTGGTTTGTCGGGGTTGGATTACTGGCATTGGTGGTGTTCAAACTTGTACTCATTGATATGTCGAGTGTTGGGGCAATTCTGCGCGTTGTGTCATTTATTGGTGCTGGATTATTAATGCTGGTGATTGGTTATTTAGCACCGTTACCACCAAAATCTTCTATTGAAGCAACATAAAATGAGCGCTAAAAAGTAAAGCTAACTGTAAAAATTTTTTAATATATCTTTTAATAAGGATAAGTAATATCATATTTCTTAAGATAATGAAAAAGCTTATCATATCGGCTCAATGTATTTGATTTGTAATAAATGACTAAAAAACACGCTGTTTTTTACCAATCCTGTAATACCTATGTAGCCAAGGGTAGTTAGTTTTTAGGTGAGTTGTTACAATGCGCTAAAATAAGATTGATTGTGTTTTTATACTAAAACCACATTAAAATTAATGATTTAAGTAGCCTGCCTTTAGCCTATGACAATGATTGACGCCAACCAACCGCCCTTAAACTGCTGCCAAGCCAGTCAGCCATATTCCACTAAGACCATCAGTACGGACAGCAATCATGGCTTGGCGGTCAAATGGGCGAAAATTGCCCTCGTTGTAGGTCTATTCATGGGTGCATCTGTGCATGTGCTAGCGATTGGTGAATTAAATAATGGCGGTAGAACACCTGACAGCATTGACCTACTAAATGCCCCGGTCACTGCACCGATTAGCCTACCTACCACGGGCGAAAACGGCTTGGTCAAGTTTTCCTCATTATCTCCTTTGGTGCTCGCTTATCTCTCCCAACAAGCAACCGCCCCTGATGGGGCATTAATGCCCAATATGCGCCAATTACGGATTGTCGATAGCCAAGGTAACGCGATGCCGATGGCGCTGCGCTTAGTAAAAAATGTCGAGCAAGTCAGTCAGCCGTTACCCATTGTGAGCGTGAACAACGACAACCCTGCCGCCGTGGAAAAACTCCGTCAAGCGGTGCTAGTGGCGGTTGATAATGCGAGTGACGAAAATTCGATTAGTCTTGAGTTAAAATCATTTCCGCGTAATCCGACGTTGGCTACCGATGCGCCTACCGGTCAAGAACCCGTGACTTGGTGGCTGGCTAACCCATTAATGGAAAAAACGTCACATCACACCACATTAGACAACGCTTCTGTGGCTCAGATTGATTTAAATTTTACAAAGCCAAAGACGAGTCGACCATTACAAATACAGCTATATGGTAGCAATGATTTACAAAGTTGGGAGATGCTCAATCAAGGCGTGGTAAGCCCATTCAATGCCGAAAAGAGTAAGGGTATAGCTCAGATTAGCCCAGAAATAAGACGCAATATACACCAAATTCATCAAAATTTTGAGCTGACCTCTACGCAAGGCCGCTACCGGTACTGGCAAGTGATAGCCAATCAGCCAGTGGCATTGACGGATGCCGATATCCGTACAGCACGTCAGCAATCTCGGTATTTTTTGACTCGGGCTAATTTTACGCGCAATGCCGATGCCAACGGTGGTAAAAACTGGCAATTAGACTTACCACAACCGATGTTTAGCACGGGGATGCGGTTTTTTGTACCGCAAAATCAGCTTTGGCAAGTCAGCTTAAACGCTACATCCGATGACCGTACCAAGCTTGCTCAACTGATGCGTCAGCCATTATCACCCAATGCCACCACAAAACCATTACTTAGCACGACCCAGATAGAGCCGCAGCATGACACCATCACGTGGCAGCCGACGATTGTGCAACATATCAACTTATCCGGACAACTACCCGCTGATAATTTGCCAGTCACCTTGTTGACCCCTGTGTATGAATTACTGTTTTTGGCACAAGGGGAGGCTCCTTATCAGCTTCGTATCAATGACAGCGCAAGTCTTAGCAAGCCGCCGATTGTATTATCGGGCAACCAAATTGCCCAATTACCTTTGCTCGGTGAGGGGCAACTAGGCATGTTGCTTACCAGTGAGGACGCAGATGTGCGCAATCAACGTTATAAGCAATGGTTGTTATGGGGAGTATTAGGGCTGATTGTTGTCGTATTATTGGCGATGGCTTACCGATTGTATCAACAAACCACTACCCAGCGACCCATACAATAGGTGATAATAGGCGCTATAAATTTTGCTTTTTGGATATTGCTATGCCGATCTCTATATCACCGATAATTACCCCTGAGCTTCGTGTTGAAATTGCCAAGCAGGTGACGCTCGCCTTACAAGAAGATATGGCCACAGGCGATATCAACGCCCAACTAATTCCTGCTGCTCAGACCGACAGTGCCACTATCATTAGCCGCGAGCCGATGGTGATGGCAGGACGCGCCTGGGTCGAACAAGTCTTTAACCTACTTGACCCAAGCATGAAGCTTGACTGGCAAGCCCAAGATGGTGACCATGTCGAAGCCAACCAAGTGCTCGTTACATTAACGGGTAACACGCGTGCGTTATTAACCGGCGAACGTACCGCCCTGAACTTTTTACAAAGCCTGTCCGCAACCGCGACTGTGGTTGCCCATCATGTGGCACAAATTGCCGACTTACCAACCAAGTTACTAGATACCCGAAAAACCATTCCACTATTGCGTTATGCCCAAAAATACGCGGTGCTATGTGGTGGTGGTACCAATCATCGTATTGGTTTGTTTGATGCGTTTTTGATTAAAGAAAACCATATCATGGCCTGTGGTAGCATTGCCGCAGCCGTTGCCAAAGCACGTGAAATCGCAAATAAGCCTGTCGAAGTCGAAGTCGAAAACTTTGATGAGCTAAATCAAGCCATTGAAGCGGGTGCCAATATCGTGATGCTAGATAACTTTAGCCTTGACGATACCAAAAAAGCGGTGGAACTCGTCAAAGACTTGGGAAAACCTTGTCAGCTTGAAGCATCTGGCGATGTCACGATTGCAAACTTGCGCGACATGGCACTAACTGGTGTGGACTTTGTATCGATGGGCGCGTTGACCAAGCATATCAAAGCCGTCGATTTGTCCATGCGTTTTGTCAAATAACCAAACGCGACACATGGCACATTATCTGATCATTGGACTGGGTCAAATTGGCCAATCAGTGGCCAATCAGTTGGCACAGCAAGGCCAAACGGTGACAGGGATCAGCCGCTCACCAAAGCCTGACTTGCGACCAACAGTGACTCATATCCAAGCGGATGCACGCGCTATTACCGCCACTGATTTGGGTCGTGATGCAGCGACAATTAGCCATATTGCCATTATTGTCAGTCCCGATGCGTCAAGCGAACAAGGCTATCACGATAGTTATTTTGCCATTAGCCAAAATGTGGTGAAGTTACACCAAGTTTTGCCAAACTTGCAACGTGTGGTGTTTATCTCCTCAACAGGCGTATATGGGCAAAATAACGGTGAATTCATTGACATCGCTACGCCTGTACAATTACCAACGGCAAAAACCGCTCAAATACTGCTAGCCACTGAGCAATTACTCCAGGAGCATTTTGGGGAGCAATGCACCCTCATTCGCCCCAGTGGGATTTATGGTCATACGCGTCTACGCTTACTTAAGATGGCAACGCAATTGGCGAATGACAATAGTGACGTGGCCGCACCCAGCAATACTTGGACGAATCGGATTTTTGACACGGATTTGGTGACAGTGATTGCCAATGTATTGACTGAATCGACACCATTGCCGCTTTATTTGGCCACAGATACCGCACCCGTACCACTATATGACGTGTTGGTGTATTTGGCAGCGCAGCAAGGACTGACGCCTCATTTGCCGGATAGGCCTGCAACGGGTGGTAAGCGCATTATCAGTAATCTGCCAAGACATTGGTTACAGTACCCAAATTGGCAAACGGGCTATCAGGCGATTTTATCAAATGCAGTGAATGTGGCGAATCCGTCCAATTCAGCCAATAATTTGCCGATTAGACGATAGGGATTTAGCATGCCACGGACGCCATTATCTTCGCCACTTGCTGTACTACGTCACCCAAATGTGATGACGGAGGCTGAACGTTTGGCATTGCCGGATCCATGCGCCCCGATTAACAGTGAAGTGGTGCCAGCGAGTCAGGCGTTAGCGAGTTTGTTGCGTGATGACGTGCCATTTACTGATGATGAGCGTTTGCAGGGTGTGAACGCTGCGAGGACAAATCCGCGTCATCAAGCTGACACACCGATAGGATTATCATCTGACAAAAGTTTTGATATTACCCAGTTTATTCAGGAACAACAACGTGATAGCCAACTTCAACCGTGTAAATTGCGCTTGCCGTTATCGTTACTGCCCAAATTGGTTAAAGATGCCGGTTTGGCATGGTGGGAGCAAGTAATGCGCCAACATCCCGACTTAACGTTAACGCAGCCATCGGACACCCAAACTACAACGGGTGAGAACACCAAGCGCGAAACGCTGAGCCAGTTAGAAACGCGGTTGTATCTGATGGGGCAAATGTACCATACCATGCTGTGTATATTCTTACTGTGCCAATGCAAATCCCGAAAAACCCTCAACCAACAAGTTTCTTTGCAAGATTTGACCGATGCCATCAATGCCTATATCAAAGGGCATCATACCGAACTCGATTTTTTGACCCAACAACCGGATATGTCGGTTGAGCTTAAGCATGTGGAATTTGCGGTGACGGTACTTGGTTGGCCGATGAGTAAACACAGTGATATCGGACAGCGTCATACGACCATTAGTTCACAAAACCCATTAACTGGCTGTTAATTTTTATATTTTTTAGTTTTAGAGTGGAGATAAGCATGTCGTTTAACCCAAGTGAATTTATTAAAATCGCTTTAGATAACAATGTATTACGTTTTGGTGAGTACACGCTAAAGTCAGGTCGTATCAGCCCGTATTTTTTTAACGCAGGTTTATTGGCAACCGGTGAATTGTTAAGCGTACTGGCGAGTGGCTATGCCGATGCCTTGGCCAATAATGCGGACAAAGATAATTTGGTTATCTTTGGCGCAGCGTATAAAGGCATTCCATTTGTTGCGGCAACCGCGCAGGCGTTATGGCGTGAGCATGGTATCAATGCCGAATGGGGCTACAATCGTAAAGAAGCCAAGGATCACGGTGAGGGCGGTATGCTAGTCGGTGCAGACTTGGCCGGTAAATCAGTGTGGGTGATTGACGATGTGATGACCGCAGGGACTGCTATGCGCGAAGTCGTTGACTTGATGGACAAAGCGGGCGCCAAAGTGGCCGGTATCATCGTTGCCTTAGACCGTAAAGAAAAAGGCCAAGGCGATAAATCAGCGATTCAAGAACTGGCCGAAAGCTTAAATGTCCCTGTATTGGCGTTGGTGACTATGGATGACATTACCGAGTATGTCGCCAATCACGGTAGCCAAGAGCAACTTGCCAAAATGACCGCGTACCGCGAACAATATGGAGTCAACTAATGGCAGCACTAAAATTCTTGGTGGTGATGGATGATATCCGCACCCTAAATTATAAAAAAGATACCACCTTGGCGATGTTATGGGCGTTACAAGAACGCGGCCATAGTGCGCATTATTGTCAAATTCAGGATTTGTGGTTGGATAATGGTCAGCTGCATATTGACAGCCAGCCTGTTGCCGCACACCATGACCCGGCGCATTTCTATGACTTGGGCGAAAAAGTAACCCAAATAGTCACTGAATTTGATGTCATCTTGATGCGTAAAGACCCACCGTTTGATATGAAGTTTTTATACGCCTTGTATCTGCTAGATTATGCCAAACGTGCGGGCGTGCTGGTGGTCAATGACCCAGAAAGCGTACGCGACTGCAACGAAAAACTATTCGCTACCCAGTTCCCAGAACTGATGGTACCAACGCGCGTGACCAATAAGCAAGCCCATATCCGCGACTTTATCGCAGCGCAACAAGACGTGATTGTCAAACCGCTTGATGGCATGGGTGGTATGGGGATTTTTCGTCTAACCGCTGATAGCCCAAATATCGGTGCCACGCTTGAGATGCTCACCCAACTTGAAACATTGCCAATCATGGCGCAAAAGTATATCCCCGCGATTAAAGACGGTGATAAACGTGTACTCATCGTTGGTGGCAAGCCAGTGGATTATTGCTTGGCGCGTATTCCACAAAAGGGTGAAACCCGTGGCAACTTAGCCGCTGGCGGTAGTGGTGTCGCTATGCCACTGACAGCACGTGAGCGTGAGCTTGCCGAAGCGGTCGCCCCAGTGTTGATGGAAAAAGGCTTGTGGTTTGTTGGCCTAGATGTCATTGGTGGCTATATCACGGAGATTAATGTGACCAGTCCGACCTGCGTGCGTGAAATCGATGACCAATGCGGTACCCATATCGCAGAGGATTTTATTGCGTTTATTGAAAGTCAAATTGCTTAACGGCCCAATTACTTTTGAATGAAAACCCGCTTAGTTAGCGGGTTTTTATTTTTGCATCTAAAAATTATCTTGGTAATGCATAGCATGAAAAAGCCCTCGCATAACGAGGGCTTTTTATCTTTCATCATCGTGGGTTATATAATATTAAGCTTTAACAGTCAAATAACCGACCGCTGCGCTATAACCATCTTTGAAGTTTTGGTTAATCAATGGGCGCACTGCCGTTTCAACCGCTGGAACGAATGTCATGTCACCTGGGTGTTGGAAGTTTGACATGATATACGTAAAGCCATTGATTTCGTCAACCGCGTGTAGGCCAGTCGACTCAGCACCGGCTGGTGTTGACAAGATACGGCTTAGTTTCTTGGTATCAACGTTGTAGGCCCATAAGAAGTTGTTGACGTGATAACCTGAATCTTCACCAATAAATAAGGTGCGGAACGCTTCTGAGAATTTTAGGTTATCTGGGCACGAGATTTTGTCTGGATTTGATTTGTTGCCTAGAGCATCTGCGCTGATATCTTCACCCGCTAGACCTTGCGGTACGTACATACGCGTTGATACCCATTCAGAGTTAATCACATTACCCTTGTCATCTTTTTGGCCACCTTTTAGTTCATGAGCGTATACAGCCCCTGAGCTTAGCTTGGCTACTTGTACATCATACTCACCGGTGGTCATCGATTTTTCTACGCGTGACATAGCAGAGTAAGCGATTTTATCTTTGATATTAACCGTGGTGCCTTCCATTTTGGTAAAGGCCATTGATGCGCCTTGCAAGGCAGCGTAACGATGGGTTTCTAAAAATGCTGCGGCTTTAGCCAGTTTATCAGCCGGTAATTTGCTGTTGGTCGCAAGTTTTACCCAGTTGGCTTTACCATCTAGGTGAACTTTTTTGTAGCTTGGGTCAAGTGGGTCTGTGTATTGGACATCCATGATATCAGTCGGTACCACAAGATTAGCCAAGGCCTCGATTTCAGCACTGGTCGCGTGACCTAGATGAATCCAGCTTACGCTAAATTCACTGTCAGCAGCAGCGCCATCTACCGCTGACTTTTGCGTGACTTTAGCAACATATAGGTTACCGGCTGATAGGTCTTTGACTTTATCTGCGACAAACATAAATAAGCCGCCATTGGTAAAGTCATCACCCATTAATGCGGTGCGTTGGTCTGGCATGACTTGGATAAGTTCGTGAGAGATACGACCTAAGTTAAAGTGCTTTTTGGCAACGCCCGTACCTTCTGCATTGACCACAATCTCTGGCAAGTGACCGTAATGGTAAGGGTTGGCTTTGGTTTCGTCACCGTACAAGTTTTTGCTAAAGGCTTTAAATTGCTCATCTGTTTTGGCCTTAAACGCATCTGGCTCGTACTCTTCTGAAGACAAGTGGGTGCCCCATGGTGAAAGCGATGCACCACAGGTAATCCATAAACCGTATACTTTTGACATATCGACGTTATGGTATTTCACCAATTTTAACTCGCCTGTTTGTGGGTTTTGGTCAAGCGTCAAGATAGCAATTGGTGATGGCAGGCGGCCGTACATATCATTACCCGCCAAGTCTTTGGTGGTGTATTCAAATTGTACCGCAGCGAATACTGGGTTGCCACTAACGCCTAAGTTGCGTGCATTTGCACCTGCGACAGTTAGCAACGATGAACCATCTGGACAGTCAGAGAAAAATTGACGAGTCGAAGCTAGCACTGAGCTATCTTTGATTGGCTGATTATTGATGTCGTAATAACCACCGGCAATGATGCTACCGCCTTTACCATCACTGACGGGCTCGCCCGTTTTGAAAAATGGCTGATACGCTAGGTTATAAGTCTTTTGCGTGCCATCCGTGAAGTTGGCTTGAAGCTTTGAGTTAACGTACACCGTGGCCATATTTGCTGGGGCGCTCAGGCTTGGTGCATCCATACCCATAAATTCTACAGATTTTACAGTTTTTGGGTTGTTATCTAAAAGTCCTTTGGATGGTGTAGAGTCACTATCACTACCACAACCCGTCAATAATACACTAGCAGAACCTGCTGCTAGCGGCAGGGCAGGAACGCCCGCCAAAAAACGAATCACGTTACGGCGGCTAATATTGTTTGTCACATGCTCAGTCATAATCAATATCCTAATTCCAATAGTTTAATTAAAAGAAACTTGACTTAAATATCTGTTTTTAAAGTATTATTTAAACAAAAATGGCAGGTAATACTTTGCTAGGCTGTCAGGTTACGAAACTATTGTGACAAGGTGGTGACATAAAAATGACAGCCAAATGACATTTATTAAAGTGAGCGTAACTCGCGTACATTTTTAGCGATGACTCTTACCCTAAATATGGAGGGTTAAAGTCAATTTAACCAAAGCAAAGAATTGGGTGTTTTTGCTGTCATTAATCTGTCATCGAACAGTCAATCGACTGTCATAACTAATTGTTACGCTACCGTTAATATTTTTTGCGGAATTTTTCAGGAATCTGCAATATTGAGGAATTGTTTTTCTTCCATTGTTGAACTAGCTAATCTAGCCAATTTAAAAAGGTAATTATGATGACAGACCATAACCAACTTGATCGTGATTTTATTGAAGATTCAAATACATCAAATAACCCAGAATTTAGCCAAATCATTGCCAAGCGTATGAGTCGCCGCACTATGCTAAAAGGTGGTACAGGTCTGACTGCCGCGGCATTTTTTGGCACCTTACCATTAACGGGTTGTGGCAGTGATAATAATGACTTAGTAAGTAGTAATGGCGCAGCACCGGCTGTACCGGCAACCGCTGACTTAACCCGCCCAAAACAACTAAATTTTAGTGCGGTTAGCCATTCCTTAAGTAACGATATCGTAGTCGCTGATGGTTATAACGCTGAGGCGATTTTACATGTGGGTACCCCATTAAAAAGTGGTATTGAGGACTGGAAAGACAACCGTGAGCAATCAGGTGAGTCATTCGAATATCGTATGGGTGATAACCATGATGGTATGTGGTTCTTTGGCAAAAAGGGTGACAAATATGACCCGAAAGCCTCTGATAATGCGTTATTAGCGATTAACCATGAATATACCAACGACAGCCTAAACCCACTAGGATTCTATACCACCGATGAGGTAGCGGCAGAGAAAATCTATCAGAAAAAACGTCTAGCAACAGATGTGCGCCGCGAATGTAACGCGCACGGGGTTGCCATCGTTGAGATGAAACGTCGCAGCAGCGGTACTGGCTATGACATGGTAAAAGATTCTAAGTTTAACAAGCGTTATACCAGTGCGAGCGAAGTATCATTGGTAGGACCAGCGGCAGGTTCAGATTACCTTAAAACCAAATATGACCCAACCGGTAACAAAACCCGTGGTATCAACAACCAATGTGGCGCTGGTTTATCACCTTGGGGTACTTTCCTAACGACTGAAGAAAACTTCCTAAACGTATTTGCCCGTGGCGCTGACAAAGCCATCATCGGTGATAAAGCGGATTTTGCGATGGGTCGTTATGGTCTAAAAGAAAACGGTACGGGCGGTGGCTACCTATGGCACACCCCACCTGCGAGTGATGCAATCATTGAAGATGAATTTGCGCGTTGGAGCAGCACGGCATCAGCGACCGTAGCAGGCGCACATGAAGACTATCGTAATGCATTTAATACGTTTGGTTATATCGTAGAAATCGACCCATTTAGCCCAACCGCTAAAGCGGTTAAACGTACCGCATTGGGTCGTTTTGCCCATGAAAACTGTGCTTACGCGCCTGTGGTTGAAGGTAAACCTGTTGTGATGTACATGGGTGATGATGCGCGTGGTGAGTATATTTACAAGTTTGTATCAGCCAACAAATGGTCAAATGCAGATATCGGTGGTGGCCTAGCAGCGGGTGCCAAATATCTAGACAACGGTACCTTGTACGTAGCGGTATTTAATGACAATGGTACGGGTGAATGGAAGCCACTAGTGTTCGGTCAAGGTGCATTAACCACAGCTTACAGCCAATACGCGTTTGCTAACCAAGCAGACGTGCTAGTACACGCACGTATTGCCGGTGATGCCCTCGGTGCGACCAAAATGGACCGCCCAGAGTGGGTATCAGTCAGCCCAGTGACGGGTGAAGTATATGTTACGTTAACCAACAACAAATATCGTGGTACCGATATTAAGGCGGAAGATTTAGCGGCGGGCAAATCTCATCCATTAAATGCAGCCAATCCACGTAGTTATGATAGCAAAGGCAATAACAACGGTCATATTATCCGTTGGGCTGAGAACAATGGCGACCATGCCGCAACCAGCTTTAATTGGGATATCTACCTATTTGCCTCGCCAGCAGATTTGACCGCAGAAAATTTATCAGGTCTAACGGCAAACAATGACCTATCCTCACCAGACGGTCTGTACTTTGACCCACGTGGCGTACTATGGATTCAAACCGATGATGGTGCTTACACCGATACCACCAACTGTATGTTGCTAGCTGCGCTATCAGGTAAAGTCAATGATGGCAAAGTGATTACGACCAGTGCAGGCGAAAATACCCGTGTGGGTATGCAAGCGTCAGAGAGCAACATTAAGCGTTTCTTTGTAGGTCCAAAATGTTGTGAAGTGACCGGTATTACGTTAACCCCAGACTTCAAAACCTTGTTCATTAATATCCAACATCCAGGTGAAGGTGTTGATGGTGTGACTTGGGGTGCTATTGCGGGTGGTACGACACCACGTGCTGCTACCGTGATGATTACCAAGAAGGATGGTGGTGTGATTTTAGGTGAATCGTTATAACTTGCGTAGCATTTTATAACCGAAATACCACAAAAAAACCCTTGGGCGACTGCTCAAGGGTTTTATTTTATAAAACAAGCACAAACCCTTTTAACCCTGAAAAAAAAGTGCTATGATTTTGCCATTTTATAACCGCACTCGCGTCGTTGTATTCTACTAACACGCAGCAATTTATCTACTACTTAGATGGCTAAGCCCTATCTCGTTGTATCAAGGAATTCCCATGACCCAAGTCGCCACCCAGCGTGCCAAGACGCAACCACGTGTACTCATGATGGCAGCCGGCACTGGGGGACACGTGTTTCCAGCCTTGGCAGTTGCCCAAGCGCTAGAGCAACGCGGTGCAGTGGTACATTGGTTGGGTACTGTTAATGGTATGGAAAATGACTTGTTAGCCGATAAGGGTTTCACTTATCACGCCATTCAGATGCAAGGCTTACGTGGCAATGGCTTGGCACGTTTGCTAAAGACCCCAGCCAATCTGCTAAAAGCCACGCTAGCAACCGTCAAAATCATCCAATCCAATCAAATCGATATCGTGGTGGGCTTTGGTGGCTATGTCACCGCACCAGGTGGATTGGCGGCTAAGTTTTGCAAAAAGCCGTTGGTCATTCATGAGCAAAACGCCATTGCGGGCATGAGTAACCGCTATTTAGCAAAAATGGCCAATAAAGTGCTACAAGCTTTTCCAAATACCTTTAATCAACTGCCGACTGATAAGCTATTAACGGTTGGGAACCCGGTACGTCAGGCGATTGTCGATGTGCCACCACCAGAATTGCGCATTAATCCGGATGATAACAGTGCGCTTAAACTGTTGGTCATCGGTGGTTCATTGGGCGCGCAAGCATTAAACAACACTATCGCACCGACCCTTAAAGCATTAGAAACCATGGCGCCTGCTAGCCATTGGCAAGTACGCCACCAATGCGGTAAAAATAACCAAGCCGATACGCAAGCGGTGTATGATAAAGCCGATTTGCAACGTACCCCTTATGAGATTATGCCGTTTGTTGATGATATGGCCGCGGCCTATGCGTGGGCGGATGTGATTGTCTGTCGGGCGGGCGCGTTGACGGTGACTGAAGTGGCCAATGTCGGCTTGCCAGCGGTGTTTGTACCATTGCCACACGCTGTGGATGACCACCAAACTGCCAATGCTAAGAGCTTGTCTGAACAAGGCGCCGCATTCTTGCTACCACAAAAAGATTTAACCGCGGACAGCTTGGCCAATTTATTGGCTGATTTGGACCGCCAAAAATTATTAACGATGGCAACCAAAGCGCGCGCGCTTGCCAATCCAACCGCCACCGCCCAAGCGGCTGACGTGATTTTGGCACAACTTGCCTAACTGCTTTATGTTTGCTTATACCCTTCGTATCGGACTGCTTTATTCGCAAGTTGTGTTACGTTAACTTATTCCGCCTTATTAATTGAGCGCTAATTATGTCAAAAGCCACAAAATCTAGCAAAAATTTAGACCCTGCCAAAACTGCAATGAAAACAACAATGACAGAAAAACCGACACCAACCAACGATAAAGCCATCGCCAAAAGCGCAAAAAAACTGGCAAAACGCCTGATTGAAATCCCAGAAATGCGCCGTATTAATCATGTTCACTTTGTTGGTATTGGTGGGGCAGGGATGTGCGGTATCGCTGAAGTTATCCATAATCAAGGCTACACTGTTAGTGGCTCAGATATTAAAACTAGCCCAGTAACGGAACGCTTAACGGATATGGGTATTCAAGTCCTTATCGGTCACGACTCAAAAAATATCAGCGAGGCTGATGTGGTGGTGGTATCGTCAGCGATTGACCGTATAAACCCAGAAATCCAAGCGGCGTTATCGGGTCGTATCCCGGTAGTACGTCGTGCCGATATGTTAGGTGAGTTGATGCGCTATCGTCATGGTATCGCGGTTGCCGGCGCGCATGGTAAAACCACCACGACCAGTTTGCTGACCACGATTTTAACCGAAGCAGGATTAGACCCGACTTATGTGATTGGCGGTAAGCTTAACGCCTCTGGCAAGAATGCCTCATTGGGTCAAAGCCGTTATTTGGTGGCAGAAGCGGATGAGTCGGATGCCTCGTTTTTATCACTTCGTCCAATGGCCGCTATCGTGACCAATATCGACCAAGACCATATGGAAACCTATGGTGGTAGCTTTGATAAGCTAAAAGCCGCGTATGTGCAGTTTTTACAAAATATGCCGTTCTATGGCTTGGCTGTGTTATGTGGTGATGATAAAGAACTGTATAACATGATTGATGACATCGCGCGTCCAGTGTTGACCTATGGCCTAGAAAAGCACAACGATGTACAAGCCGTTGATGTAGTCGCTGATGGTACCAAAACCCACTTTACCGTATTGCGTAAAGGTCGTGATCCTTTGCCAATCACCCTAAATATCCCAGGCATTCATAACGTTTATAACACCTTAGCCGCAATTACCATGGCAACCGATGAAGGCGTCGCTGATGAAGCCATTCAACGTGCCGTTGAGAAATTCGCGGGCGTGGGACGTCGCTTTGAAAATAACGGTCATTATCCCGTTGCCGATGGGTCAGGGGATGTACTACTCATTGATGACTACGGCCACCATCCAACGGAAGTGGCAATGACCATCAAAGCCGCGCGCCAAAGCTATCCTGATCGTCGCCTTGCTATGATTTTCCAGCCACACCGTTATAGCCGTACCCGCGATTGTTTTGATGACTTTGTTGAAGTGTTATCACAAGTCGATGTGTTGATGCTACTCGATGTGTATAGCGCAGGTGAGCCGGTCATTGAAGGGGCAGATAGCCGTAGCCTTGCTCGTACCATCCGTATGCGCGGTCAAGTGGAGCCAATTATGCTAAATCTGGGCGATATGGCGCAGATTCGCCAAGTGCTAACCAGTATGCTAAAAGGCAATGACTTATTAATCACCCAAGGTGCCGGTAATGTCGGTCAGTTATGTTTGGATTTGGCAAAAAATAAATTGTTTTTAGGATAGTTAATGAAAAACCAATCATGGTTGTTGTTAATATTCGTTGCAAATGTTTGTCAGGCAGGGACAATGGGGCAAATTACAATCCCTAGCCAAGCTAAGCCTTATTGTGAATATATGCCGTTTGATTTTGTGGATAATGAGCGAAAATTTACCACATTACATAATCGAATTTGGGTAAAACAGCCAGTGATGTTTACGGTAACTAGTCCAAAATACTATGATAGTCGTTGGTTACGTTGGATTAAGTTGGGTCATAACCCGCTAACAGGCTTAAATATTATCTATAAAAATACGATTATCAAACCTGTAAAAATTTCGGAACAAGAATATCAATATACCCTGCCCATGTTGCCATCTGGCGATGTTTACGCATTTGTAGGGGAGTTAAAATACCCAAGTCATGGTTTAAAGATTTGTGTAAATTAAAATTTAAGTAATAAATAAATGGGATTAACGATGACACAAAATATCGATGTAAAACAATTTGGCAAAGTGGCGGTGGTCTGTGGCGGTTGGAGCACAGAGCGTGAAGTTTCTTTAAACAGTGGTAAAGCAGTGCTCAATGCTTTATTATCTAAAGGGGTGGACGCACA
>CALJUC010000174.1 GCA_937975585.1 uncultured Moraxella sp. | reverse complement strand
ATGCGATGGCGAACATATCGGCAAAAACCCCGATAAATTCACGCTATTTCTAAGCCGCCTGTGTGGCGGTGAATCCCTATTCGTATTTTGCACAATCCTATTTTATTTTCTAAGCCGCCTGTGTGGCGGTGAATCGAGGGTGCCACTTTTTGCAGCCGCATATCACGGTACCTGGTCAAATCTTGGGCAGTGATATCAACGACGCGCATCGATGTGAGCCAGCTATAATCACGGGCAATCATGCGCTGATAGTCCAAGTCCGTGCGCTTGCCCTTGGATTGACGTCTTGATGACTCATACTGTATTGTCATCAGCTCACCCAACTTAAGCTGTGAGCGTGTATCAGATGTGGACAGTTGACCAGCTTTTGACTCAAGTAGTTTACGACTTGCCCAGGCATGGCACTCTTTGATCGTATCGCGGGTAGCAGACATACGCTGTCCGTCTATCATAATCTCGATGCGATAGGCATCACCGCGTTTGCGTGGCGTGGGTAGTTTCATCGGTTAAAAATCTTGGCGTAATTGTGGCGTAAATTAATACGCATTTTACGCATTTTTTGCTTAAAATGCACAAAATAAAACTAATTAAGCGTAACAATTTTTGACCCCAAAAACAAAGAAAAACCCCACAACCGCTATGGCTGTGGGGTTTCGTATTTGGTAGGCATAATCTGACTCGAACAGACGACCCCCACCATGTCAAGGTGGTTTAAATTATTTTAAAACAATATCTTGCAATTATTTGGCGTAATTTTGGCGTAAACTATTGATTAAAAAATTGATGCGCTTGCGGGTTCAACTCCCGCCATCTCCACCATATAAATACTTAAAGGTCAATAGCTTAGGTTATTGACCTTTTTGTTTGACAGGATTTTGACAGGTTTAGTTATCGATTGCACCGTAATTCAAATTACCTGCGATTCGTCGTACCCAACCTTTGCCAAACGTGCCAAAAGTAGATAAAGACGTATAAAAATTAAGACGCTGGGCGTTAAATTTAAGCACAAAATCACTGGGATTAATCGCTTGTAAAGCTGACAGTGTTACATTGCCAACGATGCCGTCATCTGCAACGCCCAATGCACGTTGCATCATACGCACAGCATTACCGATGCCGTGATTAACAGCGGCATCAAAAAGTTGAAATGCCACTGCATCATGCAACTTATCCCCTTGTATTCGATCCCAAAAACCTGTTTTGTAAATGGGTTTTGCTTGCTCACGTGTCATTGCTCGCATATCGCCGTTGTAACCGTAAGCGCGGGCTGTATTGCGAGTGACGCCCCAGTTAGTTTCACCGCCTGGGTCGCTTGGATGATTAACATAACCACCTTCATGCCCAATGACGCGGTCAAATGCTTTGTTAAAATCGCTCATACTTTATCCTTATAAAATAAAACCGCCTAATTGGCGGTTGGTTGGTTATTGATATCTCTCAAAGTTTTTATAATCTTATCTTTGCGAACATTATTATCGCGATTGACTTTAAGTTGATAAATTAGCCATGCCCAGCCAATTATCATCCAAAGGCGTTGCATATCGATCGGACTGTCAAAAGTCGATGTTTGATAAAACGTCACTGCAGCAGACAGCCATGCAATTGTCGTGATAATAATCGGCGCAACATTGGCAGCATTTGTGTAGACATCAGGCTTTAAAATAAAAAACCATTTGATTAATGCGAATAGACCAAAGATTCCAGCAATTGCACACAAAATCACGCTAATATTCATCATGGTTTACCCCCTTTATCATCGGGTAGCTCAAACTGCACTGGACTCACACTGTTTACAACTTTTAAGCTGTTTTTTGGGCTAGACAGCAAGACAAGTACAAACTGCAAAATCGCACTTGATAAAAAAGATGAGATTGCCGCATAGGTACTTAAAATAACTTCAGGTGGGTCACGTCCGTCTGTCATTGCGATTGACAGCGACATACCGCCAAGCACACCCAAAAAAGGTTTAGCTACATATAGATAGCGGAATCTTGTATCAATGTTATCTACTTTGACAAAGATTGAGCCAATGCCGCCTAATACACAAAATATCCAAATAGGCAGCCATGATGTTAAAAAAGGGGCTGTAATGCCCCAGCTATTTAAAATCGGCTTAGGCTCTACGTCCCCTGCTTGAGCCATAGCTATTGTTGACATCAACAACATGAGCGCAAATACCCAAAGTGTTGATGTTTTAACTCGTTTTTTTGGCATAGCGCCTCCTTAAATAAAAAACCCACTCGATGAGTGGGTTATAAATTAGCATACGGACATCAAATAGTTTTATTCCAAATATCTAATAATTGGTTACGTCTATGATTAAGGGCTGACTTAATATAGACCAGAGAGGTCTACTACAAAAAATTCCAACCTTAAACTACGGTCAATAGGTATTTCTGCACTAGAATAAGAATATGTCCAAATGGTAGGGGTGTAAGTAATAGATATAAAGCCCTCATTATCGCAATAAGGACGATAATCGTAAGCATATACACCACTATAAGTTTTACTTTTTGTAATACCTGCAGGGATATTAGTAAATAGGAAACCTAATTTAGTTCTACCAGTATAGATTTTACCCCAAGATTTTGTAGACATTGGATACCAACTGTTAGAAACATCAATAGATACTTTATCTACAATAGTTAGGGGGACATGGTTACTATTATAAACTTCCACACCACTCGCATTAAATAACTGTAACCCCGCATTACACGAATATTTTATCTGTGCTTTAAATTGATATTCTTCAACATCAATATGCTCAGATGCTCCCATTTTATCAGGTAAAATATAGTAATTATCCCCTGCACCAAAAGGGGAGAATACACCATAATCACTAATTCTATTGACATCATTTTTACAATCAAAATAGTAAACGGATAATACCCCATCTTTTTTAGATAACAATACTTTTGAGTTAACATTACTAGTAACTCTTGATACAACTTTTTGTTGATAAAGAATTGGAATAGTGTCTGAACTTAACAAAAGTGAGTTATTATCATTATATATCTCTAAACCTTGTGCCATTAAAATATACCATAATAAATTTTAAAAGGTGCATAAGTACCTAAACCAGCATTTTTCAAAGTAAATGTATAAGTATTATTTGAAAATACCGCTACTAAAGTTATCCCATTATAAAAATCATCCATTAAGTAAAATGGGACTCCTTTACTAAACCTATCATCACTTACAGTAAATGTCCCAGCGCTACTAATACTAATAGAACCAAAGATAGACGTTGTTCTATAACTGCTATCTAAGACTAGTTTATTACTAGAATCCCATACTTGAATACCTTGCATCACCACAACCCTAGCCGCACACGCAGCGTACCATTGGCATCGTAAACAGATAATAAACTATCTTTAATTTCGAGCCTTGCACCACTTTCTGCCGATTTAAAATGCCCAATATTTGCAGACAAAGCCGACAGAGATGTGATACTTGCTTTGTTAATCTTAGCAACATCAATCGAGCCGTCATGGATATAAGCCGACTTGATGTATGTACCTGCTGGCACAACCGTGCCATTGATGGTCTGACTAGATGTTAGCACCATGAATGGGCTGTCACCTTTGCCTGTACCTTCAGGCGGTGCGATATAAAACTTGTCAGCACGGATAGCAAAATCAGACTGCGTATTACTGCTCGCTAAACCAAATCCACTCACGCGCCCATTCACATCGACTTTAACCGTGTATTGAGCATATAGCCCATTGATTGATTGTTGTTGTGTTTGGATTGATGCCGTATTGCCGTTTACTGTAGTTTGCACTGTGTCAATACGAGTAGACAATGCGCTATCTGCGTTAGCACGCGCGGTTTGTTCAGTTTGTATCGCTGCGTTAGCTGTATTAGCGGCAGACTGTGCATTATCAGCATTGCTAACAGCCGTGTTAGCCGTGCTTTGCGCGGTGCTAACAGATGCTTGCAAACCACTGATTAATGATGCTTGACTGCTTGAGTTGGTAGATAACGTGGATAGTTGACTGCTAACCGTTGCTTTATTGCCTTGATAGTCACTGTTTAAAGTATCAATACGGCTAGATAGCGCACTATCACCATCGGCTATCGCTGATTGCAAC
>CALJUC010000173.1 GCA_937975585.1 uncultured Moraxella sp. | reverse complement strand
GTCGGTTGAGTATGCCATTTTGTTATTGTAGCACTTATAGATTTCTTTAACTATAGATAGCGCTTTACATCACGACACCCGGTGATAGCTTTTCAGGAAAAACCAAGCTATCGGTTTCAAGTGAAGCCATTGGCCATGCGCAGTAGTCAGCGGCATAAAATGCACTGGCACGATGATTGCCTGACTCACCCACACCGCCAAATAATAACGAAGCATTTGCCGCGCAAGGCTTAGCGGTTCTACGTGAACTGGGCATTGCGGACGATGACAGCCGTGTTAACCCAAATGGTGGCGCAATTTCTCTTGGTCACCCACTT
Organism: uncultured Moraxella sp.; assembly: GCA_937975585.1. GTDB lineage: Bacteria > Pseudomonadota > Gammaproteobacteria > Pseudomonadales > Moraxellaceae > Faucicola. Next base: position 12,664 of record CALJUC010000173.1, on the reverse strand, counting down.
GGCATGAGCGGTACACGCTTGGTGATTGCTGCAATGAAAGAAACGCTAAAACGTGCGTATGACAATAGCCCAGTGTATAAAAAGAAATTCGATGACGCCGGTGTCCACCCTGACGACTTTCAATCGCTAGAAGATTTGGCCAAGTTCCCATTCACTAGCAAATCAGACTTGCGTGATAACTATCCATTTGGTATGTTTAGCGTCCCGCAAGAACAAATCGTCCGTGTTCATGCCTCATCAGGTACGACAGGTCAACCAACGGTTGTTGGTTACACCAAACAAGATATCGTGACTTGGTCAGATATCGTGGCGCGTTCATTACGCGCGGCGGGCTTAACCAGCAAAGATACTATCCAAGTATCCTATGGTTATGGTTTGTTCACAGGTGGCTTAGGTGCGCACTATGGTGTTGAGCGTTTAGGTGCGACGGTTATTCCAATGTCACGTGGTCAAACTGAGCGTCAAGCCCAGTTAATTCATGACTTTAAACCAACAGCATTAATGGTAATACCTTCATACTGCTTAAACATCATTGAAGCCTTAGAGAAAAAATACGGTACAGCTAAAGATTGTTCAATCAAAACGGGTATCTTCGGTGCTGAGCCTTGGACCAATGCAATGCGCCAAGAGATTGAAGCGCGTTTGGGTGTTGATGCACTAGATATCTATGGTCTATCAGAAGTGATGGGTCCAGGTGTTGCGATGGAATGTCTAGAATCAAAAGACGGCCCAACGATTTGGGAAGACCACTTCTTCCCAGAAATCATCAACCCAGAAACGGGTGAGGTTCTACCAGACGGTGAATTGGGCGAATTGGTATTTACCACCATTACAAAAGAAGGTATGCCATTGATATGGAAGCAAGGCAGTTGACGAGTGAATTTAAACATAAGATCAAAACCATGGTCGGTATCAGCGTTGGTGTTGAGATTGTACCACCAGGTTTCTTACCACGTTCAGAAGGTAAAGCACAACGTGTGTTTGATATTCGCAACTCTGCCACTGCGTAACTAAATCTCAGGCGATAACCCACCTTGGTGTTATCGCCTACTTGTTACTGGGTAATAAATGACTGACATGAATGCGAAACTTAAAAACCGTATCGATGAGCTTATCCGTGAAGATGTATTAAGCGGTACGTCGTTAATTATGTCTATCTTTGGCGATTGTATTTTTCAACGCGGTGGGGTCATTAGTTTAGCCAGTCTTATTCAGTTAATGGATGTGTTCGGTTTTAATGAGCGCTCCGTACGTACTGCGGTATTTCGATTAGGACAAAATGGTTGGTTAGCCTCTGAAAAGATTGGGCGTACCAGCTATTACCGTGTTACCGAAAGTAGTCACAAGCGCTTTATTATTGCCCACGACAAGATTTATGGCTTAAGTCATCACAAATGGGACCAAAAATGGGACTTGGTGCTGTTAAGCTCAGTTGAGCTTGAGAACAAAGCCATCCTAAAAAAAGAGTTAGAATGGCTTGGTTTTGCCAATATCGCGACCAATGTCATGGCTTATCCTGGTTGTGATGAGTTTGAGGTGCATAATTTACTTTATAACCTCAATATGACTGAACAAGTGGTCGTGTTTCGTGCTGAAGCCTTACACTTATGGCCTGAATCTTATCCCACCTTAAAGCGCATGGTCGAGAATAATTGGCCAATTGCACAACTTCACGAACGCTATGACAAATTTATCAACGACTTCCGTGATTTTTTAAACATGGTGGAAGATGGTGAGTTTACCGAATTACAAGCGTTTCAATTGCGTATTTTATTGGTTCACCAATACCGCCGTATCTTATTAAAAGACCCAAGTTTACCCCTTGAGCTATTGCCAACCGATTGGTTAGCATTGACCGCGCGCAATCTGACCAGTAATCTATACCAAACGGTGATCGGTGCGTCTGAAGAGTTTTTCTTGGATATCGCGAGAACCGCAGAAGGTACGATGCCGCCGGCACACCCAAAATTTTATAAGCGTTTTGGTGGGTTAAAGCTAACCGAAGCTGCCTATTAAATAATAATAGCCACTTACTAAATAATTTTTACTTAATATAATCAGTAATGAAGGATGCTATAAGGATATTATCATGCCTTGTTATGCGATTGATGGGTAGGTAGCCCTGCCAAAGTCATCCGCGAGCTTGATGAAAAAGAAATGGCGTGGAAACGTAACGGCACCCAGCAATACATTAACCTGACCAAACGCTGCTTAGCGACGTTGCAGGAAGTTGAGCCATTGACCAGTGATTCCGCCGACCGTCTGACACACCAAGTCTTTAATGCGCAGCATGGCCTTAAAAGTGATATGTGATTTCTTGTAAATTGATAGCAAGTGATTGAACTCATGATTAATATAAAAAGCCTTTATCGTCATCAGATAAAGGCTTTTTTTTCGTCAAGCAACCTATTTTTTGCGCGCCCGCCCAATCGGGCCTATAATTCACTTTGCTAAGCGTATACTAAGCCATGTAGCATTATTAGACGTTTATCCTTAGGTCTTTATATATACACATTGTAAACACGCATTTTTTAACGAATAACAACCCATCCAATGTGTTGCTAATACCCGATTGATAAGTTTGGGAAACACCATGACCAATCCTACTTCAAACAATAACTTGCCATCACCCCCTGATTCTGCCCCTAACAAACCCACGATTCCTACCGGTATTTGGGTACTTGGTTTTGTCAGTATGTTGATGGATATCTCATCCGAGATGATTCACAGTTTATTGCCGCTGTTTTTGGTCGGTTCATTGGGCGCGAGTACGGCATTGGTCGGGCTGCTTGAGGGGCTAGCAGAAGCCACCGCTTTGATTGTGAAAGTGTTTTCTGGGGCGTTTAGTGATTATATTGGCAAACGCAAAGGATTGGCCGTCTTTGGCTATGGCTTGGGTGCAGTGACCAAGCCATTATTCGCGTTGGCAAGCACATCGGGCGTGGTGATTACCGCAAGGTTATTAGATCGGGTGGGTAAGGGCGTGCGTGGCGCACCGAGGGATGCGCTAGTGGCAGATATCACCCCAAAAGAAGTACGCGGGGCGGCTTATGGTCTGCGCCAATCATTGGATACGGTTGGTGCGTTCGTTGGGCCACTATTGGCAACGGGACTGATGCTACTGTGGGCGAATGATTATCGCGCGGTGTTTTGGGTCGCTGTGGTGCCAGCATTTTTGGCAGTTGCTTTGTTGATGATTGGGGTCAAAGAACCCAAAAAACCGATTAGCGAAAAGCGCCAACAACCGATTCGCAAAGAAAACCTCAAAAAACTTTCATCCGCGTATTGGTGGGTGGTCGCGATTGGGGCAATTTTTACCTTAGCGCGCTTTAGTGAGGCGTTTTTGGTATTGCGTGCTGAGCAAGTCGGGTTTTCGGTGGCGTATGTGCCCTTGGTGATGGTGGCCATGAATTTGGTGTATTCATTGTCCGCATACCCGATTGGTATATTGGCTGACCGCATGAGCCATTATCGCTTACTGGCCTTGGGTATGATGGTGCTAATCGTGTCAGATATGCTACTCGCCAGCCAAATGAATAAAATCGGTCTACTGATGGGTGTGGCGTTATGGGGCATTCATATGGGCATGACACAAGGATTGCTTGCTACTATGGTTGCCGATACCGCCCCGAGTGATTTGCGCGGTACGGCGTTTGGGATGTTTAATTTGGTGAGCGGTATTGCCATGCTAATCGCCAGTGTGCTTGCCGGTTGGCTATGGGAGCTGCATGGTAGTTCCATGACGTTTTATGTGGGCGCGGGCTTTAGCCTATTGGCCTTGCTATTGCTATTCGTCAAATATAAAAAAGCGCTTTAAACTTTGACCCTCAATTAAAATAAAAAACCAGTCTAGCGAAATTAGACTGGCCTGTTATGGAGTATTTTTAAAATACGCCCCGAATTGAGTATCTATTGCTTAACGCATATTAGCCAACTTAACCCACAAGGGTATGGCTTTCGGGACGCTTGATTCTGGTGGGTTTTGGGGTTGCGATAAAGTACGCCAAGGTCAGCGGCCCCAAGCGTCCCATATACATCATAAACATGATAATGAGTTGCCCCGGCTCGCTTAACGTGGGGGTAAAGTTACGCGATAGCCCAACCGTGGAAGACGCGGATATCACCTCAAATACGATATCAACGGTACGGCCATTGCCTTCTGTTAATGTGAGTAAAAAGCTACTAATAAAAATCATTAAGATCGAAATACTCATCAAGGCAAAGGATTTTTTGATGAGTTTGTCGGGCATGGCTTTATCAAAGACAATCACCTGTTCACGCTGACGCAAATAGGCAACAGTCGTTGCCACAATAATCATAAAAGTACCAAGCTTGATACCACCGCCCGTTGACATCGAACCTGCCCCAATGAACATCAAAAACTCGGTTAACAGCATGCTATCATCATTAATTAGGCCATAATCGATACTGTTAAAGCCAGCGGTACGACTGGTGACCGCCATAAACCAAGCATTTGCCCATTGCTCCACGCCAGCCAACACGCCCAAGGTTTTTGGGTTGTCGTATTCTAGCAGCCAAAATAACACCATACCGACTATATTTAACGTGGCTGTCGCAGATAGCATAACCTTGGTATTGGTGCTAAAACGGCTCCAATGCCGCTGTTTAATAACATCCAAAATCACCAAAAATCCCAAACCGCCCATGATAATCAAAAAGCTGATAATGGTCGTCACCATCGGCATATGGTTATACACGGTGAGGTTATTACCCGTTAGCGCAAAGCCTGCATTGTTAAACGCGGACACACACAGAAAAAACGCCTCGTACATGGCAGCGGATAAGCCTTTACTCGGCAAAAAACATAGCGTCAGCCCGACAAAGCCGATGAACTCCACAGCCAAGGCAATTTCGATAACCGCTTTTGCCGTTTGGACGACTTGGTTAATACTGGTGCCGCCCAGTGCTTCTTGGGCAACCAACGCGCCTGATAGACCCATTTTGCGTTGAAAAGAGGACAGCACCAAAATCGCAAAGGTCATAAAACCTAGCCCGCCCATCTGAATCAAGGCGACAATCACCATTTGACCAAATATGGTGTAATTGGCGGTGTCAACCACATTAAGACCGGTCACTGTGACGGCAGAGGTCGCGGTAAAACCTGCGGACAACACACTAATTGGCTGGTAACTGGCCATCGGGAGCGACAGTAGCAGCGTCCCAATCGCAATGAGAAATAAAAACCCCAGCGATAAGATAGCTGGGGGTGACAAAGTTAAAGGCTTATTGGCAAAACCTACAACCGTATGATTGGCATCTTTCGCCGATTTTTTCATAATGCTAGTTGTGCGGTTGGGTGTGCGAGGTTTGGCAGGTTTTTCCGGTTTATTTGGCGTTAGCATGGTGGGTTACTCGAGTATTCGCCATTAAATTGCCGTGTCGCGGATCACTTTGGCGAGTTTTCGCAAGCACTGGATATCCCCCGCGACCACCAATTTGTCGCCACCTTGAAAGAAATAACCTTCGGGTAATTGGTTATAAATAACGCCCAATCTTTTTAGCATAATAAACATAATATTCGGGTGTTGGTTTTGGATATCGCTCCATGGATGTCCACGCCACTGTTCAGGCGGGTCAAGGCGAATCAAAAACTGCTCATCACCCAAGGCCATATATTGCTTGACCATTGGGTAGTTCATGCGTTGGGCAATACGAATACCCATATCTTGCTCTGGGTGAATGATATTGGTCACGCCCAAGCTTTGCAAAATATGATGATGCGCATCCGTCTTGGCTTTGACCCATAAGTTGCGTACCTGCATACTGAGTAAGTTCAAGGTACACAATAAACTGGCCTCCAAGTTATCACCAATACTGACCAACACACCGTCATAATTTGCCAAATCTAACTCAAGTAAGGTCTCTTTGTCTGTGGCATCGGCAATCAAGGCGCTGGTGACTTTATCACTGATATCATCAACCAGTTTTTCATTAATATCGATGGCAAGCACTTGGTTGCCGAGGCGTTCAAGCTCGTTGGCACAGGTTTGACCAAAAGCGCCTAATCCGATAATGGCAAATTGCATGAGAGGTATCCTTTATAGATATTATTATAGGTAAGTTGATGGCTGAGTGTATTTTAAACCGATTCGTTAAAGTCGTCATCACGAATATTTTTATTGATAGTATCGATAAGCCATTTGTCAGCCACTAATCCAAGGTTTGGCGGTAGCGTAACATGGCAATGATACTGGTCGCGAATAGCATTCCCAATAGCCAAGTAAATTCCGCCATCAACAAATCCAGTGAGGCGCCCTTTAACATAATACCACGCACAATACGTAAAAAATGGGTGAGGGGTAGGATTTCCCCCAATCGCTGCGCCCATATCGGCATACCCTGAAACGGAAACATAAACCCTGACAGCAGCATTGATGGTAAAAAGAAAAAGAACGTCATTTGCATGGCTTGCATCTGTGACTTGGCAATCGTGCTAAAGGTAAACCCAATCGCCAAATTGACCATGATAAATAGCGCAATGCCCAGTGCCAAGGTCGTCATCGAACCCACAAACGGCAGATGAAATAAAAACTCACTGGCAATCAAAATAATCACGGTTTGGATAACCCCCATCAAGACATACGGAATGATTTTGCCAATCATCACTTCAAGGGGTTTACTTGGCATGGCAAGCAGGTTTTCCATCGTGCCGCGTTCGGCTTCTCGGGTCATGGCAATACTGGTAATCATCACCATGGTCATGGTCAAAATCACCCCTAATAGCCCCGGTACAATATTAAACTGGCTAATGCCCTCGGGGTTGTATTTGGTATGGGTAATCACATTGATGGAGCTAGGTCTAGGTTTGAGATAGCTTAAGTTGCCAGTTTGGATATCGGATAAGGCGCTTTGCACGATAGGGTTGATTTGTGCAATCGCCAATGCGGCGGCACTGGGGTCACTGGCATCGGCTTCTAGCACCAAACTTGGCTTTTCCCCTCTGACCCACGCTTTACTAAAGCCGGATGGTATGGTCAGTACAAAGTTCACTTGACCTGACTTGAGTAACTGCTCGCTATTAATCGGTGGCTTATCACCACGATAGGCATTGTCGGTATTGATATCACTGACAATGTCAAAGTATTGCGATTGCACCATGTGGCTTACGATACTACGCGTGATTTCGGTATTTTCTTGTAGATAGATGGCGGTCGGTAAGTGCTTGGGGTTGTTGTTAATCACAAAACCAAATAACACAAGCTGCATGATGGGTATCATGAGTAGCATGGCAAAGGTCATTTTGTCACGCTTCATCTGAATCAATTCTTTGATTAAGATGGCTTGGATACGCCGAAATGAGAGCCAATCCTTTGGTGGTCTTTGTGTCTGTGTGTATTGAGCCATTAGCGGGTATCTCCACCAGTGCGCTTTTCTAACGCAATAAAGGCATCTTCGAGGGTGGGCGTGGTGGCTTGCCATTGGAGCGGTGGCAAGTTACGCTGTGCAAGTTTCTGATTAAAGTCAGCAAAATCTTGCTGCATGGCTTGTCGATCATGGCCACTGACTTTGATGTTATCGGCAAAAAAACTGGCTTCTTCGATATGCGGTAAGGCGCCAATTTCGGCCAATAGCCCACGAATTGACTGGTTGGTTGCTAAAGTATGCTGACTATCAGCGCTGGTAGACATTGATAATTCAGAGATAGCATGATGGGTATGCGCAGTTTCAAATGATGCCAGTCCCGACTGGGCAATGATGTCATTGACCGTCCCTTGGGTAATCAGTTTGCCATGTGCCAAATACACGATATGGTCACAACGCTCGGCTTCATCCATGTAGTGGGTGGATACCAAGACGGTGAGCCCTTGCTGACTGAGCCGATGGATTTGTTGCCAAAACTCGCGCCGCGCCTGCGGGTCCACGCCCGCCGTCGGCTCATCAAGCAGCAGTAACTTGGGTTGGTGCATGGTGCTTGCCGCAAGTGCCAAGCGCTGCTTCCAACCGCCTGATAGCCCGCCGGCTAATTGGTTTTGTCGATGTGTAAGCCCCAATTCTTGTAGGGTCTGTTGGACCACTTGTTTGCGGTTGGGAAGTTGGTACAGTCGTGCAACAAAGTCCAAGTTTTCCTTGATGGTTAAGTCTTCCCAAAAGCTAAATTTTTGGGTCATGTAGCCGGTGAGATTTTTGATTTGTCGTGATTGGGTGACCACATCATAGCCTAGACAGCGACCTTCACCTGATGTGGGTGCTAATAGACCGCATAACATACGAATGGTGGTGGTTTTGCCCGAACCGTTTGGCCCCAAAAACCCCCACACTGAGCCGACAGGCTGCGCAATCGATACATGATCAACCGCCACTTTATCGCCGAACTTCTTGCACAGATTTTTGACATCAATCGCAAGTTCGGGCGGGCGAGTGGCTTGGTTTAGGTCAGGGTTAAGTGATAAATTCATGCGATAAGCTCTTTAGCTAAAATGCCACTTGCACCGGTTGTCCCACTTGCAAGGCGAATGTGCTGTTGGATGCAGTCTTGGCTTGAGTGGCTGGCGGATTGAGCGTTGCTTCTATGCGAAAGGTTAATTTATTGGCATTTTCATTACTATAAATCACAGGCGGGGTATAACTGGCTTGTGGGCTGATATAACGAATGGTTGCGGTTGCTTCAGGATGAAGACTGGCAGGCGTGGTGACTGGCTGTACCCGAATCGTCTGCCCGATTTTTAGCGTGGACAGTACCTCTTGCGCGACGTAAAAGATCACTTTTTTATGATTGTCAGGTAGGATTTGCACGATGGGCTGACCTTGGGTCACATACTCACCGGTATGGTAATACACTTGGCTGACTTCACCCGTTAAGTCACTGTTTACATTGAGCTGCCCCAGTTGCCATTGCGCTTTTTCCAAGGCAGCTTGTGCGGCCTTACTGGTGGCAATAGCGGCATTTAAGGCTTGTTCACGGGCTGGTAAGTTTGCCGCTCGAATCTGCCCTTGAATGCTATCGACATTGGCTTGGGCGGATTTGACTTGGGCAACCATTTCATCAACTTGGACTTGCGCGACTGCGCCTGAACGTTGTAGTTGTTGGTAACGGCTCAGGGTTTGTTTGGCGAGTTGTAGCTGTGCTTGGGCGGACTTTAATTGCGCTTCAAGGCTCGTAAGTTCGACAGGACGCGCGCCGGTGGTTAGATTTTTGCTTTGTGCGATTTGGGATTGGAGTTGGGCATTGGCCTGATTGACGGCAAGCTGCTCGGCATCACTGCGGTAATTAAACGCCATTTGCCCGGATTGCACCCTGTCGCCTAGGTTTACCGGCACAGATTTTAGCCAACCACTATAGGGCGCGGCTAAATAACGGTAATCGCCCTCAACATAGCCGACCACTTGACGATTTGGCGCGGCACTATCTTGCTTCATCACGCCTGCCAACTTATCACAGCCGGTCAATACACCGGTCAGACTGGCGACTATTAGAAACACGCTAAAATATTGACGCATGGATTTCACCGTTATAAGTTTTGATAAGTTAGCTGACGCTTTTTACACCATCCGATAGGTTATGGCATTGGTTGAGTCGATGGTTCAGGAATGACCAAAGGCGGCATATGGTTTTGTAAAAACGTGGACAGATAACCTGGGGATTTTGGTTCACGTTTTGCGCGTACCACCGCAGACACGGTCTTTTTAGTGGCGTTATCCGTCACCCAAAAATCGGCATACGTATTTGGGCTATTGGCTGACACGCCCATATCGGTATCAAAGCGGTTGGCGTGGCGCTGCCATTGATATTGATATTGGCGGTATTTGTGGTCTGGGTGGTCGCACAACCTGATATTACCAGACTCCCTAACATGCCACAGGCTAAAAAGAGCGGTTTCATCCCGTACTTCCTCACGTTATTCATCATTTATTGTTATCTTATGATAATACCGCAAAACCTAGGATAAAACCTATATTATTTATACAGGTTATAAAAATTAAGACTTGCCCCATAGCGCGTTCATCAACGTCGCGGCAATAATCAGCGTCACGCCCACCATTTGTAACGGCTTTAACGGTTGCTGTAGTAACACAGTGGCTAAGATAATTGCGGTTAAGGGCTCAACGATGGTAAAGACCGAGGCTTTGGTGGCGCTGAGTTTTTTTAAGGCATTCATATATAGAAAAAACGGCACAATCGTGCCCAGTAGGCTTAACCCCAATACCAATAATAACGAGGTGTTTGACAAGCTAAATAACGTCGCATACGCCTGATAGGTCTGAGGTACCAATAACAAGGCCAATGCACTAAAGGCCACCGAACTAAAAAACACCAAATTTGCCGGATGGTGGTATGACATGGCTTTTTTGCCCAAGATGCCATAGAGCGAATAGCACAGCCCTGATAATAAGCCAATCATCACGCCAATATTTAAATCAAACTTATCACCCAGCATCAAACACGCCACGCCAATCACGGCGACCACGGCCAATAACGCGGCTTTTAGCGAAATCTTTTCACCCAAAATCACGCGTGCCAATACCAAGCTAAACACCGGTGCGGTATACAGGAGTGCCACCGCCATACTCACACCGACTTGTTGCACCGCAAAAAAATAACACAGCGTCATGCCCAATACGCCAATTAAGGATTGTAACGCAAGGCCAAACCACTCTTTGAGCGACAATCGCTTAAACACAGGTAAGAGTTGGGGCAATAACGCCAGTACCAACGCGCCCGCCGTCACCACACGCAAAATCGTGATATCAATGCTGCTAAAGCCAAGCTTGCCCAATTGGGTCGAAAAAATCCCGAGCGTACCCCAACAAATCCCCGCGGCAACGACTTGCAATGAGCCAATCAGCGCACTGCCAGATACCATGGCTTGTCCATCATGCGTTTTTTCCAGTGTGTTTTCCATCAAGATTGTCCTTAATCATCCTTAAGCAATTGGGGTGGGTAATCATTTCATAAATCTTTGCGTTTGCAAAGTAATTTGTAAATAACGCTAGACATCATAATTATTTTGGAATAATATAATTATACATTGTGTATACAAAGAAAGGAATCTTTAATTTCCTACCTTTAATAACCTGTTATTGATAGTTGTTTGTTATGACGAGAACAAGTTTTGGGGCAGGGGAATTGATACGAACAACGCGTAGCGAAATGGAGTTTACAATGGTTAAAGTCAGTTCTTTGCCAGCCGATGACCAAACCTGTGGCTCACAGATGTTAATTTTGGTGCTATTTGGTCTATATGCATTATTGATCGGCGGCGCGCAAGTATTGCAGTTCGTCTATTAAGTTTGCCAATGATACTATTTATGGCTTAACTGGCTCGGTATACAGTGCCAATATTAAGCGCGCCATTAAGACAGCACGCGCGATACGGACAGGCGTGGTAACCATTAACTGTTTTGGTGAGGGTGATATCACCACGCCATTTGGCGGTTATAAGCAGTCGGGCTTTGGCGGACGTGATAAATCCATGTGGGCGCATGACCAATATACCGAGTTAAAAACCATTTGGATTGATTTAGCGGATAATTAAACGTATTTTTATCCTAATAAAAAGCCATATCCTAAGTGATATGGCTTTTTTATGGCTAACATCGATATTTGCTGTATGCAATCATTACGCTTGCAAGTAAGGTAATACTTGCTCAGGTGATAATACTTTTCCGGTTGACACGGTTTTGCCACCAATGGCAAGGGCAGGCGTGCTCATAATGCCACGTTGGGCAATCGATACCATATCGGTGACATAATCAATTTGCGCATCAATGCCGGCTTGTTGTACCGCTTGTTGGGTATTTTCTAATAGTTGCTTGCATTTTTTGCAGCCTGCGCCTAAGACTTCGATTTTCATCATTTTTTCCTTATGTAAGTTATTGATATCTATCAAATAGCCATACTTTACTACACGAGCCAGTTGCTTACTGCATTCAAACTGTAACCGATGATTAAGATACCGATGGCAACAATACCAAAAAATGTAAATAACAGTTTGTTTTTAACAACTTGTTTTAAAAGTAATAATGACGGCAAGGATAACGCAGTCACCGCCATCATAAAGGCAAGTACCGTGCCAATGCCAACGCCTTTTTGTACCAATGATTCGGCAACGGGCAATGTCCCAAAGATATCCGCATACATAGGGATACCAACAATCGTCGCGACCAGTACCGAATACCAATGTTGCTCGCCCAACAAGGCGCTAATAAAGTTTTGTGGTACCCAGTTATGAATTGCCGCGCCAAGTCCCACGCCAATTAGGATATATAGCCAAACCTTATGCACAATATCTTTGACTTGGTCTAGCGCAAACGCATGGCGCTCGCGTTTGGTCATCACATGGTCTTCAGGGTTGTATGCCTCAATACTATTGGTATCAACTTGGATAAAGTCCGCCACTTGGTCTCTCATGCCCAATGCACTGATGAGTGTACCCCCTAGTACGGCTAGCAGCAAGCCTAATGCCACATACACGAACGCCACTTTCCAGTTAAAAATACTGGCAAGCAAAATAATGGAAGCCAAATCCACCAATGGCGAGGAAATTAAAAATGAAAACGTCACACCCAGCGGTAAGCCCGCCTTGGTAAAGCCAATAAACAACGGAATCGATGAACACGAGCAAAACGGTGTCACCGTGCCCAATAACGCCCCCATGATATTGGCACCGATACCGTTCATTTTGCCCAAAATATGGCGGGTACG
>CALJUC010000172.1 GCA_937975585.1 uncultured Moraxella sp. | reverse complement strand
AACGGATTGAAAATCCGTGTGTCGGCAGTTCGATCCTGCCCCACGCCACCATCATCATTCGCTAAACCCCAGACTTTAAGTTTGGGGTTTTTGTTTTTTTACCCTTAAAAAAATCAAAAAAGTGCCAGTCAATATCAAAGCTGGCGACCGCTTAATTCAATATAACCTTTACCCTACTACCTAATACTTACCGTTCCAATGTGCGCTAGACTCGGGTTTAAGCACTTTTTATCACCTTGTTTCTCGTATTCTATAAACCTACCGGTATTCGGCACATAGGTTTCATAACTACCATTGGTTTCAATCCAATCGCCCATTCGAAAAATATGCCCTTTTAAATTTAGCGTTTTGCTTTCCTCATCCCATTGAACATCTTCTTTTGGATAAGATGGAAACATAGCCGTACTATAAGTGCCTCGTCTATTGACCAAATAAATGCACTCATCTTTCCATTCAAATCGCCCCTCAACCGCAGACATGGCTTGAGCTGGCATAGTAGGATTTAGAAGTTAATAAAAGATACTGGTCGCTTTGTTCTTTTCTTCTACTCTTGCAACCTTTGAGGTCGGCACATTAGGGTGAATGGCCGAACAGCCAAACAGAAAGATACTTAAAAAAATACTAGCGTTCTTCAGCATGGAATTTACCCTTAATTACTAACTAATCTAGCCAGTCATCAACTCGCTAATGCTTGTACCAAGGCAAAGCGCGGCTGTGTTACACCATCAATCGTAACTGTTTCACTAAACATAGCTAATGGTCTGACCCACACACCATATTCACCGTACAATGCGCGATACACGACCAAACTTTCTGCTGTTTCGCTATGCGTGGCCAAGTGCAGGACTTGATAGAGGTTACCCTTATAATGGCGATAAATACCGATGGTCAGTGATGGATGTTGATTATTGGTCATGGTTAGGTTTTTTCGCAGTTAGTAAAAAGATAGGAAACTCACCTTGTGGGCGCTGCAACGTATTGGCAGTGACAAATGCCACATCCACAAAGCCAACCGACTCGACAAGGCCTTGTAATGCTACACGGTCAAAGCCAAAATGATGCACCCCTCTCTCGGCCGCATCCGCCCCATGAAAACTGCCGTCTTCACTGTCCAAATCCGCCAATGCGATAAACCCGGTCGGTTTGAGTAATTGATAGAACTCACGTATCAAGGCTTGGGTGTCTTTGACATGGTGTAACGCCATCGATGAGATAATGCCATCGACTTGTCCAAGCCAATGGGCAAGTGCATCCGTTGATTCAGTGATATCGGCTTGGATACAGGTCAATTCACTGCTCAGGTCAGGACGTTTTTTTTGTAACTCTGCAAGCATTGACGCTGAGGTATCAACGGCCAGCATATGGGCGACTTGGGGCGCAATACGCTCTAATAGCAATCCCGTCCCTGCGCCAAAGTCCATCACGGTCATCTCGGGTGTCAGTGCCACTTGCTTGCGAATCGCATCGGCAATCATGTCTACGTTTCGGACACGGTGTGCGCCTTGGTCAAAGGTGCTGGCTCGCTCAGAAAAATAGTCTTTCTTACTATCTGGGGTCATATTTTATCCATCTAAATGAATTATTTAGTGTTTAACGGTCATGTTGTTACGGCTAAAGACTTATACGCGTTCAAGCTTGTTGGTTAAATTGGCCTTAACCGTTGGCCACTCACTGGCTATCACACTGTACATCACGGTATCTGAGATGTTGCCGTCTTTATTGAGGCGATTGCCTCGGATGATACCGTCTTTTTTTGCCCCCAGTCGCTCAATCGCTTGTTGGGAACGGGTGTTTAAAATATCAGTGCGCCATCCCACAGTTTGATAGCCAAGCGTTTCAAAGGCATAACCCATCAGCATCAACTTGCAAGCGGTATTTACATGGCTCCGCCAATAGCTTTGGGCATACCAAGTATAACCAATCTCTAAGCGCTTAGGCGCGGTTAGAATATCGTGATAGCTCGTCGTACCTATCGCCTTGCCCGTTGTTTCATCAATCACCACAAATGCAATCCTATCGAGCATCACCTCAGCCGTACGGATATAATCGGCAACGCCATCGATTGTCGGTGTACTGGTGTAAATCAATTCCCAAAGCTGACCGTCTTGACAAGCAATCGCTAAGTCATCCGTATGCGCAGGGGTTAATAATTCTAGGCGAACACCCGCCATTAACAGTGAAAAATCTTGGGGAATCAATTGTTGTAATAGTGATGCTTTAGTAGATAATTTGGCCATAGTCAACGTCCTGTTATTTATTATCGTTATGCGTGATTTAAGATAAAACTACTAACTTGCTGCGCCAAAATCGACCATAATTTGCGTTGGGCATTGGCGCTGCCCCACGCATTGTGTGGCGTAAATAACACACGCGGATGTGTTGCTAACGTCATTAGGGGGTCATCGGTTGCCATTGGCTCTTGCTCAAAGACATCACTGGCATAGCCCAAAAGCTTACCTTGGTGAATGGCATCCACCACGGCTTGACTATCGACCACACCACCGCGCGCGACATTAATCAGCAACGGGCGTTTCGCCATTTTGGCAATGGTATCATGGTTAATTAGATGGGTGGTTTCAGGGGACAAGGGACAATGAAGGGTAAGAATATCAGCATTCGCCAATACCTCATCAAATGCGGTGTAGTCAGCGCTTCGCGGCGCTTGTCCGACACGCTCAGCTATCAGTACCGTCATGCCAAACGCACGCGCAATCTCTGCCACACGTTGACCAATCACGCCATAGCCGATAATACCGAGCGTTCGACCTTCCAAGTCATATAGCGGCTGATCCATCAGGCAAAATTTGCCATCCGCTTGCCACTGACCATCAATAACACTGCGATGATAATGATTAACCGCACGCATCGCACCGAGCATCAGCATTAAAGTATGCTCGGGTACGCTTTTATCAGCATAACCTGCGACATTCATCACCTTGATACCTTGCTTGGCACACGCGGCTTGATCCAAGTTGTTCATACCGGTCGCGGCAATTTGCACCAGTTTTAGCTTGGGCAGTTGACCGATAACGTCTGCGCTTAGCACGACTTTATTGGTGATAATAATATCCGCATCACGCGAGCGTTCGACAATCACTGCGGTATCATTGGGTGTCGCATCATACACTTGGTAGTCGCTGATACCCGCAGGCGTGGGTAAATCCACGTCCGCTGAAAATGTCGCCCGATCCAAAAATACCGCTTTCATAGACAATCCTTTGCCAGTTAAACCTAACTGGATATGGTAAAATTAATCTCGAGTTTTAACCTCAAGCAATTCAATCTCAAAGGTCAAATCCGAGTTTGGCAGGATTTTACCGATTTGACGCTCACCGTAGGCCAAATGTGATGGCACAAATAGCTTACGTTTACCGCCGACTTGCATCGGGGCTAACTCTGTATCTGCCAATTGGCTGTCGTAGCCGATTTTTTTGGCATATTCGCTACCCAGTACGCCCACATCCCAGCCTTTGATGACGCGGCCGGTACCGATAACGGTTTCGAACGGTTGACCGCGATGGTGCGATGAGTCAAACACCGTACCATCGGGTAGATAACCTGTGTAATGAGCGGTAATCAGCGCGCCACGCTCAGCAGCTTTGCCCTCACCCACCACCACATCTTCAACTTGTAATTGATTCATCGTGAATCCTTAACTTTAAGCAACCGTCACTCTTGCATAGGCTTTTTTGCCGGCTTGAATCACCACGGTTTGACCGGCAGTCAATGAGAAACCCGCATCCACAACTTCACCATCGACTTTCACTGATTGGTTTTTTAGGAAGTCTTTGGCTTGCGCTGAGTTTTTGACAAGACCCGCTTGGTTGAGCACTTGAGTAATAAACAAAGCATCTTGCCCTTCAAGGCTTAGCGTGACTTCTGGCAAATCGACTGGCAACTCGCCATCGGCCAAGCGGTTACCCGCTGATTTATGCGCGTTTTCTGCCGCTTCCTTATCATGGAAACGCTCAATCAATTCTAATGCCAAGATACGTTTGACTTCTTGTGGGTTACGACCGTCTTTGATTTCTTGTAATAGGACTTCGATTTCATCCATTGGCTTAAAGCTGAGTAGCTCAAAGTAACGCTCGATCAAGCTATCCGGCATTGAGAGGATTTTTTGGTACATAGTACCCGCAGGGTCTGCGATACCGATGTAGTTGCCCAATGATTTAGACATTTTATTGACGCCATCCAAGCCTTCCAAAATCGGCATGGTGATACAGACTTGTGGCTCTTGGTCGTAACGGCCTTGCAGCGTGCGTCCCATCAATAGGTTAAAGGTTTGGTCAGTACCGCCCAACTCGACATCAGCACGTAACGCAACTGAGTCATAACCCTGTACCAATGGGTATAAGAATTCATGGATAGCGATTGGGGTTTGTGAGGCGTAGCGTTTTGAGAAATCATCACGCTCAAGCATACGCGATACGGTCAACTGACTGGCCAAGCCAATCATATCGCCCGCTGACATTTTGCCAAACCACTCTGAGTTAAACACCACTTGGGTTTTGGCAGGGTCTAGGATTTTGAACACTTGGTTGGCGTAAGTTTCGGCATTGCGCTTGACGTCTTCTTCTGACAGCGGTGGGCGCGTGGTGTTTTTACCGGTTGGGTCGCCGATACGCGCGGTGTAGTCACCGATTAAGAATAGCACTTCATGGCCCAAATCTTGGAAATGACGTAATTTGTTGAGTACCACGGTATGACCAAAGTGTAAGTCTGGCGCAGTTGGGTCCATCCCAAGCTTGATGCGGAGTGGGCGGTTCTCTTTGAGTTTTTTGATTAAATCGGCTTCAGAGATAATCTCATGCGCACCACGTTGGATGAGCTTAAGTTGTTCTTCAGGGGCTAAAAAGTCAGTCATACCATATCCTAAATCAGTCGCTATAAATTTGGGCAAAAAGTTAGCGGCTATCTTACCATTTTTGACTGAATGTGAAAAACGCCCAACAAAAAAATAACCGTACCTGTCAGCCTTGGCTTAACAATTACGGTTATCTGACCTGCTAAACGCGCGATTGGGCGTCTAGCCAAGTAGGGTTGCTAGACCTTAACGCGCTGTACAGCCTTTATAGACAATCTCACTGCTTGGGCTTTGAATATTGATGTGTGATTTGCGGTAGTTTTTGGCGGTAATCACATCACTCATCAGGCTAAAGTTATTTTCATCGCCAAATGCACTGGAAACTATATCTGAGTGATAAAGATTAACTGGCATAAAGCGAGTTTTACCATTGATATAAGCTTGTGCATAGGTCGGTAAGCCTTGCTTGTTAAAACCGTAAGTGACCTTGGTACGTTTGCCGTTTTGGCAGCGATATTTTACGGATTTTTTCATTACGGTATTGGCAGCTGCTTCATGCGCATCAGACTGCGGCGTTTTGGTTTCACCACTGGCCATGGCCGTGCCCGCACTACTGGCCAATAAAGCAATTGATAGGATGCTAGCGAGTTTTTTCATATAAATACCTCAAGAAAATCATTGTAATTACTTAGTTCAATGTTGCATCTTAAGCCTGTTAAGATGCTGCCTTTATATAAGATTATTATTAAATACTACTTAGTATCTTATGTGGCTTAACTAATTTAATAACTTTTTGTTATATTATGAATGAATAAAAAGTAAAGATTTCTTTCTATCACTAAAAAATGTTATAACATGATAAAAAACTATAGAACGGTATAATATTTTTTTGCTAGCTAATGGTTTCACCTGATTTTGGATGAAGAAATAGTTAAGACCCTAAATCGCCAAAACATTAATATTGGGTATCACAGGCGCAAGCGCGTAAGCATGGTATAATTTTGGCTAAGTTGCTGCTAAGCGGCTGTCTGACGCTCATCTATTTTTGTCCGTAGCGTTGCTGATAGCATGGCTTATACTAAAAACACCAAGGATAACGCTAATGACCCATTCAGATAATTTTGTCCCCAATTTGCCATTTACCGATGATTTTTTTAGTCAATTTAATGAGATTTTGCAAGAAGCAAACGGCCCGTCTGAGCAAGGGCTATTGGCCGACTCACCGTATGTGATTGGTATGATGTCAGGCACGAGTCTGGATGGACTTGATGCAGTACTGTGCCAGTTTTATGAACTTAATGACGATAATGATGAACCTGTCGAGATTTTGGCAACGGTCAGTGAAGACTTTCCACCGGATTTGCGCGCCGCGTTATTGGCGTTAACGCAGCCGAATGGTATCAAGGACTTTATTGAAGACAATGGCTTGGCGTTTGAAAGCGAACTGGACGTATTTGGTTGGGCTAGTGCCTTTTATGCCGAATTTGCTGCAAGCGTGGTCAATCGATTATTGGCTGAAGCGCAGGTTACCCCTGATGAAGTGGCGGCCATTGGCTGTCATGGTCAGACCGTGCGCCATCGCCCACAATGGGGCTTTAGCTTGCAGTTGGTTGACCCAAATATCTTGGCGGAACGCACAGGCATTGCCGTGGTTAGCGATTTTCGCCGCCGCGATATGGCCGTGGGTGGTCAAGGTGCACCGTTGGTACCGGCCTTTCATAAAGCCGTGTTTGGACAAAATCACACCGTACCGCGCGCGTTATTAAACTTGGGCGGCATTGCCAATGTGACCTTGTTGCCGACCGATGCCAACGAGCCGGTGATTGGCTTTGATACCGGTGCCGCGAACTTGCTACTTGATGCGTGGTCGCAGCGCCATACCGGACAGGCATTTGACCATCATGGTAACTGGGCCAAATCTGGCAACATCATCGTACCCCTGCTGGAGTTATTATTAGCACACCCATTTTTTGCGTTACCCGCGCCAAAAAGCACTGGCCGTGAAGACTTTCATTTGGGCTGGGTCGATGGCTTGCTAGAAGAACTCAATCAGCAATTTCCAAACTTGGCGTACTCGCCCGCCGATGTCCAAGCCACGCTGACTGAGCTCACCGCGATTACCGCAAGCCAAGCGTTACTCGCATTTAGCGAAGCTGGTGAGTTGTTCGTGTGTGGCGGTGGCGCATTCAATCAGTATTTGATGACGCGCTTGGCGGATTACTTACCAAACTGGTTGGTAACGACCACAGACGCGATTGGTTTATCACCGCGTTGGGTCGAAGCAGTAGCATTCGCGTGGCTTGGTCAGCAAACGATTTTGAATGAGCCGGGTAATCTACCAAGCGTAACCGGCGCAAGTAAACCTGTGGTATTGGGACAAGTGTGTTTTTAACCGTCTACTTTAGACCAAACAATATTTAGTTAAAAATATAAAAAACCGAACTTAAGGCAACTTACCTTGAATTCGGTTTTTTATTATGCGTGTTTCTATCAGCTTAATGAAACATCACAGTGTTAGACAAAACCCAGATTTTTTTGCGCGAAGTTATTGATATAAGGAATGATACCACTGATATCCGTATCGGTGGCACCAAGCCATTTTGCTAAAGTGGAAAAATATTGCGAGGTCGCAGTACTTGGAATCAAGCGCCCACGACCAACATCATCTTCACCGTCTTTGATGTAAGAAGGCGTCTTGCCATAAATCTGCTTGCCATTCACCGCACCACCCACAATAAAGTGATGTGAACCCCAACCGTGGTCAGAGCCACCGTTGTTAGTGTTTAAGGTACGGCCAAATTCGGACATGGTAAATAACGTCACGTTATCATTGACGCCCAAGCCTTTCATGGCATTATTAAAGCTATAAATCGCGTTATTAACCGCTTTTAATAAGCCGGCATGCTTGGTAAGCAACCCTGAATGCAGGTCAAAGCCATCTAGATACACCACGAATACCTGACGCTTCATCGTTAAGATATCACGGGCTTTAATCATTTTTGCCACGACTTTAAGCTGTTTTGATAGGTTATCGGTACCGGTAAAATAGCTATCCACATCGGCACTATTTTTGAACACGCTACGCAGTTGGGTTTGTGAATAAACAGAACGGCTAAAGATATTGCTGATTTCTTGTTCCATGGCACTGTTATTGGTGCTACCCATGATTTGACTAACCGCTTGTGGCCAGCTGGTGATGCCAAAGTGTTTGGTCAGACCGCCTTCAAAACCAATCATTGAATTGGGGCCATTTTCGCCTAACGTCAATGAGTGTAAGTTTTTACTATAAAACATCGGCATCGGGTTAATGACATTCACCCCGGTAAATAAAGGGCTACTATTTTTGGTAATCATCTTTTGTGCCAACGCGCTGCCCCAACCGGTACGATAATCGGTGGTCGACATCTGCCAAAATTTTTGTTGGTCATTGTGTGAATACAACTTGGCTGGCATAGACGCATACTGAGTTTGGTATAGCTTCTTGGTGGTCGGTCTAGTCAGTGCGCCAACATTTTGCAAAACCGCCATATCACCTGCGTTAAACAGGCTTGCCAAATCGCTAAGACTTGGGTGCAACGCATATTGCACGTTACTCGGTAGCGGATTGATAGGGTTTAATGGAATACCACTGGCTTTGGGCAGTGCCAACTCTGCGCGATAGCTTTGGTATAACGGATAATTGACATCATCAATTGGAAATAAGGTATTACCATTGTCATTTCCGCCTTTCAAAAACACCGCCACCAGTGCTTTATATTGGTTGGGATCGTCGACGGCAGCATTGGCATCGGCCATCGCTGCCAAATTAACCGCCAAGCCTTGTAATGCGCCCAATGAGCTAATACTGGCAGCATTTTTTAAAAAGTTTCTTCTATTCATAATGAGTAACCTTAAACTTGTACGCGATAATTTGGGCTAATAACGATTAAGAATGCCGCCAGACATACGGCATATCTTGCATAATTGGTGTCTTTGGGAATGGTGTTGATGGTATTCACAATGATATTGATGCTATTGAGATTTAACCGACCACCCGCGAGTACCAAATTCAGCTGATTCACCAGTTGAATCGGTTGACTGGCCAACGGCAGATACGGGTCATAGTTTGCCACCAACTCCATAATGCCATTGCCCAAGTAAGACCATACCCCGCCCCGCGCATAAAAATATAAGAAAAAGTTTTGATACGCCGCGATAGAGGTTTCAGTAATCAGGTACATCTCAGGCGCAACTTTAGTGCTCGTGCCAAAGTTGGTACTGGTTGGCACATAGTCAGGCTCAAAGAAATTGAACACGGACGGTGATTTGAACGGACTTTGGTTTAAGCCATTTAGGTTGCTATCGGTAGACGACAATGTCCAATGCCCTGTGGCAGAGGTGCGATTAGTAAAGGTGCGTAACCACTGTACCCATGTCACCATCGGTTCACGCACCTTGCCCGCGTAAAGGTCGCTGGTGTTCGGTACGCGAGCTTCGATATCGGTTAAGATGGCGCGAATCACCGCCGCCATATCCCCTCTGATCCCTTTACCATTGTTATTAAAGATACTGGCGACCCGACTGATATAAGCAGGGCTTGGGTTACTCGTGGTCAGACGCTGAATAAGGAGTCGACTGATAAACGGCGCAACGTTGTTATGTTTAAACAAGATATCCAACGCGTTATTAATTTCATCTTTACCCGATAGACCTGGCATAACGGCTTGGCCAAAGATCATTTTCGATGTTTTATCATGGGTTTGCTCATTGACGCGCATCGGCAATAAATGCAGTGCTGGGTTTGCCAACGTGCTAGGTTGCTTATCAACACTGTCGATTTCCAGACCGGTGAATATCTTGGCCATGTTGGCAATCGTGTCATTGTTGTACGTTTCTATCGGCTTGCCATAGCTATCGAGCTTGAGGCTACCATCTAGATTAAGCTCATACAACCCAATCGCAAAAAGCTGCATCACTTCACGTGCATAGTTCTCATCCGCTTGCGCGCCGGTCATCGGGTCGGCTTTCTTGTTACCCATACTATCCAAGTATTCGCCCATCAGGGTGTGAAAAGTCACATCCCCGAGTAAGGTACGAAAATTTCCGAACGTATTCTTATTGAGCATATCCCAATAACTGGCAATTGCTGAGCTGATATAGTGCAAATCGACCCCAGCATTTGACACCACAAAAATCTCGCTGAGAGCCAAGGCCACGCGCTTTCTTAATTGGTCAGGTTGGGTAATCAACTGATAATAAATCATCGGTTGCGCATATTTTGGGTAGTTACTACTTGGGTATTCTTTATTGTCTAAGCCATAGTAGGTTTGAAATTCATTCAGTGACCAATCATAGCCTTTGACCGCAATCGGCATCGCCATCTGTTTGCTAAGCCACGCGTCAATACCGATGGCTTTTACGTCAGCGATTTCTTGTGGCGTTGAAGAAAACTGTGCCTGTTGCAAAAATCGCGCACAATCTGCGTCAGACAAGTTAACCAAATAACTCGGTAACGTGGAGGTCGTTGGCGCTGTGGTGTCACTGAGATTTTGCGTGACTGGCGCTGGAGCAGCTGCGGTAGAATCAACGTTATTACCACAGGCAACAAGCCCTGCACTTAACGTTGCCAACACAGACGATTTAGTGATGAATTTCCCGACTGGGATGGGGCTAAACTTGTAGTGGCTTAGCTGATAGCCACTGCTTATCACACGATTTAAAACGGTTTGACTAATCATCGGATGTTACCCTGACTATTGCTAATATGTTAACAAATGTTAATGGATAATTTTATGAATTGGTGCGGCATAATCATAGATATCGCTACAAATGTTGCCTAATTGTTAAATTTTGTTATAAAAAACAACGAAAACGAGGCCTATTATAGACAATAAAAATTACTTTTCAATGTGTAGTTACACTAAAAAAAATAGTTCTAAACATTTGTTAAACTAACAAATTAGACTGCTGTTTATTGTTATAAAAAATAGAATATCACACAGAAAATAATTTAATAATTTTAAATAAATTGATTAATTTTTGAGCGATAAAATAGGCGCTTTTACACACTTTAACCGCATAGAAAAGGGATTTTGTCCCAAATAATTGGTTAAATTTTGTTCAATTCATACGATTACTATAATTTTTAACAAAACCAATCAATTGTTGTTATTTATAATTAAAATTTAATTCAGGATATGTACGCCCTGATAACAGCCAAACTATCTGCTAAGATAGCGTTAGCAAATAATTCCAATATACAGGCGTACACTGTTTTTGCTAGAATCTGATAACTTAATAAAATTTTTACGTTTGCCAACGGATTGCAGACGTTAATGGCAGAATTTGAACTTTGAGATGACAATATGAACCAACAAAAACCACGCTTTGATACCCGACCTGACCACCAACGCATCGTAATTACGGGTATGGGTGCAATTACCCCACTTGGACTGGATACCGATAGCACTTGGCAACGTCTTATCAAGGGTGAAAGTGGTATTCAAGCTATTACGGATTTTGATACCACGGATTTTCGCGCCAAGATTGCCGGTCAAGTCAAAGACTTCGATATTAGCCAATATATGAGTGCCAAAGATGCACGCCGCTTTGATGTGTTTGTACAATATGGCGTTGCGGCAGCGGCACAAGCGCTGAAAGATGCGGACTTAATTGATGATATGCAAGCGGGTAAATTAACCAACGTCAATCCTGACCGTGTGGGTGTGGTGATTGGTTCAGGTATCGGTGGTATCACCACTATCGAAGAAACCGCGGTTAAGCTCAATAACGAAGGCGCGCGCAAGGTATCGCCTTTCTTCGTGCCCTCATCGATCGTCAATATGGCCGCCGGTCAAGTCGCCATTCGTCACGGTATTCGCGGTGCGAACTTGGCGATTTCTACCGCTTGTACCACTTCGACCCATGCCATTGGTTTGGCCGCGCGCCTCATCGCGTATGGCGATGCTGATGTGATGGTTGCCGGTGGCTGTGAAAAAGCCTCTAGCCCAATGGGTATCGGTGGTTTCTCAGCGATGCAAGCGCTATCAACACGCAACGATGAACCAACACGTGCAAGCCGCCCATTTGATAAAGACCGTGACGGTTTTGTGTTAGGCGATGGTGCCGGTGTGGTGGTACTCGAAAGCTTGGCACACGCCAAAGTGCGTAATGCGACCATCTTAGCTGAGTTGATTGGCTTTGGGATGAGTGATGACGCTGTGCATATCACTGCGCCGCCAGAAGATGGTGAAGGCGCACGCCGCGCAATGGAGCAAGCCTTGGCTGATGGTGGTATCGACCCAAGTGAAGTCGGTTATATCAACGCGCATGGCACCAGTACCCCAGCCGGTGATGTCGCTGAAAGCCGCGCCATTGAAACCATCTTTGGTAAAGACGTGTTGGTCAGCTCGACCAAGTCTATGACCGGTCACTTACTGGGTGCAGCCGGTGGTATCGAAGCGATTTTCACGGTTCAAGCGTTACAGCAGCAAGTCGTGCCACCAACTATCAACCTAGACAATCAAGACCCTGCTTGTACCCTGGATTATGTGCCAGATGAAGCACGCAAGGTTGAGGGGTTAAAATTTGCTATTTCAAATAGTTTTGGCTTTGGTGGTACCAACGGCTCACTGTTATTTGCGGCTTGGCAAGACGCGTAAGCATCATCCATACACAACCTTGATTCACAAGCGAAAAGGCAAAAATTACCATGACAAACCCGAGTTGGCTTGGTAGTATACTGGCATGATTCACCAAACAACTTTGAGTAGCTGTCATGTCAGGATTTGCCTTTTCTCCCCAGTTTTCTCAGCGCTGGCTTGCCACACCCCCCGCCGTCAAACACACCATCATGCAGGAATTGGGCGATATCATCACCCTATTACAACCTGAAACCGAGTTAGAAAATTATCACTTTACCGTCGATAGTTTGCATGACAGTGTTGAAGACCTCATGCAACAAGAAGCCTTACGCCAAGAACAAGTACGCCTTGAAGCTGAGCGCGCGTATGAACAGCAATTGCGTGAAGAACAAGCCCGTTTTGAGCAAGCGCAGCTAGAACAACAAATTGAGCAACAACGTCTTGAACAAGAGCGCCGTGCCCAGCAACGACTAGAGCAAGCGCAACGTGAAAAAGAACGCCAAGCCAAACTCGCGCAGCAACAAGCGGAGTTAGAAAAATCCCAAGAAGAAGGTTCTGCGCAACTATCATCGACACAACAAGATGATTTATCAGTCGATGACGCTGAGCAACAAATCGAACAAGAACTAGAACAACAACGCTTAGAGCAAGACCGTCTGGCGATTGAACAATTACAAAAAGAACGCCAAGTTGCCAAACAAGCCTTCGCTAAACAAGCCACCCAAGATAACTCAATGGCCCATGACCATCTAATGGCAAAGACAACCACTGAAGACATAGGCTATGCTGTCAGCCAAGACCCAAACCAAGATAAAAACCAAAACATGGATAAAGACGCGCCAAGCGACACCACGAGCAAGGCTGCTGATACTTTATCTAGTACCGTATCTAATACCGCATCAACGACCCAAGCGAATAGCACGGTTATCAATACTGAAGCCATCAAACAGCAAATCGTGCTTGACATCCAAAACCAATTGGAAAAATACTTAGCGCAAATGCAAGTTGACTTGACTGGTTGGCTCAATGATGAGGTCAGCAAACAAGTCGATGCCAAACTTGGTCATTAATTGAGTGAGCTTGGCTTGGTGCTTGACCAATTTCTTGGCTAGGCGTGTAAATACACGTCTACCCAGTTAACCGTGTAATACCTTATAAATGGTGTTTGCCATCACTTTGCCAATCCCGTTTACTTGCTCAATCTCATCTTGGGATGCCCCTAGCAACTGTTGTAAGCCGCCAAAGTGATTGAGTAAGTCGCGGCGGCGCTTTTCTCCCAAGCCAGGAATTGCCTCAAGTACCGAACTCGAACGGCGCTTATCGCGTTTTTTGCGGTGGGCGGTAATGGCAAAACGGTGTGCCTCATCACGAATATGCATAATCAAATGTAGCGCCTTGCTATCAGGCGGCAAATCGAGCGGCTCACGGTCGATAAAGTGCAATACCTCAAGACCGGCCTTACGTCCCTCGCCTTTTGCCACGCCCACTAGCAGGGTTTGCTCAAGAATCCCCAACTCGATTAACACCTCTTTGGCCATATTAAGCTGGCCTTTACCCCCGTCAATCAATAACAAATCCGGCAAGGGCTGTTTACGATAACGACGAGTTAGGGCTTGGCGCATCGCCGCATAGTCATCGCCACCCGTGATGCCATGAATCGCATATTGGCGATAGTCGCGCTTGCGTAAACCGCCTTGGTCCGCCACCACACAACTGGCAATAGTGGCCTCACCCATGGTATGCGAGATATCAAAACACTCAATGCGGTCTAACGACTTGCCTTGCAACGCCTCTTTTAGCACAGTATCCAATGCCCCAAATCGCGATTTTACTTCAAGATAATCGCCTAGCTTGGTATGCAGGGCATTGTTGGCATTCATTTGTGCCAAGGTCAGCCATTCGGCACGTTGTTCGCGCACATTGGTCTTTAGCATCACTTTTTTACCAAAGGTTTCGCTGAGTGCTTCGGTGACCGCGGTTTGGTCGGGCAACTCATGGCTTAAAATAATCTCTTCGGGCAAATCGTCACTAACTTGAAAATAAAACGAGCTCACGAATTCGGATAGATTATCAGCGAGTGTATTTTCACTATCACTCGTTGTTTCATCCGCAAAATAGTCCGGGAAATAGCTATTACCACCCAATACTTGACCGTTACGCACGTTCATCACATGCACACTGGTAATCCCGGCCTGACTGGCAATCGCGATAATATCGGCTTCACCTTTGACGGTATACACGGCTTGCTTGGCTTGGACTTCGCGCAGCATGGATAATTGGTCGCGGTATTGCGCAGCCAATTCAAAGTTCATATCGGCGGCCGCTTGTTCCATTTTACCGACTAGCTTAACTTGTAAATCCGTGCCCTCGCCCTTTAAAAAGCGAATGGTATTATTGACATCTTCGGCATAGTCCTCAGGTGATACCAAGCCAACACACGGCGCTTTACAGCGTTTGATTTGGTACTCAAGGCAAGGGCGTTGCCGCGCTTTAAAAAACGTATTGGTGCATTGGCGCACCATAAACATTTTTTGCATCATCAGTAGGGTTTGCTTGGCTGCGTGCGCTGAGGGAAATGGCCCAAAGAACTTGCCTTTTTGGTGCTGACCTTTGCCACGGCCATACGCCAAACGTGGATAGGGCTTGTCCGCTGAGATGAACACATACAGATAGGATTTATCATCGCGCAGCAGCACATTGTATGGTGGCCGATGTAGCTTAATCAGGTTTTGCTCAAGCAATAACGCTTCAGTTTCACTGCGCGTGATGATGGTTTCGATGTTGTCGATACGTTGCACCAAGGCGCGCGTTTTCGGATGGTCGATGGTTTTGGCGAAGTAGCTATTCACGCGATTTTTGAGTGATTTGGCCTTACCGACATAGATAATTTCGCCGTTTTTATCAAGCATTTTGTACACGCCTGGCAAGTTGGGCAGGCGCTTAATCAAGTGATCCAATCGCGCTTTGCGGTCGGCAGTCGCTGCAG
>CALJUC010000171.1 GCA_937975585.1 uncultured Moraxella sp. | reverse complement strand
AGATTGGCCGTTTTAGCCATGATAAATCGCTTAACAATTTTCATTTTGTCGCCAAACCATCAGCCAGTTTTCTAACTGAACTTCATTCTTAATGACACAATTACTGCGCACAATATCAAAACCATGCTGTTCAAACAATGGTTTCGCCACATGTGACGCATACACTTGGATCTGTTGTAGGTGATTTAGTCGAGCGATATCCAATACTTTATTCAACAAGGCACGGCCTATGCCCTGATTCTGGTAATTTGGGTCAATATACAGGCAATCAATCATGCCCATACGCCCATCCATACCAAATTCAATAAATCCCGCTGTCTTATTATTGATGACTGCGACATACGGTAAGGTTTTGCTAAATCGTTCTTGCCAACTCTGTGCTGAATGATTGCCAATCCATGCGTGTTTTTGGCTAGGGGTATAAAAGCTATCCTCAATCGCCATAATGGCATCCGTGAAAATCTCGCTCAACTTTTCACTGTCATCAGCTTGATAATGACGAATCAGTAAAATATCAGCACTGATTTGTTTCACGATATTTAACGCGATAGACCGAATAAAAACTTCACCACTTGCGGTAATTTGGTCGAAAAGTCCGTCATACGATGGTCGCCACCTTCTTCAATAATGATATGGCTTTGTCCATTTTGCCCGCTATTAGATTCACTAAAAAAGTCGACCGCAACCTGATAATCAAGCAGCTCATCACCAGTTTTGACAATCACTAGCATGTTGTGCGGATAATCTGCTTGGGTAACGCGATGTTGTGCGAGCCAATCAATATCCGCCTTGGTCATTTCCCAACCCGTATCCGTGGTAGTTGCCACGTAATCCTTGGACAAGGTTTCAAACGCTTTATCTTCTGGAAAAAAGCGTTGTAGCGTTTGATGTGGCTCAAGGCTTGGATTTAATAGCACAGCTTTTTTGCCGGTTTGATTGGCCAATAACGTGGCAAAATACCCCCCTAACGAACTGCCCACCAAGCCTGTTTGCTCATCTTGTGCAATCAAGTCTTTTAGCAGTGCTTCCACCTTAGCCGGTGACATATTCAGATTAGGACGATGCACCTTAATCTGTGGGTGATGTTGTTGACAATATTCATCCAAGATTTTGCCTTTTTCGGCGGTATGGTCGCTGTTTAAACCATGAATGTAGATGATTTGCATGGCGCGCTCGCTATTATTTTATTATCAGATTGAGTCAATGATAGACGATAGATAGAGGCGTTATCTTAGCATTGCTGACCAAAAATAGCTATGTGACGCGTTTGCCACACGTTAAAGCATGTCGTGTTGTTTGCTGATGCTTGTCATACTGTCATGTTATCACGACAAAGTTTTGACAATATATCGTGCAATTTTCTGATATATTCGCAAAAACAATATTTGGTGATACACTAAGGTGTGTTCCTAATTCGAAACAATCAATTTTTAATGGTCGAAAAATGGCTAAATTTGGCAAAACCTTGTTAAATCTTTTGTCAATATTTTAATATTGTCCGCAAGATTTGCCTTGTTTTGCAGGCAATTTATCAGATTTTTCACCGCATTATTCAAATAGGGATACACCCTAATCAGACTGACAATTATTCATTATTTGATAAATTTTTTTTGGGTATTTACCATCGACAATAATAAGGTTAGCAAATGAAGGCAGCAAGCGTAAAAACTGGGCTTAGACATGTTTGGCATGTGGCTTTGGCTGGCGTTGCTGTGTTTATCTTTGTTCTAGCCATGCGCGCTTTATACCGGTTGACCCAAAGCGTTAATTACCAAGATGTGTTAGATGCGATTGCCAGTATCCCAACCACTCACTTAGTGATTGCTTTTATCGTGGTGGCTTTTGGCTATGTGTTACTCACGTTTTATGATGCGATGGCGTTACGCCAACTCGGTCGCCGTAATCAGATTCATTATTCTTCTATCGCGTTAACCTCATTTACCGCGTATGCGATTAGTCATACGGTGGGTGCCAACTTGGTCACAGCGACGGGTATCCGTTATCGCCACTATAACCACGCGGGGCTAAGCAATAACGAAATTGCCAATATCGTTTGGCTAGTGTCAATGGCGTTTACCTTTGGCATTAGCACCTTAATTGGTCTGTCACTGACCACGCATCCAGAAATCACCGTACATTTATTGTCCCAACTTGATAAGTCATTGGGTATCTTTGAACATACCTTGTATGTGCGTGGGCTGGGTATCTTTATGTTAGCGGCGATTCTCACCACCATTATATATGCGGGCAAACAAGGTAAGCATGTGATTATCAGAGGTTGGCGTTTTGACTTGCCATCTGCGATGACCCTCATCAAGCAGATTATTATCTCGATTTTAGACTTAAGTACGGTTGCCTTGGTACTGTATCTATTGTTACCGACTGGCGCACATATTAGTTATTGGTCAACCTTTTCGGCCTTTATCCAGTCAATGGCTGTTGGGATTCTAAGCCACGTACCGGGTGGGTTGGGCGTTTTTGAAGTGACTATGATAGCTGCCTTGCCCCAAGTCGACCGCACCCAAATGCTGGCTGTCCTATTGGTATTTCGTGTTCTGTATTATATCGTACCGTTTTTATTGGCATTGATTCTGCTTGTGCTGTATGAAGCCTATCGATTGGTTATACGACAAAAATCTTAATCGCATTTGTCCGATTTTGACAAGTCCGCTTATTTATCTTAAGTAGAACGCGCTACTTTTTTTGCATATAAAAGCTTGGGTTATTTATAAATAACAATAAATTTTTATTACAGGTTTAACCTTTTCAATCAATTTTACGTCTTAGATTTACCTTTTATAACTATTTCTATGCGAGAAGTTACACAGTGATATATATTCTATCTAGAATGCGCTTAGTGAGGTTTGCTAGTATAAACCTCGGCTATTTATAATTAGACACGCCCGACATTACAACTATCTGCGTGGTAATCATAAATATGAATCAGCGATATTTTAATGAGGAAAATAACCATGAAACGTATTACTGTTACTTTAGCGGCGCTTGTTACTGCTTTGGGTCTATCTGTATCAGCACAAGCTGCACCCGCAAAAGCCAAAGTTGTTAAAAAGCCAGTGGCCAAAACGATGGTCAAAAAAGACAAGACTAAAACCGTCAAAGATGAAAAAGTGGTTAAAAAAGCCGCTGTTAGCTCAAACTCAGCCAATGAAGTCAACCCAGACACACCAGCTGATTTGAAAATCAACGAAACCAATAATATCCGTGCTACCCCAGCAGTACCCGCTCAACCAGCGGCGGTAGTCGTACCAGTCACTGAAACCGTATCAGCACCTGATGCTGCGGTTGAAACGGTTGAAGTAACTCCTGTTGCTAAAGGTGTGGTTAAAAAAACCGTCACTACCTCAGTACCAGTGACCACTACCACTGATGTTGGTCCAGCTGTTGTAGTGACGCCAAACGATGATGTAGTTGTGGTAAAACCATAACAGTGTATGGTGCACGATAATGCTTAGCTAACGTTAAGCACAAAAAAGGTCAGTATAATTACTGACCTTTTTTATTGTCTTTTATCGCGATAACGCTACTCAATTAACGCCCTTGATAGGCATAGGTTGGGTCGGCCGCAGCCGTAAACAGCACGTCTGTCGAAGAGTTTAACGCCGTTTCCACAGAGTCTTGTACCACCCCAATGATAAACCCAATAGCAACCACTTGCATAGCGATGGTATCCGGGATATTAAAGAAGCTACACGCCAACGGAATCAACAGTAAAGAACCACCTGCAACCCCTGACGCGCCCGCCGCTGATAAAGTCGATAATACCGACAATAATAATGCCGACACAAAGTCAACCTGAATCCCCAAGGTATGCGCCGCGGCCAAGGTCATGACATTAATCGTAATCGCTGCACCTGCCATATTAATGGTCGCACCTAATGGGATGGTCACCGAATACGTGTCTTTGTGCAAACCCAGTTTTTCTGCCAAGTTCATATTGACGGGAATATTGGCCGCTGAACTGCGGGTAAAGAACGCAGTAATACCACTTTCACGCAAACAGGTAAACACAAGCGGGTATGGGTTTTTGCGCGTCTTTATAAATACAATTAGCGGATTCACCACCAATGCAATAAACAGCATCGAGCCGACCAATACCGCCAATAAACGCGCGTAGCCCAATAACACACCCAAGCCAGTCTCAGCAATCGTCTGTGTGACCAAACCAAATACGCCAAACGGTGCCAGCCAAATCACCCATCTCACTACATGCGATACGGCTTCAGCCATATCATTAATCAGCACTTTGGTACTGGCATTGGCATGGCGTAACGCAAGACCAATCAATACCGCCCAAGTCAACACGCCCATATAGTTGCCCGTGGTAATGGCGTCTATCGGGTTGCTGACCATATTGCCGAGTAAGTTCGTCAATACCTCCGCTAGGTTTGCCGGCGGTGCTTGCTCGATTTTACCAGTGACCAAGGTTAACGTGGTTGGGAATAGTTTACTCGCGACCACGGCGGTTAACGCTGACAAAAACGTCCCAACCATATACAGCACCAACGTAGGGCGCACATTGACTTGGGTACCCGTTTGGTGCTGGCTGATTGAGGCAATAACTAGGACAAATACCAAAAGTGGCGCAATGGCTTTTAACGCACCGACAAATAACTTACCAAAAATCGCGATAAAACTTGCCACGCCCATCGGTAAGCCGCCAATGATATCCGGATTGACCAAGCTGCCGACCAAAATACCGAGTATTAAACCGATAACAATCAGCGGTACCAAGCCAACCCGCTGATACATTCGTACCAATCCTTGCATAACGACCTCAAGATATGAATTGAACAGCCACATTGATCGATGACTGAAAGTGAGGCGCTATATTACCATATTTTTTGATGAAAACCGGATTGATATTAGACCGCTAAACTGACTGACGAGATAACGATACGGCAACCGATTTGGTAATAAACCGTGTATCGTTAATTGATTTGAAAGGTTTGTAAAGGATGCTCGGCACACTGCTCCCGATAGTGGCGATATTTTTGCCGCCCATGAACAAGGCTTAGCTCATCGGCAGCGATAATCTCTAGCAGCTTTACCCCAACATTGGCTTTAACGAACGTCAGTAACGGCTCAGTGGTAAGATTCATCACCACGCCATCAAAGCCCTCAAGCAGATCGGGATTGTCGGTCAATAGCACGCTAGCCAGTGCATCTTGGGCCAAATCTTGCGGCGTTTGTATGACTGTGTGCGGGACAAAAGCGGTATCGCTAAATGACCACAGTCGTTCATCGAGTGGCTCAAGTACCGCGGTGGGGGTGACGATAATCAGGCTATCGTCACTTTTTTGTAGGACAGTTTGGGTGAGCTGACACACGAACGGCATCAGCTTTTTATGCGCAGCTAGGATATAAAAGTTTATGGCTGTCATCACCGCTTAGTCACATCCCCAAACATCAGATTGCCTATCATGGCTAAGACACATTACTTTGCGGCCAACGCTTGGCGTTGTAGATAGTGCATCAATAGGGGTACTGGACGACCCGTGCCACTTGGTTCTTTGCCGGTTTGCCATGCGGTACCCGCGATATCCATGTGCGCCCATGGGATATCATCCACAAAGCGCGATAAGAAACAGGCTGCGGTGATTGAGCCGGCTGGCATACCACCGATGTTTTGCATATCGGCCATATTAGAGTTTAGCTGCTCTTGGTAGTCCTCATCCAGCGGCATATGCCAAATACGGTCATACGCGCTATCACTGGCTTGCTCTAAATCAAAAATCACATCTTCATCGTTACTAAATACGCCTGTGCGGACGCTACCTAGCGCCACTACCATTGCGCCGGTTAAGGTTGCCATATCAAGCATGACTTTTGGCTGATAGCGTTGAAGATATACTAAGCTATCGCACAGCACCAAACGACCTTCTGCATCAGTGTTAAGAATTTCAACCGTTTTGCCGTTCATTGCAGTAACGATATCACCGGGACGTGTGGCGCGACCTGATGGCATATTCTCTGCACACGCCATCGCACCCACGACTTGTAACGGCAAGCGCGCTTCACACAAGGCTTTGACCATACCGAGTACCGCAGCCGCACCGCCCATATCAAATTTCATCTCACCCATGCCTGCCGATGGTTTTAATGAAATACCACCGGTGTCAAAGGTGATACCTTTACCAAGAATCGCAATCGGATTGGTTAAGTTGGTTTTTTTGGCTTTTTTACCAGATTTTGCGGCTTGGCCATTGTATTCCATCACCACCAACTGACCTTCGCGCTCCGAACCGCGGCTGACCGCCAAGAAACAGTTCATGCCAAGCTTTTCCATGTCTTTTTCGCCAACCACTTTGACGGTCAATAAGTCAGGATACGTAGCCGCTAAGACTTGGGCTTGCTCGGCCAAATACGCTGGGTAGCAGACATTCGGTGGTTCATTGGCCAAGTCACGTGCAAGGCTTTGACCTTGGTTAATCGCATTGTTAAAGTCGAGTACTGCTTGCAAGTCGTCTTGTGTATTCGTCGCGTGGATGACAATATGGCTTAGTGTTGGTTTATCTGAGGCTTTGCTTTTGTACTTTTCAAATCGGTAATCTTGGTTCATAAGTGCCAAAGTCAACTGACCAAATTGTTCGGCCTCTAAGATGCCACCTAACCAAAGCGTGGCGTTTTTGGTCAAATCGGCCAATTGGCTATAGATGACTTTGGCGATTTTTTGTAAGGCGTTGCCATTGAGTTTATGACGCTCACCGATACCCACTAACAACATTGCTGACTGCTCAGCTGTGGCATAACGTAACGCCGACTTGGCAAGTTTGCCCTTAAATTGGCTAGCATCACTAAATGCGGCAACGTCGGCACTGAGTTCATCGCTCAATGGGGCTAATGCAGTGCCCTGTTCGTCCATTAAGATGACCTGACAGGCGTTTTTGCTTTTTTTATCGGTTTTTTGTGCCGTTGATTTGGCAAGGGTTAAGGTAAGTGCCATCGCAAGTCCTTTGTATATGAGGTTATTCAAGATGGGTTTAGTGTAGCATATTCCACCAATGAGAGGAAAAATGATAGTCGCTAATCCGCATTTGCTACGTCTATCGCCATTATATCGGCCAAATCTTACGGGATATTATCTGCGAGTTTACGTTACGCTTATTTACCAATTATGGCGGCATGGTATGATACGCATCGGTGCGCGGCGCACGTGTTCATGGTATGATAAGCGCTGGCAATTTCCCCTGCGTGGCAAGACAAACGCGCAATTTTTGACGTTGGTGGTTGGCTAAACCAAGAACCCACACTCGTTTTTATCAATTAGGTGATGGCTTGTGATTTTACGACGATATATGACCCAACAGGTGGCCTCTAACACCGCAATTGTGCTGTTTTTTTTGATGGTGCTAATGCTAGGTGGACGCTTGATTCGTTACTTTGGTATCGCGGCCGAGGGTCGGTTGGATGTGGGGCTATTATTTGCCATTATTGGCTATAATTTACCGACGTTTTTAGAACTCATTTTGCCGTTGTCATTTTTTGTGGCACTGATGCTCGTGCTTGGGCGTATGTATGTTGACCACGAGATGAGCGTGTTATTCTCAAGCGGTATTAGTCGCGGCCAGTTGACCCGTCTTATGCTCCCGCTCATACTCGTGTTACTCGTGTTAGAAGCCGGTATTAGCCTATGGGCAAAGCCTTGGGGCGTGCGTCACAGTGAGCAGATTTGGCAACAGCAGGCCTTGACCAGTGCGCTCGATTTGATTCGTCCGAAGACCTTTATCAGTAGTGGTGATTATCACTTATATGTTGGTGCATTTGACAAAGAAAAACGCGAATTAAACGACTTATATGTGGTACAACGCCCTACCAATGCAAAAGGCCAAGCCTTGGGCAAAGAGGTGATTATCACCGCACAACGCGCGGTACAAGTACCGACCAATCCCAATGCCTCGATGACGCAGTTGGATTTATTTAATGGTCGGCGCTATGAAATCGGTGCCAATAGCCAAGCCTATTCCCAAGTCAGTTTTGACAGCTATCGAATTAGCCTGGAAAAACCCGAAGTCGAAACCATCAACGAGAACAACGTTGAAATCCAACATACCAACAAACTGATTAATAACCTTGACAAACCCGAGGTCAAGGCTGAATTGGGTTATCGCTTGAGCTTACCATGGCTGATTGTGATTGCGGCCATGCTTGCCACGCCACTCGCGCAAGTCCGCCCCCGCCAAGGTCGTTGGTTACGGTTGTTACCGTCAATTTTGATTTTCGTCAGTTGTGCCATCGGTATCATGTCACTCAAAACCGCGATTAGCAAAGACAAACTTGGTGTGATGGCCTATGCTTGGCTGATTATTGGATTTATGCTGTTCGCGCTATATCTTAACTGGCAAACTCGGGCGGTGCACCGTATTCGCTACTATCGCCGCAGCAACAATTCGAGTAGGGCCACATCGGGAGGACAGTCATGATACTTGCCCGCTATGTCAAAAAAAATGCCTTTTTTGCAATTTTGGCCGCTGTAATAGCGTTATGGCTATTAAAAATGGTCTTTGATTATCTGGCTGAACTTGAAGAGCTGTCGCAGACTTATACATTTTTAGATGCGCTACATTACATCGCCTTGGCTGCACCCGAATCATTACAAAGTTATATGCCAATCGGTGCGCTATTGGGAGCAGTCATTGGCTTAGGTTTACTGGCAAATAACAGCGAGTTGGTGGTCATGCAGGCCGCAGGTTTAAGCCGCTTTAAAATCGTCAGTTGGGTGGTGCAACCTGCCTTGTTATTTGTGGTGTTGGGGATAGCGCTAAGCCAATTTGTGTTACCCACCACCAATCAGCTTGCCCGCCAAGTCAAACAAACCAACCCGTTATTAACCAGCTCAGTCAATGGCTACTGGGACAAACAAGACAATCGTATTGTTTCGATTGACTACGCGGATGCCACCGGCGCGTTAAAAAACGTTCAAGTATGGCAAATGACGGACGATGGACGAGTGCAAAGCGTCAGCAAAGCAGCGACTGGTCGTTACCAAAGCGGTAATCAATGGCAGCTAGACAATATATCTACTGTTACTATCAATGCCAACGGTACTGCGCGTCAGCAGCATATCGCCCAACAAACCGTTAGATTACCCATTGAGCCAAGTTCGATTTATTTGTTAACACGGCGTCCAGAAGATATGTCAGTCACTGACTTATGGCAGCATCGTCAATTTTTAGCCAGTGAAAGCCGCCGCTCGCTAGAGCATGAAGTGGCGTTTTGGAAAAAAGTCTTGTCACCGTTTGCGATATTATCCTTAGTGGTCGTGGCATGTTCTTTTGTGTTTGGCTCATTGCGTAGCCAAAGCTTGGGCTTTCGTATCGTCATTGCGTTGTTATTTGGCTTGGTATTTAGCTATATCCAAGACTTGGTCGGCTTTGTCAGCTTAAGTACGGGTTTTTCACCGTTCTTAATGGTGGCCTTACCGATTATCATCAGTGCCGCGCTGGGTATTTACTTATTAAAAACTAAGAATTAACCATGACTGAGCTCATAGTCTACTTGTTGAAGTCGTCTCTTATATTATGCAACAACCGATAGAGTCCCACCCTTTTCCACCCATCTTACCACCACAAGCCACGGTGTTAATGATGGGTACCATGCCGCCCACCGAAGATAAGTGGTGTATGCCGTTTCACTATCCCAATTTTTATAACGATATGTGGCGGATTTTTGGCTTGGTGTTTTTTGATGATGCGGATTATTTTCGCATGGGTGATGAAAAACGCTTTGACCATCATAAAATCAAAGACTTTTTGTTATCAAAAGGGATTGGCGAGTGCCCGACCGTCACTGAAGTGATTCGTGAAAAAGGCAATGCCTCTGATGAGCATTTAACGGTTGTGAGTAGCGTGGATTTGGCAACGATTTTGCCGCAAGTGCCACATGTTAACTGGCTATTTACGACGGGCGGTAAAGCCACTGAAGTCTTAATCGGTCTAGTCAATGCTGAACTTACCAAGCAGTCACCCACTGCCCCATTACTCAAACTACCTAAGACCAATCAGTCAGTAAGCGTCCAGGTATTTGACCGTGAGTTACAGATTTATCGTCTACCGTCGTCATCGCGCGCCTACCCCATGAGCTTGGCCAATAAAGCCGAAGCGTATGCAAGATTTTTCCGTTTAGCCGGACTTATTGATTAATTAAATTGTATTAGCAATTTTGCCGTAATTTTTGCTAACATAATCACGCTGTTAAAGGGTATGAGCGTTCACTATACTTCAGTTAGGTAAGCAACACTTTGAGACAATTGATGATAGCATCTAGGGTTGGCGTCTTGGCAACAAGTTTGATGATAGACAACAAGATAAAAGGTCTTGGCTTAGCAGCTATTTGCGCCTTAAGCTTGAACGGTTGTGACCGTAACAGCTCGACAGTCGCTATCAATCCCACTGCACCCTCCAGTATGAGTCTGCCAAGCGATACGACTGCAAAGCCTAGCCAAGCCAATCCCAAGAGTCAGTCTGCTACGATTGTCATTGATGATAGCAGTTTTATTGCCAATTCACCGCCACTTCCAACTGCCTCACAGACGGCCAGTATTATCACCAATAGCGCCAATTTGGTCGATTTTCAATACGCCTATATGGCAATTATCCAAATCATGCATCAAGATTTGAACTCAGCCATGCATGCGATCAATCCGGATGTGTTATTTGCCCAAGGTATGGCGGTGCATCACCAAGCGGCGATTAACATGGCAAAAATTCAGCTTGAGCATGGCAAAAATTCCCAATTACGCAAGCTTGCTGAAGACCTTATCACCGCACAACAAAACGAAATCCAACTGATTCGTCATTGGCTTTCGACGCACCCTGATAGCACCCAGTTCAATGCCAAGACCAAAATCATGCAGCAAGAATTTAACAACGGCATGAATGACATGCATGAACAGATGATGGCAGGCGTGATGAATAGCGACCCGGACATTGCCTTTGCGCAAAGTATGTTGCCGCACCACAAAGGCGCGTTGGCATTGGCACAAGTCGAAATCAAGTACGGTAACGATGAGAAAATGCGCCAGCTGGCGGATAATATTATCGAAACCCAACAAGATGAAATTCAGCTCATTCAGTATTGGCTCGCGGAACACAATAAACAATAACTATAAATAGTAACTAAAACAGTAGCGCCATAAACTCTAACGCCGTTGAATGGTAAAAATTACCCCAAAAATAAAAGGCTGACGCAATGGGTCAGCCTTTTGTCATTATTGCTAGTCATTATTAATGGTTGGGTTAATACTCTGAGTCAATGTCTTCGATGCGCTGAATCACGCGTACCTGACGTTGTAACTGGCGCAGTGGACGCAGCTCTTCTAGCAAGTCTAAAATTAGCGCAATCGCTTGCGGACTGGCATCAAAGTCACGACGCAGGCGAGAGGCACAGCGCACGCGCGTCAGTTGGACACTGTTAAAGTACACGTTATCCGTGCCCATCCCCTGCTCTGGGTGAATCACATCTTCATCAAGCAATGCGATTACCCAGCTTTTATCAACGGTTGAGGCGTTTACCAATTCATCAAGCGTTAAGCGTAACATTTCATCTTTTTGAGTCATCTCAACTCCTTAGCGTTATCTTTTTAGTTATTATCAATCTTATGTTATACGTGTGGTTATTAGCGATTTGGGGTAAAGTCATTAAAGGCATCTTTTAGGAACTGCCAAGCTTGTAATTGCTCTTCATTGGTCTTTTCATTCGTCGACAATGGCGGCAAGACGATATTAATGGTCAAGTACAAATCACCAGGTTCTTTCGCAGCGGGAATACCTTTGCCTTTAAGGCGCAAATTTGTGCCGGTACGGCTGTTCTTTGGTACATTGACATTCACTTTACCCGCTGGGGTGTTGACGGTGATTTTTCCGTTTAACACCGCTTCCCACGGGGCAATATCCACGGTTTGGAAAATATCTTTACCCTCGACACGGATATTATCCGGGTGGTTAAACTTAATTTTTAGGTATAAGTCACCATTTTCGCCACCGTAGGGACTTGGGTTACCCTGCTTGGCCAAACGAATCTGTTGACCTTCGGCAATGCCTTTTGGAATTTTGACTTCAATGGTTTTGTTTTGGTAGTCCATGCCGGTGGCGGTGCGTACTGGTAAGCTTAAAGTTATTTTACGGGTTTCACCCTCATAGCTGGCATTTAAATCCACTGATAATTCAGCGTGTTGGTCTTCGCCCTTGGTTGAGCGATTACCGCCCATACCGCCACCCATACTCGCATCACCAAAGCCACCGCCACCACCGAACGCAGAGAAAATATCATCGAAGCGAAATCCTGCACCACCACGATTAAAGCCGCCACGCCCGCCACCGCCAAACTGGCGTAAGATTTCATCCAAGTCTTCTTGGCGCATATTGGCACCGCCCGCACCACCATAGCCATTAAACCCACCTTGCCCCATAAATGGATTATCTAGCATCACATCATACTGCGCACGTTTTTCGGCATCTTTTAGCGTTTCATAGGCGTTATTAATTTCGCCCATTTTGGCGTCTGCATTAGGGTCATCGCTCACATCGGGGTGATATTGGCGAACCAGTTTACGATAGGCTTTCTTGATATCACTTTCACTGGCTTTTTTATCGACGCCCAAAATGTCATAATAGTTTTTTTCTGCCATTAATAGTTATCCTTGTAAATTAATCGAATTAACCGTTAATATAAGGGTTTTACACTGTATTTTCAAAATAACTCTGACCAAATAGGGCGGATTTGTGTATGAGTTATTTGATAGAAATGACCAAAGAATAGGGTATATAGCATGACTAAAGTAGCGTTACTGGATTATGGTATGGGCAACTTGCATTCAGCGGGCAAGGCCTTGGCAAGCGTGGGTGCTGACGTGTCGATTACACGCGACCCAAACGTCATCAAGGCTGCAGATAAAATCCTATTTCCTGGGGTCGGTGCGATGCGTGACTGCATGGCGGAGATGCAATCTACCGGTATCAGTGATGCGGTCAAAGACGCGGTATTTAATAAGCCCGTGATGGCGATTTGTGTCGGTATGCAGGCCTTATTTCAACACTCTGAAGAAAATGGCGGTGTGGACTGTCTAGGTGTATTGGGCGGTACCGTAAAGCGCTTTCAAGACAGTTGGGTCGATAATGACAGTCAGCCGATTAAAATCCCGCACATGGGTTGGAATACCATCTCAGGCATGGATTTGGCACACCCGTTATGGCAAGGTATCGAAGATAATACCCACTTTTACTTTGTCCACAGTTATTACTGTGAGCCAAGCGATACCAATATTGTCGCAGCGACATGTGATTATGGTGTGAAATTTTGCGCAAGCGTGATTCAAGATAATCTATTCGCCACCCAATTCCATCCAGAAAAAAGCCATACCGCAGGCTTACAAGTGCTAAAGAATTTTGTGACATGGCAAATTTAAGGAGGGATAGTTTTGCAGGCAATAGTTAAGCATACCTGTGTAGGCGCTCAACTACCCATCTGCCAAAGTAGGTAGCTCAAAATAATCAATAACAAAATCCCCCCTTCCACCAACAAAAATATGTGATGACGTTTGGCAATTGCTTTACCAAGCATTTGCCAGTACGGAACAGGCTTTGGGTCAAAAGGGGTGCTATTATCGTGAGTTTGTCCATAATAACGCTGCATATCACCCGCCAACTGTAATGCATCTGCCTCTGACCAGTCATAGGTTGCAAAGTCATCAAGCAAGTCCCCAAACACCGCCGAAGCGTCATTATCTAGGTCTATACAATGCATTGCCCATTGATTAAATACCTTTCTAGGGCGTGTACCTCGAACAATCGTCTTTAAATCTCGATGGCGTTTGTCATTCTCAAGGTCGTGATACAGATTGGCAATTGCCATCTCATCACCCTCAATATATTGCAAAAACCTACCATTTTTAAAAAATAAAAACCCACAGATACCTGTGATAGCATTCACACGATTAGCCGTTGTCAAGATATCCATAAATGTACTTGCCTGTAGACTGGCTTTGGTGCTGATTCTACTGGTATATACAAGATAATAAAAATTTTCTGACATAGGGTTTTACTCAACTATGCTGCCTTTGACACAATAAGTTGGTTAAAAATGTGTTTGTAATGTTACAAAAAATAAATTTTTGTATTGCATTGTGCATAATATAGTCAAAAAAAACTTTTACAATCTTTTTGAACGTGTATTGTTTTATAATCTAAGATTTTTTGGACGGTGAATAAATTTGTTTTACCACTTCGCCAATGGTGGCTATCCCCTTGCGTAGCGTGTCATCATCTTGGGCGATGCTTAAGCGAATACATTCATGGGCATGCGGATAGCTATCGGTATCCACCCCGACAAAGAAATGCTCACTTGGGATAATTAGCGTACCTTTTTCCTTAAGACGTTGATACAACTCAACCGTGGTAATTGGCAAGTTTTCAAACCACACCCATAAAAAAATCGCCCCCTCTGGCTTGTGAATACGCATCGGATACTCGCCCAACGCTTGCTTTAATAGCTGTACCGCAAGCTTGGCCTGGCCTTGATAAAACGGACGGATATAGTCATCTGACAACGTTTTTAAGCGGTCATCATTGAGTAGTGGTGTCGCAATCGCCGCGCCAAACCGTGTTGGTGCGAGATTGACAATCGCATTGAGGCTGCTAATCGCTTTCACCACTTGTGGATTGGCGACAATAATACCTGTACGCGCACCCGGCAGGCCGATTTTGGACAAGCTAAAGCACAAAATAATATTGTCATGCCACGTTAACGTCGTATCAGTGTAGATTATATTGGGAAACGGCATCCCATAGGCATTGTCGATAATCAGCGGAATACCATAGCGCTGCGCTAACGCATCAAGACGCGCCATTTCATCATCAGTCAAGACATTGCCAGTGGGATTGGTCGGACGTGAACAGCAAATCGCACCAATTTTGCCTTGCGTCAACTCAGGCAAATTGTCTAGTGCCTCAAAGTCGACACGGTATTTAAAAAATCCCGTTTCGCCCTCATGCTCAACTTCTTCAATCACTGGCTGCACCGCAACAAAGTGCTTACCTTCGATATGGGCATCGGCATAGCCCACATATTCAGGCGCGAGCGGTAACAAAATCGACTTGTCCTGACCATCGGCAAACTGTCCACCAAATAAGTTAAACAGATAAAAGAACGCGTTTTGTGAGCCATTGGTCAAGGCAATATTATCTTTGGTCAATCCCCAACCATAATGTCGGTTAAAAAACCCAACCAACGCTTCGATAAATTTAGCATCGCCTTGTGGGGTCGAATAATTGCCGATATTTTCAATCGCGGTTGAGCCTAATTCGCCTTGGGCAAGACTTTGGAATATCTCCCAATAATTTTGGTTGACTTTATCGATAC
>CALJUC010000170.1 GCA_937975585.1 uncultured Moraxella sp. | reverse complement strand
TAAAGCATTATATCATTTTAACGAACTTTTGTGTATCTGTTCGTGCAAAGGTTTCCCCTAGATATAAAAAGTCATTACGCATAAAAAACGCCTCAATGATGAGGCGTTTTTTTATCAGATAAAAGTGTGAGAAGTTACAGCACTTTTTGCACCACAAAGCCCATTTTTTCCACTTCATCGGCTTTATCAAATGGCGCTAGGGTCGCGCGTACCGCGGGTTTATCTTTCAAATATGTCATGGTGACGCGTTGCAAGTCTGCCAACGTCACCGCCAAAATCTTGGCACGCATGGCTTGTTGCCACGCCTTGCCACGATGGTGCAATTCAGAAAATAACGCCTTGACCGCTTCACCGGCGGGACTGGCGGGTTTATCCATGCCTGCCATCAAGCCTAAAATCGCTTCTTCAAGCCACGCATCAGTCTGCTCACCCGCTG
Organism: uncultured Moraxella sp.; assembly: GCA_937975585.1. Classification (GTDB taxonomy): domain Bacteria; phylum Pseudomonadota; class Gammaproteobacteria; order Pseudomonadales; family Moraxellaceae; genus Faucicola. Next base: position 10,380 of record CALJUC010000170.1, on the reverse strand, counting down.
TTTGTGCCAGTAACCAATCAATACTGCCCAAGAAATCGGTAAACGTTTCTGCCAAACGTGGGTCGCGGTAGCTATAGAACTTAAATGAACACGCATTGCTGTCATAACTGGCACCGCCACCATACGCACCACCGGTTTCACGAATCGCACGGTGTAAATAGTTGTTGCGTAACACGCCCGATAACACCATCAAGGCAGCGGCATCATCGTGGTCTGCCGGTACGGCTTGGAATGCCATCGCATTATGATAGACGTTGGTTTGGGCAAGCCAAGCGATATCCTTACTGTCTGTCGTTACCGGTTGGTCGACTAAAGCATTATGCATTTGTGGTAATGGCGTTGCCCAACTCGCGACAATCGCTTGTGTCAGCGTTGGTAAGTATTCCGCTTCCGCGATTAATAAGGCTTGTTTTGGCAAGGCTTTGATGTATTGATGCAATGCGGTTAAACGCTCGCTCAAACGCGTCCATTCGCTGCTATCGGCTTCAGCCTTGGCCAAAAATTCGGTCAACTCATTAAGTGCCGGCAAGCCACCACGCACATACTCAAGGCGGCTAATTTGGCTCATATTGCGGCTAGCGGTTTGCATGGCATACGCGTGTCCGGCATTCGCCAAGCGAGATTGCCAACCCATTTGTTTTTGGGTCAATAATTCTTCGATACGCTCAAACTCAGTAAAGATAGTGTCATTGAGTACCATTTTTAACAAGTCAATGGCTTCAAGCTTACGGCTCAATGAGCGTGTGGCAATCACCAAGAAACTGTCCATTTTTTCAGGATTATCCGGTGACGTGCGTTGGCTAATGCGTACCGTTACCCCACTAGAATGACGCGCTTGCAATGCTTGAAAACTACGCGCATCGACATCATGGGTGCCCACTTCACTGATTAACGTCAGATAAGTCGGTAGGTCAGGGTGATTAATCACCGCCTCATGACCCTCAAGCGCAATAATCACTTGGTAATAATATAGCCCATTGGTACCCGCCTCATACTCATATAGTACGCTGTCTAAGCCATTGAGTTGTACCGCTTGGGTTTTACCAGTCTTGAACTGAATCTCAGCCGGAATATCTTGTAGACCAACCTTTGGTAATAAGTCAACATCATCGAGCGTAGCTTGACGTTCGGCCAAGGCTTGTGCCTGCTCAATCAAGTCTTCGCGTTTTTCAGGGGTTAAAATACCGGCAATACGCTCAAGCTTGGCTTGCTCAGCTTGCGCCAATTTTTCTGATTTATTGGCATCAGGTACCAAGGTCAAACGCACGCGATGGTGATTATCAAGCAAGTGGGTACGAATCAGATTGGCGATAAAGTCCGGATGCGCGACTTGTTCACGTAGCCAGTTAAGGTTTTCATCGATGTTCCACACACACATCGGGTCACCATCGTGAATCGCGGTGCTAAAGCCTTCAAGCATCAAGTTTAGACCATACGGCATACTGTCACCGCCGATATGGCGTTGGTCGATTTCGATTTGGTGCAAGATGGTTTCAATTTCAATCGGGTCAATCGGCTTAGCAGCGATTTGTTGGAGCAAGTCTAAGATACCCTGTTCAATCGCTTCAGCGTGTTCTGGCTCTGAGCCACGCACCCCTGCATAAAACACCATTTGATAGTGGCTATCGTCCAAGCCCAATAATGGCGTTGGCGCAGATGCTAGTGGGTGACTTTCCAAATACGCGCGTAGGGGTGAGCCGGCGTGTTCAACCAAGATACCTTCAAGCAAGCGCATCGCCAATCGTTGCTTACTGTCCAAAATACTGGGTAACAACCAAGCAACCACATGGTGGGTTTGTTTAGGTTTGACGTTATCCACTTGATAACTCTCGACCACGGCAATCGGCTCAGGCAAATGCACTTCAAGGCGTGAAGCGTGTTTAGCGCCTTTACCAAACTCATGACCGGCGACTGCTAACGCATCTTCGTGCAAGCGAGCTTGAGTTTCGGCCACGGGAATATTGCCAAAACTCATCACTACGGCATTGCTTGGGTGGTAATGGCTTTGGTGAAAATTGACCAAATCCGCATGGGTTAAGTCAGTAATGGCAGCAGGTTCCCCGCCAGAATTGTAATGGTAGGTGGTCGTTGGGAATAGATGACGCGCCAAGGTGTGATACAACTGGTCAATCTCACCACTCATTGCGCCTTTCATTTCGTTAAACACGATACCCTTAAACTGCGGCTTGCCGTCCGCATCGAGTTCCACACGAATACCTTCTTGGGCAAAATCTAGCGGATTTAAATTCGGGAAAAACGTCGCATCCAGATAGACTGATAGCAAGTTAAAATAGTCTTGGCGGTTTTGGGTGGCAAACGGATACGCCGTCCAATCCGCTGCGGTAAACGCATTCATAAAGGTATTCAGCGAGCGCTTAATCATACTAAAGAACGGGTCGCGAACTGGGTATTTCACCGAACCGCACAGACTGGTATGCTCCAAAATATGGGCTTCACCGCGGTCGGTCATGGGTTGGGTGCGAAAGCCCACCATAAAGGCGTTCTCATCACTCGGATGCGCCAAGTGGTAGTGAATCAAACCGGTGGCTTTATGCTCACTAACTAATACATCAAGTGATAGCGCTTCAATACGATGATGAGATAATAAGGTAAATTCAGGGTATAAGGTTAAAATAGGCGCAGAGTCAGTCGGCATAAAGTTTTCCATTGTTTTATTTGAAGGCTTGCTTGTCAAAATAAGGAGTGAAAGTATAGCAGTTTTGTCAGATTTATTTTTTATAAAATGGGGATAAATATAGTTTTGTCAAAGTGCAAAATCGATTATTTTTCTTAAGTAAAGTTTTGACTTTTACAGTAGAATACTTGCCAATGAATAGTTTGAGATTAGGTAATTGAGAAAATTTTATCTGATTTTAAGTGTCGCTTGTTTGCTGTTTCTAGTCACCTTAGTTGGTCTTGGCTATCAAGTTTATAACGATATGCAAATTAGAAGGTATGCCAATGAGATGCTAAAATGTTTGCAAGACAATACAGTGTCAAATTATGACCAATATTGTAGACAGTGGGTGAAAACAGCCCAAGTAACAGGCGATGCGATGACTATAAATTCTAAGGAATATGACCTCAAAATTTCATGTGACTTAGATGCAAAAAATCAAAGATTTGAATGTGAAGGTGAACCTCTTGAGTATTTTTCAACAGGTTTTCATACTAGCTTACAACCATCATCTCAACTAAATAAATAGGATAAAAATATTTTTTATTCTATGCAAACTTTTAACTTAATTCGTTTAATTTCAAAGGAAATTTTAGAAAATGGCAAAAATTATTGGCATTGGTAATGCCTTACTCGATAGTGAGTTTGTGGTCGATGACACCCAATTAGCATTAAGCGGCTTGACCAAGGGCAATATGACCTTGGCCAGTGATAGCGAGCAAGCCGAACTTATCGGATTTTTAAGCGAGCAAGGCGTTAGTGCAAGTAAGCAAGCCAGTGGTGGTTCTGCGGCAAATAGTATTTTTGCGATGGCAAGTTTAGGCAATGAAACTTTCTATGCGTGCCGTGTCGGTGACGATGCTAACGGTGAGTGGTATTTGGCAGACCTAAATAAAGCCGGTATCAAGACCGCAACCAAGTCTGTGGCGATTGGTGGTACCACGGGTACTTGCATGGTATTGGTAAGCCCAGAAGGTGAGCGCACCATGCAGACCCATTTGGGCACATCAGCAGAGATTAACGAAAACGACATCGAGTTTGAGCAATTAGTTGATGCCGATTGGTTGTATTTAGAAGGTTATTTGGCGATGAGCCCATCGATTCAAGATGGGATTGCTCAGATGCGCCATATTGCCAGTACCCATCAAACCAAAGTCGCGGTCAGTTTTGCCGACCCAGCGGTGGTCAAATTTGGTCGTCAAGGCTTGGACAATATGCTTGGTAATGGTGTCGATGTGGTGTTTTGCAACCGAGAAGAAGCCTTACTTTATACCGGTAAAGACAATATTGCTGACGCGGCCAAAGCGTTGTTAAAAGTGACCAAACTTGCTGTCGTGACCAATGGCGCAATGGGTGCTATGGCGGTATACCAAGAAGGCGTCTTTAATGAAGACAATGACAACAATACCGTGATGATTGAAACGCCAACCATTGGCGTGGTGACCGATACCAACGGGGCAGGGGATAACTTTGCCGGTGGGTTTTTATACGCCTTATCACAAGGTCATGATTTGGCCACGTGTGGCCGATTGGCGACCGCCGTCGCAAGTCAAGTGATTCAGCAATACGGTGCCCGTTTGCCAATCGAGGGCTATCAAGCGATTGGTAAGCAAGTGCTAAACCTTGCTTAAAATAAGCTAATTTAAGTTACTAGACAAAAAAAAGGGGGGTTAAATCTGCTGATTTAACCCCTTCTTATTTAATCTATTTTGTCACGAGCTTGTCGTAAATAGTTACTTATTTGACTTGGACTGGAATGGCATTCGCGGTGTCTTTGACCACATTGCCTTCATCTAAGTAGACTAAACGTGGTTTATGCGTATCGGCTTCTTGCTCATCCATTTGGGCGTAAGCAGCGATAATCACGATATCACCCAAATCTGCCATGTGAGCGGCGGCACCATTTAGCGAAATAATCTTCGAGCCTGCCTCAGCGCGAATAGCATACGTGCGAAAACGCTTGCCGTTATTGACGTTATAGATATCAATCGATTCATTCTCACGAATACCCGCCATATCGAGCAAATCACTATCAATACCACATGAGCCTTCATAATGTAACTCACAATGGGTCACACGCGCGCGATGTAATTTTGCTTTTAACAGGGTCAATAACATACCAATTCCTTAGCGGTTAGCAGATAAAATCGGCTTAAACAGGTTAGCAAAATGGCCGATTAGCAAAACCGATATAAAGTAAAACTCGCAAAATTCAAGTCTTTTGCCAATTTTTAACTAAAAAAACGAAAAGTTTTTAATAAACGAATGAGTAGTGGCCTTAAACATAATTGTTAATTCGGCAGTTTAAAGCCATTAATCGCTTGTTGTGCTTTGGCAATATCACCGTTAATCAGTGCAGGTAGGTTTTGCATGGCTGCATCGAGCATCAAATCCAATGCGATTTGTTCATCACTCGTTGGCTTACCGAGTACATAACCCGAGACTTTTGACTTATGCCCTGGGTGACCAATGCCCAAGCGTAAGCGATAAAAATCGGCCCCAATGTGTGGCACGATATCGCGTAAGCCATTATGGCCGCCGTGACCACCGCCGACTTTTAGACGCATATTGCCCGTCGGTAGGTCGAGCTCGTCATGCGCAATGAGTAGCTCATCATTGGCGATATTGTAAAAATTTACCATCGGTACGACAGCTTCGCCCGATTTATTCATAAAGGTATGCGGTATGAGTAAGCGCACATCCGCACCATGAACTTGCCCACGACCGACCAAGCCATGAAATTTTTTATCTTGGCTTAAGCTGATATTAAAATCGTTGGCAATGCGCTCTACAAACCAAAAGCCAGCATTATGCCGGGTTTGGGCATACTGCTGACCTGGGTTGCCAAGTCCAACAATCAGTTTGATTTTAGACATGGATAGTTCCTAACAAGTAACGAAATTATTCGCCGTCTTGTTTTGACGCATCAGTAGCGTCGTCTTGTGCTGGTGCTTCTTCAGCGTCAGCAGCTTCTTCAGTCGCTTCAGCTGCAACTTCTTCTTCAACTGGCTCAACGGTAGGCGCTTGCATAGTAGCAACGGTACGGTTGAATGCATCTACTACTTCCAATTCACGGATAGCAACGCCTTCTGGCAATTTGATATCTAATAAGTGGATTGAATCACCAACATTCATACCTGATACGTCAACAGTTAGGAACTCAGGGATTTTTGATGGGATTGCAGTGATTTCAAGTTCAGTTGCGTTTGATACGAATACGCCGCCAGCTTTGTGACCTGGTGCTTCTTCTGCGCCAACGTAGTGAACAGGTACTACGATGTGCATCGCTTGACCACGAACGATACGTTGGAAGTCAGCGTGTACCGGGGTGTTTTTTGCTGGGTGACGTTGTAATGCTTTGATAACAACTTCTTCAGTGCCTTGGCCTTCAACGTTGATGGTCAAGATGTGAGAGAAGAATGCTTCAGTTTCCAATGATTTGATTAATTCATTGTAACGGATAGCAACAGCAGCTGGCTCTTTGTCAGCGCCGTAGATGATCGCAGGTACTAGGTTTTCTTTACGAAGGCGGCGGCTCGCACCTTTACCTTGTAAGTCTTCGCCACGTACAACAGCGTTTAGGTTAAAAGTTTGGTTACTCATGATGAGTTCCTTTTTGGTTAATGATGAAAAAAAGCATAAATTTGCGACCAATTTATGCCCCAGTCGATTGGTTTCAGTATGAATTCCGACTGCAAAAAAGCCGTTTTATTAAAAACGGCAAAAAATCTGACTTACATAATGTCGAACATTGCACTCAATGATTCTTCATTGTTAATACGACGTAGTGCTTCGGCAAGCATTGGCGCGATAGTCACTTGGCGGATTTTGCCACAGTTTTGCGCGGCTTCACTTAGTGGAATCGTATCGGTCACTACAATCTCGTCTAATACTGACTCAGCGATAGTTTTAACCGCTTTACCTGACAATACAGGGTGAGTAATATAACCGACCACACGACGCGCCCCGTTTTCTTTTAGGGCAGCAGCGGCTTTACATAGTGTACCTGCGGTATCTACCATGTCATCGATAATCACACAGTCACGATCACGTACATCACCGATGATGTGCATTACTTGTGATTCGTTCGCACGCGCACGACGCTTGTCGATGATGGCCATATCGGCATCGCCCAATTGTTTTGCCATCGCACGAGCACGTACTACACCACCAACGTCTGGTGATACAACCATTAAGTTATCGTATTTTTGCTCACGCAGATCTTTGAACAGTACCGGTGTACCGTAGATATTATCGACAGGGATATCAAAGAAACCTTGAATTTGGTCTGAGTGCAAGTCAACAGTTACCACGCGGTCAATGCTCACGATATTTAGCATATCAGCAACCACTTTGGCAGAAATAGGCACACGCGCTGAACGTGGACGACGGTCTTGACGCGCATAACCGAAGTAAGGCATGACCGCAGTGATACGACCGGCACTGGCGCGACGCAATGCATCTGCCATCACCATGATTTCCATCAAATTATCGTTGGTCGGTGAACAAGTAGATTGTAGGATAAAAACGTCTTTACCACGCACGTTTTCTTGGATTTCAACGGCAACCTCACCATCCGAAAAACGTGTCACATCGGCACGGCCTAGCGGAATATGTAGGTGATTAGTGACATTTTTCGCCAATTCTGGGTGGGCGTTACCCGTGAAAATCGCCAAGTACGGCATAATACAATCCTATGGGTGGTCTGCGTTAGCTCAGTCGTTCAATAATAATTAAAACAACAAAAACATCGGCTAAATGGGCGGCATTTAGGATGTAATATTATCTAAACCAACTGAAATGTAAATTAGGAAAGAAAATGGCAGGGGTAGCTGGACTCGAACCAACGAATGCCAGGATCAAAACCTGGTGCCTTACCAACTTGGCGATACCCCTGTATGAGCGCATTATTCTACTTATTATTTTATAAAAAGCAAGCATTATTTATCAGAAAATTTGAAAATAGTGATAAATCCTTATCTTTCATATAAATAGCCAGTGTTAAACTGCTCATGAAATGTGCGGACAACACGCGATGGACACGGCGCTTGTTGTTGCCATTGCGCGATAGTTTCCTCATCAACATGATTAGACAATGGTAAAAAAACACAGCTACCTGAACCAGTCATACGCGGTGTGGTTTGCGTATTTTCGGCAAGTTTAGCCAAGTGTGATAACGCGCTATCGACCTCATGGGATAAGTCACGTACCACTGGCTCAAATACATTGCTAAATTTGCTGGTTAACTGGTTGGTAAAATCCGATTCATGCGAATAGATGAATTCATGGGGGAATGCTGGGCAATCACGACGTAGAGCGGGGTGGGCGAATAACTGTGCGGTATTGATATGCGCGTTTGGCATCAACAATAATATGCGTTGCGGTGCTAGCCGAATCGGTGTCAAGATTTCGCCAATGCCTTCTGCAATGGCATCTTGCCCATAGATAAAAATCGGCACATCCGCCCCTAAAGTCGCGCCAATCTCACGTAATTGCACATTGGACAGTCCAAGTTGCCACATATCATTAAGCGTCATTAACGTTGTTGCACAATCGGACGAACCGCCACCGAGTCCTGCACCCATTGGAATCTGTTTATCAAGCTGAATATCAATAATCGGCAAGGCTTGGATTTGTCCCTCACTCAACATATGATGCTGTCGTACATAAGCTAATAAACGTCTAGCGGCTTTAACAATTAAATTTTGCTCAATATTTTCGGTAATGCTCGGGTCGTTATTCAGCGTTACTACCGTATTAGTATTGCCAATTAATTGGCTAGAGTGGGTAAAGGTTAACGTGTCGTATAAATCAATCAGGCGAAAGACAGTTTGCAAGTTATGGTAACCATCCGGACGCTTACCCGTAATATGCAAAAACAAGTTAATCTTGGCAGGTGCGTGCTTGATGACAGTTTTCATGCGTTATACTCTTGTGAATTATTCATTATCCCACTAAGCTGTAGCAACTTTGATAATTTTAGGTTCTTGAATTGGTAAGTTTAGCACAGCTGCCAGTAATGCGAGAGCCATATCGGCATACCACATGAATTGATAATTACCAAAATTTTTCATCGCTAAGCCACCCAAATACGCGCCAAAAAATCCGCCCACTTGGTGAGTAAATAATACCAAACCAAATAATGTCGCTAAATAACGCACCCCATATAGCTTACCAATCGTCCCTGCTGTTGGGGGTACGGTCGCAAGCCATGTTAAACCTAACGCAATAGCAAAGGCAAAAAAGGTGGTTGGTGTTTTGGGTAACATTAAGAAAACGCCAATTAATAGGGTACGGCTAAAATACATCCAAAACAAAATATACTTACTGCGATAGCGCCCAACGCACCAACCGATGAATAGGCTACCCACGACATTCGATAACCCGATAAGCGCCAGTGACCATGAAGCAACGTTATTCTTTAGCCCAGCCAAAGTGATTTCCATCGGTAAGTGAGTAACCAAAAACGCAATATGGAAGCCACAGGTAAAAAATCCGATGTTCAATAACCAGTAATTACGGTCATGAAGTGCATGAGATAAGGCTTGTTTCAAGGTTTGGCTGGATGGGTCGTGGGTTTGAATCGCCTGTGACGTTGGGTCTTGATGCGTGTTTTTGGTTAGAAGATAAGCCAATGGCAAACACAACAAGCTAATCATTGCCATGGCATAGAAAGCCTGCTGCCAACCAAATAACGGCGATAAAATAAAAAACTGTAATAAAGGCGCGAAGATAAACTATCCAAAGGAGCTACCGGCATTGATAATACCTGATGCTGACCCACGCATCTCAGCCGGCGTTTGATTTGCAACTTGACCCATTAATACCGAAAAGCTCCCTGCACCCGTACCAAAAGCCACCAACACACCGAGGGTAATGGTCAAACCAAAGCCAGTGACAAAATACGGTACTGCCAAACACCCCAATGCCAATAGCAATGTACCTATCAATAGCACCTACCAAGCACCAAATCGGTCAGCCAATGCGCCAGTGATTGGTTGTGATATACCCCACATTAACTGAGCAATCGCGAGCGCAAAGCTAATCTGCACAATATCAATATGACTACTATTTGCAATCGGCTTTACAAATAGACCAAGTGATAGGCGAATACCTGAGGTTATCAGTAATATACTTGCAGCAATACCTACTAATAGCCAAGGGTTAAAATGTCGTTGTTGTTGAAGCGTAGGCATAGTTGATTATCATAGCAGTTAACAAATCACTCATCATACGGTTTTCAGTGCCTATCTGTCTATGAATGATGTAAGTGGATCTTATGAGAATAGAAAAACGGATCAAATAATAGCATCAATACAGTGTTTATCAGCCAATAAAAAACCCCAAACCGATGGCATGGGGTTTTTGTACTCAGGCGTAACCGATTATTTACGGTCTTCCACTTTAACAAAATCACGCGATTGTTCGCCAGTGTAAAGCTGACGTGGACGGCCGATTTTGTAAGGTGCTGAGTGCATTTCTAGCCAGTGGCTGATCCAACCTGAGGTACGTGCCAAGGCAAAGATAACGGTAAACATTGAAGTTGGGATACCGATAGCTTTTAAGATGATACCTGAGTAGAAGTCAACGTTTGGATATAGGTTACGCTCTTTAAAGTACGGGTCACTCAAGGCGATTTGTTCAAGTTTCATCGCAAGTTCAAGTTGTGGATCTTTGATGCCAAGCTCGCCCAATACTTCGTC
>CALJUC010000169.1 GCA_937975585.1 uncultured Moraxella sp. | reverse complement strand
AAGAATATCCGTCTCTTAAAGAGCAGTTATGGGGGGATGCGTTATGGTCGCCTAGTTATTTTGCAGGTAGTTGTGGCGGTGCTCCAATTGAGATTATCCGCCAGTACATTGAACAGCAAAATACACCGCACTAAACAACCTCCATACGTAAGCATGATTTCGGAGTTGCCTTATATCCACCGCCTGAAGTCGGTGGTTTTACGGCAACGAATGATAAAAAAGCTAGCATTGATATGCTAGCTTTTTTATTTGGCTATTGATAACCTTGTGGATTTTGGCGTTGCCAACGCCAAGTATCCGCACACATATCGTCAATCGTTAATGCCGCTTGCCAACCCAACAAGTCACGCGCTTTGTCACTACTGGCATAGCAACTCGCAATATCACCGGGTCGACGTGGCGCAAAGACATAAGGGACATTTTTTCCTGTGGTTTGGATAAAGGCATTGACCAATTGCAGTACTGAGGTACCTTCTCCACTACCTAGGTTAATCGCCTCAAAACCCAAATTCGTCTGCTGTACCAAATATTGTAGCGCTGCCACATGACCTTTGGCCAAATCAACCACATGGATGTAGTCGCGCACACCGGTACCATCCACCGTGTCATAATCATTGCCAAAGATACTTAATTGCTTGAGTTTACCTACCGCAACTTGGCTGATATACGGCATTAAGTTATTAGGAATCCCGTTTGGGTCTTCACCAATACACCCTGATGGATGCGAACCGATGGGATTAAAATAGCGTAATGAAATCAGTTGCCATGCATTATCAGATACCGCCAAATCTTCTAGTATCTGCTCAATCATGAGTTTGGTTTGGCCATAAGGGTTGGTTGCTGAACGTGGCGATGTTTCGATAATAGGCAAGATTTCAGGGTCGCCATATACAGTCGCGGATGAAGAAAAAACCAAATTTTTGACATTAGCTTGTTGCATGGCTTCAAGCAGATTAATTGTGCCAACCACATTATTTTGATAGTACATTATTGGTTTTGCGACCGACTCGCCCACGGCTTTTAAACCTGCAAAATGCATAACAGCAAAAAATTCATGCGCTGCAAAGATCTGTGCTAGCAGGTCTTTATCTAAAATATCACCTTGAATAAAGGTAATTTCGCGGCCAACCAGATTAGCGACACGCGTTAAAGCAATTGGGCTACTATTTGACAAGTTATCGTAGACAATTGGCTCAAACCCTGCCGCGACCAATTCGATTAACGTATGGGTACCGATATAACCTGCACCACCCGTGACCAAGATTTTTTTCATAGAGATAGGCTTATCCGCTGTATCTGCGCAAGTAATTTAGTATGCAGTATAGGCTCAGCCGAATACGCTGTTGCGCTTGTTAGCTTAAACCTTTTTACCACGACCAATCCCATAATAATCACCGACTAAACGCTCAGTATCTGCTTGGCTAATCACATTTTTAGCATCAAAAATCGGAACCGCCACTTGATTGAGATAATCAATATTTGGTGGCTGTAACTCTGACCAGTTAATGATAAACAGGCCATCAGCGTGTGCTAATGATTGATAGGGATTATCAATGATACCAAATAATGGCGTATCACCATATAGTTGATTGAGTTCAAATGCCGTATTCGTTGCAAATACTAAGGTTTTAATTTGGTATGACCATAATAACTTCAGTAATGGGTGAATCGCAGAGTGGGTGGTTCGACCGGTACCATTGCGATACCCAGCCCCCCAAACCACCACGGTCTTACCATCAATAAACCCATCGAAATGACGCCAGAACTTGCGGAAAATTAACTCTTTTTGGTCTTCATTAATTACTTGTACAGCTTCAATGAGTACATTGCTTACTTGATTGTCCGCAAAGGTGTCAATTAAGCCCTTGAGTTCAGCCGGTAATGCACGTCCACCAAAGCCCCAGCCTGCTGCCAAAAAGTCTTTACCAATCCGCTTATCAAGCCCCATCATCTGTTGCACTCGTTGAATATCGACACCCATACTATCCGCTAGACGTGCCATTTCATTCATAAAGCTGATACGCGTCGCCAACATCGTCATGAGACTGGCGCGTGAAAATTCCACCGTGGTAATATCAGCCACCGAATGTTGCTCAGCATGGCGGATGAAAAATAATAACTCTTGTGAATGTGTATAGCTATTTGGGGTTTTTTCACCGATTAACACCACATCAGGGTGCAACATTGAGCTAAAATTTGCCCCGTCTTTCATAAACGTTAGCGGAAAATAATATACCCAATGGCTATAAAATTGCTGTGCCAAGTCATGTGCTTGACCGATTTGGGTCAAACCACTCAAAATAATCTGCTGATGTGGACTGGTCAGTAATTGTGGTAGCTCGGCAAGCTGTGCCTCTGTCAGCATATCCATAAACACCCAAATGACAGCCCGATCAAAGTCAGCCTGGCACAGGGAAGCAAAGCAATCCCCTTCTTGAACAGGTGTAATGTGCGCAAAAACACGGATTTTTTGCTCTTTGGTGTATAAATCCCACAATGATAATAGCTGACGCTCAAAGCGATAATGATCCAACGTCGCACTGATATCATCAGCTTGCCCAATCAAGGTGACTGGTTTATCTAAGCTTGCCATCACAATCGCAGCATTCAGCGCTTCATTGCCATGCCCAATAATGATTACTTGTCTTGTTGTTGTATTATTCATAATATTCAATTTTTCTAAGATATATGCATTTTAATAAGTTAGCCTATTGTGACAATGATACAGCCAGCACGACTAGCGATTATGTTCAATGACAGACAATAACGCATTGGTAGAGCTGTCAAATTTGTCTGTATCTTGCGTACCATTTAAGGCGGCAAAAACACTATTTGCTATCACTTTACCGACTTCAACCCCCCATTGATCAAAGGGATTGATGTTCCAAATCACTGACATCACAAACACTTTATGCTCATACAAGGCTATCAGTGCCCCTAACGTCTTTGGCGATAGCTGTTTTAAGAGTAAAGTCGTTGACGGCTGATTTCCGCGATAATGCTTAAACTTGTCAATCGCCATGTCTTGCTGTTGTAATGCCGCATTGCCAAACGCTAATACTTGACTTTGTGCCAAACAGTTCGCCAAAGATAACTCGTGCTGTGTGGTAAGATGATTGCTGACCTGTTGCTCATCATCGTAGCGTCGAATTGGGGCAATAAAATCACAAGACACCGCTTGCGTGCCTTGATGGAGCAATTGATAAAAGGCATGTTGCGCATTCGAGCCAATATCACCCCACAAAATCGGACAAGTGGCATAGCTTACCGGCTCACCTTGGCGATTAACCGACTTACCATTACTTTCCATTTCTAGCTGGGTGAGATAGTTAGGGAAATAGCTTAGTCGCCCATCATAAGGTAATACGGTATGCGCGTTGATATGTAAAAAGCTACTGTTCCAAACCCCAATCAGCCCAAGCAATACCGGTAAATTATTTCCAAAGTCAGCTGTGGCAAAATGCTTGTCCATCTCATGTGCCCCTGCCAACAACTCATAAAAATGCGGCATCCCAACTTTAATCGCAATCGCCAGTCCAATCACGGACCACATACTAAAGCGACCGCCCACCCAATCCCACAATAGCAGCTGGTTGTCCGGATGAATACCCCACTCGCTCATCTTATCGACTCGCGTTGAGATACCGATAAAATGACGGCGTAAAATCGTTGGCTTATGATTATGACTTGCCAACAACCAAGCCAATGCAGTTTTGGCATTGGATAGGGTATCAATGGTTGAGAAAGATTTGGACGATAAGATAAATAGCGTGGTTTTGGGGTTTAGGATTTTAAGCAGATTATCTAACTGAGTACCATCCATATTTGAGACAAAATGGACACGAATATCGGTATCCGCCCACTCAGCCAATGCCGTCGTTGCCATTAGTGGACCCAAGTCAGATCCACCCACACCAATATTGACCACATCCGTGATGGCCTTGCCCGAATAACCGCGCCAAATACCCTCACGAATCCGATTCACCAAGTTTTCGGCTTTGCTAAGACTGCTATGCACTTGTTGGTTAATATCTTCCCCATCAAGCCATAATGGCTGATTGATTGGCTGACGTAATGCTGTATGTAGAGCAGCTCGATCTTCGGTGTCATTGACATGCGCACCGGATAATAATCGGTTAATTTCGTGACTGAGTTGACTCGTTTCAGCCAAATTGAGCAACTGCGTTAATACCGTTTCGTCAATTTTTTGCTTGCTAAAATCCATATAGATATCGCAAGCCGTTCGCTGAAAACGCTGACCGCGTTCATTATCGGCCGCAAATAACTCAGTGAGCGTTAGCATAGTGGCAGCTAAGTCATTAAGACCCTGCCAAATTTCTGATTGTACTCTTGCCTGTGCTGTTGGCATCGCATTGGTGGCGTTCATGGCATTCATAATCGAGATCCTATGACCGGTTTATTGTGCCAATTTCTCAGCAAAATAACAAAACGCCTGCATATAACTGCTCATATCACCGGCATCAAAGCTATTACCCACCATAGTGACCACATCCACCCCTTGCGTGCTAATGAGTGCATCAATGGCATCGGTTAGCTGAATTTCACCGCCCACGCTTGGCTCAGTTTTTGCCAAATAATCAAAAATCTGTGGGGTAAACACATAACGTCCTACCACTGCCAAATTTGATGGCGCATCTTCAAGTTTTGGTTTTTCCACAAAACCATTCACTGGGTAGCTTTGATTATCGTCTGTTTTTTGGATTTTTTGTGCGGCTTCAAGTTTGGCAATACCATATTTTGAAATATCGCTGTCAGCGACTGGATCAACGAGAATTTGTGAATGGTGATTTGTGTTAAACTTACTTAGCATAAAAGCCAAATTTTGGCTGTTGTAATCACTGGTATAAGGATTGACAATCACGTCTGGCAACAACACCGCAAATGGGTGATCACCTACCACAGCACGTGCTTGCAATACCGCATGCCCTAAGCCCAATGGTTTGCCTTGACGAACGCTAGTAATTGTCACCCCCTCTGGTAGCCAATTTAAGCTATCCGCAAGCGTGTCTTTACCTTTTTGACGCAGTTGGGTATCTAGCTCACTATTGATGTCAAAGTAGTTTTCGATGGCCATTTTTTGTGCATGATTGACCAATACGATATTGGTTAGACCCGCTGCGATGGCCTCCTCAATAACATATTGAATAGCAGGCTTATTGCCTAATGGTAACAACTCTTTTGGCACGGCTTTGGATAGCGGTAACATACGGGTACCGAAACCAGCAACAGGAATAACAGCATGGGTGAGTGCGTGCAGATTAGCAGACATAGTAAACCTTAAATTATTATCATAATGGCTTAAAAAGGTATATCATAGAATGATTAACCATTCAACTCAACATAAATCGATTAAAAAATCTCGCGAAGTTTTCGAGTTATTGATATATACGCTTCGATATAAACTTTCACAAGAGAGTTTAGGACTTGTCATCGGTATGAAGCCTTGGCGAGATCAACTTCCTAACTGGATTTTGGAATCCAAATTTGTTCAGATTGGACGTCATTTTAATAGTCGATATTTTAACTGGGTAATTCGACCATTCCTACATCAAGTCAATCCAACAATCTATATTTGGGGATATAAAGCACCGCAGTTTTTCATTAATTATATTCGTCAACACAATTTTAACGTGTTTTTTTTGGAAGATGGATTTATTCGCTCGGCACCAGAAGATGATAAAACAGCCCCTCCTTTATCAATTGTTATGGATAGCCAAGCACCTTATTTTGATACAACTCGCCCGAATGACTTAACTGATTTAATTGCAAACTATGATTTTCAATCAACTAACTTTAATGTAACTATTGCAAGAGAAATGCTAGACTATTTTGTTGCTCATCGTGTCAGCAAATATAATCATCAAGATTATATAGATGTTCATCCAATCTATGGCAAAAAAACAAAGTATCGCATCTTAATACTTGGGCAAGTTCCACATGACGACTCGCTTAAATATGGCGGTGGAAGTGATATTAGCTTACTAAACACTGTACAACAAGCTATTAATGATTTTCCAACCGCTCAGATCATTGTAAAACCCCATCCAATGAATTTGAGTGATAAGTCGATACTTAATGTATTGGAAGAGTTAGATTGCTTAGTATTAGAACAGCCGCTTCATTTAGTTGATGCCTTAGAAAGCATTGATCACGTATATACTATTACCTCTTTAGCAGGCTTTGAAGCCTTAGTAAGGGGTAAGAAAGTCACCGCTTTGGGTCAACCTTTTTATAAAGGTTGGCAACTCACGGATAATGAAGAAATATTGCGCCCGTTAACAATTGAACAGTTATTTTGGATTATATTTTATTCTTATGTAATTCTTTTAGAGTAACCTATTGCAATGTGATTAAGTTACTCTAAATGTTAAATATCAATTCTATCAAATACTTATTTCTACCCAGAGTTCTGTATTCTTAGATTTGATAACTTATCTATGAATATGAATCTTAACAATTGCTTGAAAATTGCTACTAACCACTTATAAGATATAAAGTATTATTAATTAGTTTTTTACAGTTATATTATTAGACCAATAAGTCTAAGCTCTAACTGATCTACTAAGGAAGCATGATGTCATCATTCAATAATGGAAAGTTTGCTACTATTCAAACTTTCGGCAAAGATATACGCAAAGAAATTAGTTTAGATAATATTCCAATCGTTTACGATGCCCCTTTATGGTATCGCCTAATTGAAAATGATATCTGTTTAGATATTTTTTTACATTTACGCTGACAAAAACGTACTTATATATTTGGACAAGATGCTTTAGTCGAGGGTCGTAGTAATTTGCCATATTTTTATCGTGTTAAATGGCTTAATGATTTTACCGACGGCTCCTTCATTACTTTCAATGATCCAACCCTATACCTAGACCGGTCATTAAAAGGTGGGTGGTGGCAACTTGAAGGCAGTCTTCAACTAGCAGCAAAATTCATTACTAATTTACTTATCAATCTTGATGTTATACCAAACCCATAAAATA
>CALJUC010000168.1 GCA_937975585.1 uncultured Moraxella sp. | reverse complement strand
TGACAAGTAACTATACAAAAATAGCCCAAAAAATGGGGTAAATTTACCCCAAAATAAAATGTCTAAAAAACCACCGTTTTTTGGACTATTCCTAGTTGCCGATTTTACGGTTTACACGAAATATTTTACAGTCTCGTGACACCAAACAAATTAATATAATTAAAAAAAGTGCTGTCGAAGGTATGGATAATAAAAAGAAATTCAATATTTTATCTTTGTCAGTAAACCAAGTTAAATTACCAGATTTCAAACTAGTTTGAATAAAAATGATGTACCCATAAATTATCACTAACAAAAATGATATGAAATTTTTTAATTTGTTATTTTTCATCCAATACTGAAAAAAGTGACAAATAACAAAATAGGCGAGAAAAATATCATTGCAATACAACTAACCCCTATTATTGCACCCATTAATATATTAAGGTTAGGATAATTAACTATATTGCTTGTGAAAACAAACAACAAAACAATTAGAGATGATAGATAAAATGCTAAAAAAACGAAAAACATAAATTTAAATAAAGATGGCTTTTTACTCATGGCTTACATCCCTGTTGCTCAGTATAACCTAAAAGTTTACACTGTAGTGGTCAAGTAATATTGGACAGCATCTAAGAGATTTTGATTAAAAAACTGCTTTTCTTTCTCAACTGGCGTCAAGTAATTATTAAAGCTATGTGGTCGAACTTGACTGTAATAACCTAAAATATAACTTGCCACATCAACTCTTGCTTGAGCTGTTTTATTTTAGGGGAGAGTTACATCAGGGTTAGATAAGTCAAATTTTTTATTTAGCTATTTACTTACTCTATAGAATCTGCTTTAATAAAAGCACATTAATGGAACTATAGTTCCGTACAGTGAAACTAATTATTTTATCACCATCTATCGTTATAAGGAAATTAGATATGAGCAAGCATGCACGCTTTAACTGGGAAGACCCTTTCTTACTTGAGCAGCAACTAACTGAAGAAGAAAGAATGATTAAAGACACCGCATATGCTTATTGCCAAGACAAGCTATTACCGCGTGTTTTAGAGCAATTTCGTCACGAAAGCACCGATGTTAGTATCTTTCGTGAGATGGGTGAACTAGGCTTGTTAGGACCTACTATTCCTGAGCAATACGGTGGTGCAGGACTTAATTACGTCAGCTATGGCTTGATTGCCCGAGAAATTGAACGCGTGGATTCGGGTTATCGCTCGATGGCAAGCGTCCAAAGCTCGCTAGTCATGGTACCGATTAACGAATTTGGTACTGAAGAACAAAAACAAAAATATCTACCAAAATTGGCCACTGGCGAATATATCGGCTGCTTTGGCCTAACCGAACCTGACCATGGCTCAGACCCTGGCAGCATGATTACCCGCGCCAAAAAAGTCGATGGTGGCTACCGTTTAACCGGCTCAAAAATGTGGATTACCAATAGCCCGATTGCCGATGTATTCGTGGTTTGGGCAAAAGAAGTATCTGCTGAAGGCAATATTGGCGATATTCGCGGTTTTATCTTAGAAAAAGGCTGGGAAGGTTTATCAGCACCTGCGATTCACGGCAAAGTCGGACTGCGTGCTTCTATTACCGGTGAAATTGTCATGGATAATGTGTTTGTCCCTGAAGAAAATGCATTTCCAGAAGTTCGTGGCTTAAAAGGCCCGTTCACCTGTCTAAATAGCGCGCGTTACGGTATTGCATGGGGTGCCATGGGTGCAGCTGAGTTCTGTTGGCACACGGCCCGTCAATATACCTTAGACCGCAAGCAATTTGGTCGTCCATTGGCGGCTAATCAGCTAATCCAAAAGAAACTGGCCGATATGCAAACTGAAATCGCACTCGGCCTACAAATCGCATTACGTTTTGGTCGTATGAAAGATGAAGGCATCGCCTCGGTTGAAGGTACGTCACTCATTAAACGTAATAACTGCGGTAAAGCGTTGGATATTGCACGTGTTGCACGCGATATGTTAGGTGGCAATGGTATTAGTGATGAGTTTGGTATCGCCCGTCACTTGGTCAATCTTGAGGTCGTCAATACCTACGAAGGCACCCATGATATCCATGCGCTAATCCTTGGTCGCGCCCAAACTGGTATCGCAGCGTTTGCTAACTAAGCATTGCGTCATATTTGACTGCTTAAAGTAAGGATTACTTTAAGCAGTCATTTAACTCTATCTAGTAAAAGTAAAATCAACGAATCATTTCAAAACCAATGATACAGCGTATGGCAAACATGGCTGTATCGTTGGCCAGAGGTTAGCATGAGTGCATTAAAAGGAATTAAAGTCATCGATTTGAGCCGTGTGCTAGCAGGACCTTCATGTAGTCAGGTGTTAGCGGATTTAGGCGCAGATGTGATAAAAATCGAACGCCCTGAGATTGGCGATGAAACTAGGCATTGGGCGCCACCGTCATTTAACGATGGAACGAGCGCATATTTCGCCACGGTGAATCGTAACAAACGTTCATTAACACTCGACTTTACCAAACCCCAAGGCCAAGCCGTTCTCAAGCATCTGATTCAAGATGCCGATATCTTGGTAGAGAATTTTAAGGTCGGAAACCTCGCCAAATATGGTTTGGACTATGCCAGTGTCAAGGCCATCAATCCCCGCATCATTTACGCCTCATTAACCGGCTTTGGACAAACGGGCCCTGACGCTAGTAAACCCGGTTATGATTATATTATTCAAGGTTTGTCAGGTTTGATGAGTATTACCGGTGATCCAAACGGCGAACCGCAAAAAGTCGGCGTCGCGGTGGTGGATTTATTCGCCGGTATGCAGCTGACATCCGGTATTTTGGCCGCATTGGTGGCAAGGCAGCAAACAGGTCAAGGACAGCATGTTGATGTTGCCTTGATGGACAGTGCCGTTGCCATGTTAGCCAATGTCGGTATGAATTACCTCGCCAACCATCAACCGGCAAAACGCTTGGGCAATGCCCACCCGAATATCGTACCGTATCAAGTATTTAGTGGCGCAGATGGCGAGTTTATTTTGGCATGTGGCAATGACAAGCAGTTTCGAGAAGTCTGCCAAGTTATGGGACAAAATTGGGATAAAGATGCACGCTTTAACACCAACCCCAATCGTGTACTCAATCGCGAAGCATTAATTTCGCAAATGCAAACCGTCTTTCAACAACAATCCCGTGATAGCTGGCTAGCCAAGTTGGATGCCGTACAAGTACCTTGTGGCCCCATCAATAGCATCGACCAAGCATTGCAAATGCCCCAAGTGCTTGAGCGAGGTATGATTGTTGACTTTGATAATGGTGTCAGCGTATTGGGCAGTCCAATAAAACTATCTGACACACCGGTAGAGTATTTAACACCACCCCCTAAGCTTGGTGAGCATACCTTATCTATCCTGTCTGAGTTTCACTCACCCGAAGCAATCGCTGAGCTGCAGCAGGCTGGCGTTATCTAGTCTCATTCTCTATCTTTTATAAAAAAGTTGTATCGGATGATACAGCTTTTTTTGTTGATGCTTAACCCAACAACCCTCATTTAGTTATTAAAGCATAAAATAAATTATTCAATGTGTCATATTAGCCAGTTATGCTATGGCTTTTTTGATAGCGTTTAGTTGAAAGCATTTATTTAATATCGTTTGTCTAAGAATCAACATAACAACAAACTAAAGGAAACTACCATGCAAGAATTCACGATTGATAACTTGGGATGTAAGATTCATTATTGGATGAATAATGATGATCATCAGGAATGGCTATTCTTTTTGCATGGCGCGGGGTTAGATCACCATACCTATGAGTTGCAACTCGCTGCCCTGCCCAATCACTATAATGTCGTATTATGCGACCTGAGAGGCCATGGCAAATCTGTCTTACCTGAGGGAACCGCGTTCGACTATCATGATGCCTTACAGGATATCGTCCTCATCTGTGAAAAACACCAAATCAAATCTGCGACATTTATTGGGCAATCAATGGGCGGGAATTTAGCCCAAGACATGGCCTATTACCACCCCCAACTGGTCAAATCGCTTATTTTGATAGACTGTCTAAAAAACACCAATAAATTAACGCCCTTGGAAAAACTAACCCTAAAAATGATGCCGATGGTGTTGATGCGTTATCCTGAGCCTGTCTTTCTAAAACTTAGCGCAAGGTTATGTGGTAAACAGCCCAATACCCGAAAATACGCTGAACAAACAATGGCGCGTTTGGGTAAAGCTAAAATCATTACCGTATTAAGTGCACTTAAAGATGCCTTTCATGCAGACGTTCACTACCGAAGTCATTGCCCTATTTTACTGATTTGCGGCAAATACGAGAAAATCATTAAAATCAAAAAAGTAATGACCCAATGGCCTTCACAAGACGTTGCCGCAAAACTTGTTTGGATTGACGACGCTGCGCACTGCTCAAATCAAGATAATGCTTTGGCCGTTAATCAGGCGATTAATCAACATCTTGCGATGTTATAAACACCTTTCAAAAACATCTCAATACCTTTACACCCATAGCTTTTTATTAATGGGATAAAGGTTGTACAGTGACAGCTTTAACCAATAGCATGAAAACATACGTAATATTTAATAGAGACCTTTGCACGAACCAGCGACCTACTCTCGACACCAATCTCAAACTCAACTAAAAACTGGAATTGG
>CALJUC010000167.1 GCA_937975585.1 uncultured Moraxella sp. | reverse complement strand
TTAAGCTTGAGTGTTTGAAAATCAAAACCAAGTTAAATCATTTCGCTTTGCGTACGAAGTTACTAATTTCTGCTAATCAGTCGGCTTTTGCCCAGCTTAAGGCTATTAGCGGTGCGTAACTTCAGTTAATATTTTATGCTCATATGTTGAACAATTTTAACTACTCGAAAATACATCATAGAATAAAATTAATACAATAAATTCATTTACTGTTAAATAATATACAAACTTTTGTCATATAATTATACATTTGATACAGTATCCAAAATGTAGTAACAAGTAATAAATGTAATAGGATAGCTAGAATGACTGAGTTTGAGGTTGGGCTTGAGGACACAAACTTTGTGTTCGAAACGGTAATGCGGGTGCGTACTACTGAAATTGGTATTGGCCAACATTTGGACATTGAGGCACTGGTAGCATTATTGACGGAATCGCGGGCTCGCTTCTTATACGCTAAATCCATTAAAGAAATAAACGCTGATTATCACGGCCTGATGACTACTTATGTGACAACTCGCGTACTAAGTCGTGCACGCGCCCGTGAGGAGCTGTTGTTTGAAGTAGGTGTCCAACATTTGACTCACACTGGCGGTGAGTTTGCTTTCAAAGTCACCCGTATGCTCGATGGTTCCCCTGTTGCAAATGCGGTCATGGGATTTGTTGCCTATGACTATCGCCAAAATAGCGAAATTCCATTGAGTCAAAGTTTGCGTGACGCCCTCACTAGTGCTTCTCTTTAGTTGTAAATATCCTCTCACCACGTTTTATCCTAATTGACAAAGCATTGCACGCTCAGTGTTATCTGCTATGATAATGCGTTATAAATGACCGTTCGTGTATGTACAAGCGATATGCATAACGGTGTTAAATCATGGGCAACAATGACAGATGGGTGAAATGATGGCTAGTTGGTTAGACGCGGTAAATTATGATAAAGATGGGTTAATTCCGGCGATTGCCCAAGACCATCGTACCGGCCGTATCTTAATGATGGCTTGGATGAACCGCGAATCGCTAACGTTAACCGCCGAAAAAATGCAAGCGGTATATTGGTCGCGCTCACGCGGTAAATTATGGCACAAAGGCGAAAGCTCAGGGCATTTTCAACAAGTACATGAGATTCGCCTTGATTGTGATGCGGATGTGATTGTGCTATCGGTTACCCAAATGGGTGGTATTGCCTGTCACACGGGTCGTGAATCTTGTTTTTATCGCTTATTGACCGATGAGCAAGGTCAAGCGACTTGGACAGTAACCGATGCGGTATTAAAAGACCCCGAAGCGATTTATGGGGCTGATACCCACAAGCATGAACACAGCGCAACCGAGCCAACGACTGCAACAACGCTCAATTCTTCACAGTCTTCAACGCATGTGGCCACACCATCAGCGGATATTTTAACGGCCTTAGACCAAGTATTAGCCGAGCGCAAAGATGCCAGCCCTGATAGCTCGTATGTCGCGAGTTTATATCATAAAGGCCTCAATAAAATCTTGGAAAAAGTTGGCGAAGAAGCCACTGAAACCATTATCGCTGCTAAAGATATACCAAACGATACAGCACAAATGACAGAGCCTACCTACACTGAAGCCGTCGATGATTTAATTTATGAAATCGCTGATGTATGGTTTCACACAATGGTCACATTGGCGTGGTTTAATATCCCGTCCACACGTGTCACCACCGAATTGGCACGACGTTTTGGCTTATCAGGTATTGAAGAAAAGGCCAGTCGTCAACCTTCGTGATGAGTTTTCGCCAGTGTAGAAACTATGCTACACTGTGCCCTATCACGCACTGGTGATATATCGATTTTCGCACCCGGTTTATTTAGGTGCCTCAACGCGAGCAAATGACTCAAAGGATAATCTCATGGGTAGCTTCTCAATCACACATTGGTTAATTTTATTGGTCGTTGTGGTGGTGATTTTTGGCACCTCAAAACTTAAAAATGCGGGTAAAGACTTAGGCGGCGCGGTTAAAGGCTTTAAAGACGCCGTCAAAGACGAAAACGAGCAACAAGCGCAAAAAAATCGTGTCATCGAACACGAGACCAACACGGTCACGCCAACCCAAACGCAAAACGACAAAACGAACGTATAAGTCACTAACCGCTTTATGTTGATTTAGGTATAGGCTGCGACTGCGCTATGTTTGATATTGGGTTTTCTGAGTTACTGTTGTTCGGCGCGATTGCCTTAATTATCTTAGGCCCCGAAAAACTGCCCCAAGCCGCACGTACGGCCGGGCGTTATTATGCGAAATTTCGCCGTACTGTCGCCACTCTACAAAGCGAGATTGAAGCCGAATTGGATTTGGCCGAGACTCGCAAGCAAATGCAAGCGGAATTGGCCAAAATCAAGCAAGCCGAAGCCGATATGAAGCGCGAAATGGATGAGTTACGCGCCAATATGCAAGAGTTACAACAGCACGGTAACATCCCTGCCATGAATACAGCGGATAACCAAACTAATCCTAGTGCTGATGCCTCAACCATTAGTCTTGCAAAAAATGATTTAATAGTTGACAAATCCCTTACTACGAGTCCGACTCACGTTCATACGGCCGAGGCTCGTACCGACTTAGATGATAACTCGCTACAAGCTGACGAAATCGCCAAAGATTTATCGCAAGCTGTCCTTGCTGCGACACAATTAACCCAATCGGCAAAAACCTCAATCACTGAGCCTATGTATTATCAATGGTTTTTGCTCGGTGATTACGACCGTGCTAGACGGTTACCCAAAGCCCCACTATTGCCCAACTACCAAGCTGATACGCTGCTTTATCCTACCTTAACCCAAGTCGAGGATGCTGTCAGCCATGCTTAAACTTGTCAAAACCAAAAAATCCCCTGAACAGATTGCCCATGACAACGCCAAAGATGCTGCACAACTAGACAATCAGTTATCAGATATGCCGATTACCGAGCATTTGATTGAGTTACGTCGCCATCTGATTCATATCTTTGTCGCGGTGTTGGTGATCTTTTTGGCGCTGGTTGGATTTGCGCGTCCCATTTATGATGCGTTCTCTGCCCCATTGGTTCATTTGCTACCCGCTAATGCGACCATGATTGCCACCGATATTACCTCATCATTTATTGCCCCTGTCAAGCTCACTTTATACGTGGCGATTATTCTGTCAATGCCCTATATCCTGTACCAAATTTGGTCATTTGTCGCACCTGGACTGTATAAGCACGAGAAGCGTATTGCTTTGCCAGTCCTGTTATCCTCAGTGGTATTATTCTATACCGGTATTGCGTTTGCCTATTATGTGGTCTTAAAAAGCGTCTTGGCGTTTTTTATCAAGTTCTCGCCTGACAACGTGCTACCAATGACCGATATCGAAAGTTATCTCAACTTTGTGATTAAGCTATTTTTGGTGTTTGGGGCGACCTTTGAAATTCCAGTCTTAACATTAATGCTGGTACTTGCTGGTGTGGTGTCTGTCGATAGCTTAGCCGATAAACGCCGCTATATTATCGTTGGCTGTTTTGGTATTGCGGCTGTTGTTACTCCACCCGATGGCTTGTCGATGGTGTTGTTGGCCGTACCGATGTGGTTATTGTTTGAGCTTGGGTTAGCCATGGCACGCGTATTAATTAAAGAAAAAAAACGCGCCAGCATTGAGCAAGAAGCCTCTACCAACTAGCACCTAAACCAGTACATAATAGCCACATCAACGAATCTTAACCACTCGGTTGAGATTATTAAATTCACCCTCATTGATGAGGGGATGAATGCCTCAAAAGACCCTCGCAACTACCTTGCTACATTTAAACCTATGGCGTTTACTTTGACTAAGGGTCAATAAATCCTGGTTCAAGGTTATCCAGAGTTTTACTTTTTGACTGCCGTTTTTGCTATTATACTTACCCATTCTACGAAGTCTGCTTTATGTCACAAATGCCCCCACCTCCCACCGATGAACAGCAGCAAGCGTTGGCCACGGCGTTAACCCGTCAATCGTTTAAGGTCGTTGCCTATGCCGGTGCGGGTAAGACCACCACACTTAACCTCATTGGTAATGAGCTACGCGGGCGTGGGATGTATTTGGCCTTTAATAAAGCCATCGCTAGTGAGGCCCAGCAAAAGTTTCCACGCCATGTGGATTGTCGTACCTTTCACTCATTGGCATTTCGCC
Source organism: uncultured Moraxella sp. (assembly GCA_937975585.1). GTDB lineage: Bacteria > Pseudomonadota > Gammaproteobacteria > Pseudomonadales > Moraxellaceae > Faucicola. Next base: position 20,345 of record CALJUC010000167.1, on the reverse strand, counting down.
ATACCGCACGCGATATCACGGCTAAGCTAAAACTCCCTCGTTTTTCGCCCAGTCGTTTGGCCAGTGATTTACAGTTAACGCCGCTTCAAGTCAAGCGCGATATTGATGGCAAACACCAATTCGTTACTATCACCCCTGAACGCCAAGCGCGATTTGTCGCGGATGCGGTTGCCACCTTTTGCAGTACCCATGCCAGTTATCCTGCACCCCGACATTTGACCTTTCCTGATTGGGTGGCACCGAGTGATGCCGAGCAATTACGTGATACCTTATACCCATATGTCGAGCGCCGTTGGTTGCAGTCGATTGACCCACGTCATCCGGCCGGTATCGGGCATGATATTTATCTCAAGCTGTGGGCGCTTGCCAAGCCGACCATTCCGGCTGATTTTATCTTATTTGATGAGGCACAAGATGCCGACCCACTGATGATGGGAATTTTGTCGACCCAACCGACCCAAGTGATTTATGTGGGGGACGCGCACCAGCAGATTTATGAGTGGCGTGGTGCGGTGAATGCGATGAAACGCCTGCCACTTCCGCAGACGCTATTGACCCAATCCTTTCGCTTTGGGGATGAGATTGCCACTGTCGCCAATACCTTTTTAACCGCCTTACAAGAAGATGTGCCGTTACGCGGTAATCCATTGATTAAATCCACCTTAGGTAAAAGCCTAACGCATGGCAAAAAAGACGCTATTTTGTGTCGTACCAATGCCAGTGCGATGGTCAATTTATTAAGTGGATTAAAAATGGGACACAAAGTCGCACTCCAAGCCGACACTGAGCGACTGCTCAAGTTTAGCCAATCGGCTGAACGGCTCAAAGAAGGCAAATCGGCCTTTGGCGTACCTGAGTTGGCGTATTTTAATAACTGGCGTGAGGTGCAAGAATACGCTGAAACCAACGAAGGCAGTGATTTAAAAACCTTGGTGAAATTGGTCGATGAGCATGGTACAGACACCTTAAGCCAAGCGATTAATAGCCTATCCACCCTTGATAAAGCCGATTATATTATTTCTACAGCGCATAAAGCCAAAGGCTTAGAATGGGGTCGTGTGCAGATTGATGATGACTTTTATTATGATGTGACCAGTCAAGCGGTCAAAATTTCGCCCGAGGAGCTTCGTCTGCTATACGTGGCTTGTACGCGCGCTAAGCAAAACTTGGATATTTTTCATATTCAGGATTTGGTAAATGCGCTTCAACACAAGCGCAAATTAATTTATAGCTAATGCTTGCCAAAATTTTTGCTAACTTTGCTTACTTTAGTTACTAAAATCTGCAAAAAACCCTGCTAACGATTACTGAATAGCGGTTTTTTTCGCATAAAACGCACAACTTACTCTATCAAAAGGGACAAGAATAACAATCTAAGTGCTTTTTTTTGGCCAAGTTTTTTATACAATGGGCTCATACGAACAAAGCAGCCAGTCAAACGTATTTCAATAATCATTAAACTGACTAGCAATTACTATAACTAATAACATAAGGAGTTCGCTATGTTTCGTTGGGCTATTATTTTCGCTGTAATCGCATTGGTTGCCAGTTTGCTAGGTTTTGGTGGCGTCGCTGGTTTATCATCTGACTTTGCTTGGATTTTCTTAATCGTTGCTGTGGTGCTTGCCATTGTTGGCTTTATTAGCCGTGGCCGAGTTTAATAAGTGAATTGAGCACACTTATTTAACACTTTCCTTTTAGCGACAAAAAAGCAGTATCATTTAGTTGATATTGCTTTTTTGTTTTGGGCAAAACTTTTACCGCAAAGACATAGCGAATTAATTTTTGCTGAAGCCTATCTTAATACCCCGTATAATAACGTCTTTTTTTAGTGCGTTCATTGTATGCCTCACGTACCTAACTTTTCCCAAGCACAAACCGTTCTTGCCCCGATGGAAGGTCTAACCGATCCAGTGATGCGTGACGTCCTCACCTCAATCGGTCAATATGATTGGACGGTGAGCGAGTTCATTCGTGTTACCCAAACCATCTTGCCCGCGCATGTGTTTTATAAATTTGTGCCAGAGTTACAACATTCGGGGGAATTGCATGGCGAAAATCTACAGGGCAAAACCCGTCATGGCGTACCGGTTCATATTCAACTACTCGGTAGTAATCCTGAGTTAATGGCAGGTAATGCGATAAAAGCGGTAGAACTTGGCGCGCTTGCGATTGATTTAAACTTTGGCTGCCCAGCCAAAACAGTCAACAACCATCGTGGCGGCTCGGTACTACTGACTGAACCGGACACTGTTTACCAGATTATCAAAGCAGTGCGTGATGCAGTACCCAGCCATACGCCTGTATCGGCTAAAATCCGTTTGGGTTATGAAGACACATCACTAACACAAGAGATTGGCGACGCGGTACAAGCAGCAAATGCAAGTTGGTTAACCATTCATGCGCGTACCAAAACCCAAGGCTATAAACCACCCGCGTATTGGGAGTTGATTGCGCCTTTGACTGAGCGCTTGACGTTACCGATTATCGCGAATGGGGAGATTTGGACACTAGAACAAGCGCAGCGTTGCCGAGAACAAGCCAATACCATCCATGTGATGTTGGGTCGTGGTGCAGTAACACGACCCGACTTGGTCAATCAAGTCAAGTCCGCTGACCGTGGCGATAATGTTGCTAGTTTGTCTTGGCAACAGTTATTAGCACTGCAACTGGCATTTTTGCACGGCAATGCTAAAAGTGACAATATGCTAGTGGGTCGTTATAAACAGTGGTTGGGAATGCTAACCCAAGGCTATGACGAGGCACAAACGCTGTGGCAAGCGATTAAAAAACTCAAAACCACAGACGCGATTATTGAGCAGCTGACACAAACGATTTAATCTTCGCTAGAACTTAGTTTTTCGGGCAATGGTATCGACCACCGCGCTTTGGCCACGATGCGCGCTGCCTTCGTCAAGCATGACTAGACGCTCTTCGGCTTGCATGAAAGTTAAACCATCGAGTTCATGGCTTAGCTCAGCCAATGACATCATCATCTCCGCGGCTTTTGGACCGCCAACACTTTGACCACTTTGGGTAAATTCAAGGTGGTGAACGGTATACGCTTCAAGAACATATAAGCCATTTGGCGCAAGGTTCGCTACAACTTGTTGATACAACTGTGGACTTAGTGGTAATGGCAATAAAAAAACCAAAAGTCATGACAACCTTTGTTTTTGGTGTAGTGCTATGAGTCTGCTATATAGCTATGTGTTAGATGAGGCTTAACTAAGTCGAGCCGCTAAATAAAACAGCATCAACGGGCACGCCAAGCTTAACATCCAAATAATCGAGCGAAAGGTTGACCAGTTAGCGATATATGCCAAGCCATAAATCACGCGTAAAATCACATATAGCCACGCCAACTGTGACACGATCGACAATGGCACAAAGAATAATAATGCCACGACCATCGCTGCCAAAAAGAACGGTAAGGTTTCGTAGCTGTTTTGCTGCGCGGCATTGGCACGAGCGGCCGCGCCCGATAAATTTGCCAAAAATGCGCGCGGGTGCTGATTGTCTTTAGATTTAAACCCACCTAATACTTTGGCGGCAAAAGCAAACATAAACGGCAACAAGCTTGCGACGACCATCGCCAAAATTACGCTTTTATTTGTTGCGGGCAACCATGACCACATAGTTTATTCCTCAAGCCTGAGTTGTTGACCAAATATGATACTGTTTAACGACAAGGGTTATCCTCTGATTAAACTTCAATGATTTCATAGTCATGGGTGATTTTAACGCCACCGTCTTCTAGCATACGTGAGGCTGAGCAGTATTTTTCAGCAGATAATTCAATGGCCTTTTTGACGCGCTCTTCATTTAAGTTTTTGCCTTTGACCACAAAGTGAATATGAATATCGGTAAAGACAGTTGGGATGGTTTCAGCACGATTGGCACTGAGTTGGCACTCGATATCTTCGATTTGTTGACGGGCTTTTTTGAGGATACTGACCACATCATAGCTGGTACAACCACCTAATCCCATTAACACCAATTCCATGGGTTTTGGGCCAAGTGTTTGTGCTGAGTCCATCACCACACGATTGCCTGATTCAGTAATCCCTTCAAAATTAACCGCTTCGTTTTTTAACCAATTGACGCTGGCTTTCATGAATTTATCCTAATTGATATGCTAATTGCGCAAACTTTTACTAAAAGTTACCTATTATGCCTTTTTTGACACCGTGAAACAATTTATCGCAAATAAACATTACACTTTTTGGCTAAAAACTGGTTTAATAGCTAGTAATAACGACAGTGAAAGCATTGTCCATGTTTTTTCGTACAATAATAAAATAAGTGTGTAAGTTTCGTATGTTGGCAATAACTGATGATGTGACTTGACTAATCTTGAATAATGGCTGGCGCAGACCGGCCCAAAAAAACTTAGATAATGTGATTACCTGTCGGATTGTTTAGACTTTCAAAAGGTAATCGTCATGATTGATGCAGAAGGCTTTCGAGCCAATGTTGGTATCATCTTGGCAAATACACAGGGGCAAGTGCTATGGGCAAAACGTGTGGGACACGATGCCTGGCAATTTCCCCAAGGTGGTATTGATTACGGTGAAACGCCAATCGATGCCATGTATCGCGAGCTGTGGGAAGAGGTGGGGTTATCACCTTGTCATGTGACTTTGTTGTCACAAACCCAAAACTGGCTACGGTATCGCTTACCCAAACGCTACGTGCGTCAAGGTCAGCAACCACTGTGTATTGGGCAAAAACAAAAATGGTTTTTGCTGCAGCTAGATGAGTGTAATACGGGGCATATATGCTTTGATAAGTGTAAGCCCGAGTTCGACCATTGGGAATGGGTAAGTTATTGGTACCCGCTTAACCAAGTCGTTCCTTTTAAGCGCAATGTCTATCGACGCGCGTTGCTTGAGTTATCATCGCAACTGCCGCTTAAGCAAGAGCTTATCTTGCCAAAGACTGCCCTGGTATATTAGAGATAATATATTAAACAGCGTGTAATCGTTATAACGTTTTGATAAAAAAAGCTCGCCTCAACTTGGTGGGCTTTTTTTATGTGTAATGACAAATGCGGATAAACATTTCACCATGAATAACTCGGCATTTATTAGCTACTCAAACAATTATTGCCGTTACCTCAAGCCATCTGGGATTATTTGTAGGATTTTTAGCGGAATTTGGCAAAAAACGCTTTATTTTTCACAAAAAATCGGTATCATGCGCCCATAAATATTAAGTAATAAGACGTTGTATCAGTGGGTCTGTAAGTGCGTTAAAGCATGTCAGGGTTTGCCGGTATGACGTTTTTGCTTTTCGCGTCAGAAAATTATGGGCTTTGCCTTTTTTCGAGATTTTTTGATTAACTATAACCACTGTTAGAGAAAGATAGCCACAAGCAAATTTTCTTCAACCCTTATCTGAGATGGTAATCCGATATGAGCGTTCATACCCCTGTAAATCCTGTTTCTAATGCCACAAACGACTACTACTTGAGCCGTCAGAATCAAATGGAGTCGAATGTCCGTAGTTACCCACGTAAACTGCCGTTAGCTATTGCTAAGGCGCATGGTATTTGGGTCACCGATGTTGAAGGTAATGAATACCTTGACTGTCTAGCCGGTGCCGGTACGTTAGCGTTGGGACATAATCACCCTGCCACGATTCAAGCGATTCAAGACGTATTAACCAGTGGTTTGCCACTGCATACCCTTGACTTAACAACACCTGTCAAAGACGCATTTACCCAAAAATTGCTATCGTTCTTCCCAGAAGACTTTGTATTACAATTTTGTGGTCCAACCGGTGCTGACGGTACAGAAGCGGCAATTAAATTAGCAAAAACTTATACAGGGCGTGACAACGTTATCGCATTTAGCGGTGGTTACCACGGCATGACCCATGGTGCACTTGCCATGACGGGTAACTTATCGGCCAAAGAAAAAGTTGGTAACTTGATGGCAGGCGTACAGTTTATGCCATACCCACATGAGTACCGTTGCCCATTGGGTCTTGGTGGTGAAGCCGGTGTGGATGCACTGACTTACTACTTCGAAAACTTCATCGAAGACGTGGAAAGCGGCGTGGTCAAACCTGCTGCGGTTATCTTAGAAGCGATTCAAGGTGAAGGTGGTGTTGTACCTGCTCCAGCTAAATGGCTACAAAAAATCCGTGAAGTAACGGCTAAACACGACATCGTATTGATTTTGGACGAAGTACAAGCAGGCTTTGCACGCTCTGGCAAAATGTTTGCGTATCAACATGCCGATATCATCCCTGATGTGGTCGTGATGAGTAAAGCCGTGGGTGGTGGTTTACCACTTTGTGTATTAGCTATCAATAAGAAATTCGATGCGTGGGCACCTGCAGGACATACGGGCACCTTCCGTGGCAACCAACTTGCGATGGCAGCGGGCTACAACATCCTTGAGCAAATCACTGAAGATAATTTGACTGAAAATTCACGTATCCGTGGTGAATTCTTACGCGATGAGTTGAAAAAAATCGCACAAGAATACCCATGTATTGGTAACGTACGTGGTCGCGGCTTGATGACAGGTATCGAAATTGTTGATGAGCGTCAACCAGTAGACCGTATTGGTTCACACCCTGCGGATTCGGCATTGGCTGCCGCTATCCAAACCGCTTGCTTTAACAACAAGCTATTATTGGAAAAAGGTGGTCGTAACGGTACGGTTATCCGTCTACTTTGCCCAATTAACATCACCCATGATGAGTGTGTGGCAGTTCTTGAGCGCTTCAAAAAATCAGTCGGTGACGCTTTAACAGCGGTACGCGGTTAAGTCAATCTAATCGTTAGTCAAATAATTACAAAAAGGTGGGCTTAGGTCCGCCTTTTGACTATTAGCCCATTGATTAATGAGTAGCCTTTTGCTTAACTGCTACTGTGGCTAACGGATTATTTGTAACACTTAGCCTCTATTATCGAATTAGGAATTACTATGACAAATATGCAACAACATCGCCAAGCATTATTTTGCAATGACAGCCAATCAATTGCCGACTACCAAAAAAATATGAATACCGCGGTTCAAGCGGTCACTGAATGGCTTCAAAATGACAAAATGTACACGGGTGGCAGCATCAAAGAACTGCGTTCTGTCATCAACTTTCAACCGTCAAAAGAAGGTTTGGGCTTAGAAGCGGCATTAAAACGCTCTGTTGAATTATTCTTGGATAAAAGCCTAAAAGTCCATCATCCGCATTCACTCGCCCATTTGCACTGCCCCACCATGGTGACCAGTCAAATTGCTGAAGTGCTGATTAACGCGACAAATCAGTCGATGGACTCATGGGACCAAAGCCCAGCCGGTTCATTGATGGAAGTACAGCTTATCGACTGGTTACGCCAAAAAGTCGGCTACGGTAGCGGCCAAGCGGGTGTCTTTACCTCTGGTGGCACCCAGTCAAACTTGATGGGCGTCCTACTTGCGCGTGACTGGTGTATCGCCAAAAACTGGAAAAACAGTGATGGCGCAGAGTGGTCAGTACAACGCGATGGTCTCCCTGCCGATGCCCTACAAAAAGTTAAAGTAATTTGCTCAGAAAATGCGCACTTCAGCGTACAAAAGAACATGGCCATGATGGGTATGGGCTTCCAGTCTGTCGTGACTGTGCCTGTCACTGACACGGCCCAAATGGACGTAGCAGCACTAGAACAAACCATGGCACAACTCCAAGCCGATGGCAAAATCGTGGCGTGTGTGGTGGCGACTGCCGGTACTACCGATGCGGGCGCGATTGACCCAATCCCAGCAATTCGCGATATCACCAACCAATATGGCGCATGGTTACACATTGATGCGGCCTGGGGTGGTGCATTGATTTTATCTAACCAATACCGCGACAAGCTAAAAGGTATCGAAACCGCAGATTCAATCACATTAGACTTCCATAAACACTATTTCCAAAGTATCTCATGTGGCGCGTTCTTGCTAAAAGATGAGCAAAACTACCGCTTCATGCACTATGAAGCCGAGTACCTAAACTCAGCCTACGATGAAGAACATGGCGTACCAAACCTCGTGTCTAAATCACTACAAACTACTCGCCGTTTTGATGCACTAAAACTGTGGCTAACTGTTGAAGCATTAGGTGAAGATTTATATGGATCAATGATTGACCATGGGGTTGACTTGACCCGTGACGTAGCAGACTATATCAAGGCCACTGATGGTCTTGAGTTGTTGGTTGAACCGCAGTTTGCATCGGTATTGTTCCGCGTGGTACCAGCCGGTTATCCAAGCGAACTACTTGATACCTTAAATCAAAACGTGGCGGATGAACTATTTGCCAAAGGTGAAGCCAATATCGGCGTCACTCGCGTGATTGATGCTAAGCAAGACGTACAATCGCTTAAAATGACAACCTTAAGCCCGATTGCGACCTTAGAAAATGTCAAAGCGTTGCTTTCTCAAGTATTGGCGCAAGCCGATGCGATTAAAGATGCTATTGCTGCCGGTACTTATACCCCAGCGATTGACTAAGTTGTCCGTCGATTGCATACAAATTGGGCGATATTACACTATTGCCCAATTTTTTTGACTATTTACCGAACGTTACCGAACAACCGGCAATAAAAAAACCCTTTAGCGAACTAAAGGGCTTTTTGGTAACACCAAAGCGTGAATAATTACGCTTTTTTGCTACGACCAGCAAACGCGCCAAAGCGTTTGTTGAAGCTTGCCACACGGCCTTCGTTCTGGGTTTTACGTTGTTCGCCAGTGTAGAAAGGGTGTGACGCGCTTGAAATATCAAGGGCAACGTATGGGTATTCTTGGCCTTGGTATTCGCGAGTTGCTTTGGTTTTGATGGTTGAACGAGTCAAGAAGTACGCATCAGCGTTGGTGTCATGGAACAATACTTCTTTGTACTCTGGATGGATATCTGCGCGCATAGTAAATTCTCTGATTAGCACCCTGCCCTTTGGTCTGCAAGTGGTATGTTATGGCATAGCAGAATTACTACCCAAACACCCAAATGATTAAAGCCAACACAGGATTGATTGATAAAAATTGAAGCCGAATTCTAGCGGTTTTTGCCAAAAATAGCAAGATATTTTATCTCAACATCGTATGACAGTCATCATGTGGGGTTGTTATTTTTTACGACATTAAACTTCTACTGCGACTGAATCAAAGCGTTAACCATTGATTGACTTTGTCATTATCTTCAATCGTCAGTGTCCATTTTTCTGGGTGTTCTGGCGGTATATCGGCATCAATCGATGCCGGTACTTCAATCAGTAGCAACTCATCTCGGCGGAACACATGGCACAGTGACGCCTCTTCCACCACGGCTTGGCGTTTTACAGTGGCTTTGAGCAAAGCGTCACTGGCCTTGATACCATCAATCGCGATAATCACATCATTGGCCGAGATGCCACCTTGCGCCGCCAAGCTGCCACGAATCACGCGCTGCACCTTTAACCCTAATGGATCGGCGACTGTTTTGATGCCCCATACGACTTCATCTAGCTGGCTATCAATCGCCACCCCTTGCGCGGTTAATAACTCATTCAGGGGTAACGTTTCGATACCATTGATATATTGGGCTTTGAAATCTTGCCAAACGTCTGCGGGCAAAAACTCATTCATGACGTCATCAAGATTGGCATCCGTCATACCAAAGCGACGATGATGATTGGCCTTGGCTTTATTATAAAATGCTTTAATCACATCAAATAAACGATGACCATGCTGCGCCAAGGTCAAATCCAAGCACAGCGCAACCAATGCGCCTTTATTGTAGTAGCTTATGCCGGAATTGGCGGTATTCTCATCCGCGCGGTAGAGTTTGACCCACGCATCAAAGCTAGACTCAGCCACGCTTTGCAATGCACGACCATGCGTTTGGTGATAGCGATTGATTTGGTCGGCTAGGAGTTTTAGATAGCTTTTGTCGGTGATAACCCCACATTGTTGGAGCATAAAGTCATCAACATAGCTGGTAAAGCCTTCAAATACCCACAGCAAATTGGTATAGGTTTCGTTTGATAACAGCTTACTAAAATCAGCGTCTAAGAACACCTCAGGGCGTACAGTCTTGACCCACCATGCATGAAAGTATTCATGGCTACAGAGTCCCAAAAAGCGCTGATAATTTTCGCTCGGTTCTTCCGGCTCATAATAGCTTGGCAAGTCGTCACGCGGGGTAATCAAACTGGTACTGGCCAAATGCTCAAGCCCGCCATAATCACTACCCGTTGCCATGGTCATAAACACATAGTCCTCAAATGGCGTGTCGTCAAGCCAATCGACATAGGCTTGGCAAATCTTCGGCAAGTCTTGCTCTAGACGCTCAAGGTCACTGTTATGCACCCCTGATAACACAAAGCGATGATAAATCGGCTCAGCACCTTCTACTTCGACCTCAAAATCAAAACTGTCTTGCTCAGCAATCTCAAACGGGCTATCGGTGAGCTGTTCGTAATTGTCTGCAGTCAGTTGGAACAAGGTTTGGTTACGTTGTTGGTGCATCTTGTCCGGCAATGCACAAGCAATTTCAATCTGCTCGGCATTTTCGACAATAAAATCATACGGACAGGCCAATTCAACCGAGATTTTCTCTGACTCTTGTCCCTGTACCGCTAGCGCCAATGAGGTAAAGTTACCATATAAGCGTGTTTCATCGACATACGCACCGCGCACCGACAAATCATAGGCATACACTTCATAGTTCACCGTAATTGATGCGCCTTGCTTGGCAATGATTTGCCAGTGATTTTTATCGAGTTTTGACAGACGCTGCTCGACCTCATCAACGACAGCCGTGACTGCCGTAATATGACGGCTAAACTCACGAATCAGATAACTACCAGCAATCCAAGACGGCAGCCATACGACAGGATTGTCATTAGCAGCCGTAAATTGCAAGGTCACATCGACCAAATGCTCACGGTAGCGTTCAAAGTCAAGTTGATAAGAAACCGTCATAGAAGTCCTAATTTGTCTAATTTGATAAAAGTCGTTGTTATAAATAGATAGCCAAGTTTAGCCAAATAACTTGTTAAACCGTCATTACACCATGTTTTAGTTGTTGATGCCATAGTTGATAATCCGGCATCGCCTTGGCAACTTGTGCCCAAAACCGCGCAGAATGATTTGCTTCATGTAGATGACATAATTCATGTACTAACACATAATCGAGACACGCTGTCGGGAACTGCGCCAACCAAATACTCAGTCGTATCGTCCTCGCACGCGTGCTACAACTGCCCCAACGTGTTTTCATCCGATATGGGCTAACACTATGCGCTCGTTTGCCTACTATATTTTCCCAATGGCTTTGGCGTTGTTGGATAAAGTGCATCACGGTGTGTTTGTAGAGATTGACCAAGGCTTGGCTCATATCAAGCTTGGTCAAGTTTTCGGGTGTTATCCCTTGAGATACGAGCAAATCTTGCACGACAACTTGTTGCCCTTGGAAAAATACCTGACTTTTTAAAGAGACATTCGCTAATTCACTGATATCGTTGACATGGGTAGGGATATTGGCAGCTTGTTTTTGTTGTTGTTTAGCCTTTTGTTTGGTTTGGCAATCCACTGCCCAATCAAGCCGATTGAGCAATGCGTTTACCAAGTTTTTTTTGGATAAGCGTATGGGATAAGACACGCTAAGTAAGCTGATAAATGGCGGATCATCGAGTGCGGTTAGCCGAAAATTGATATTTTTGACGCGCTTGGGCAAAACATTGAGTTTGATGCCCTGCTCGGCATACACTTGCAATACCTCATTAATCATAAACCCCGTCATTCACCTTTTCCCGACCTTCGCTTACCTAGTCTTTGTCCCGACTGTCATCTTGATTATTGACGCAAATAATGCTCAAAAATCGCTGAAAAGTCATATTGACGAATCGCTTGCAGACGCTCGCCATAGGCCGATTCGACCTGTGCCACGGTTTGGTTAATCACATCCGGCAGGTTTAGCACCACATTTTCTGACAACTCGCGCAAACTAAACATATTGGTCACGGTATTAAATGATTTTTCTAACACCATTTCTTGCTGCCCAATTTTATTACATTGCTCACTAATCGCCGTCAGGGCTTTATAGATATCACGGATTTGCTCAATTTGGCTTTTATCGATATCAATCGAAAACGCCATACCGCCCAGACTAAATTTTAGCTCGGCATCCATATCCATGGTGCCCGCGGTTTCAATCATGATATTCGCCGGTTGATAATAGCGATACGGATAGCGTTTTAATAGACGCTTGCGACTGGTCGCTGACTGCCCGTCCAAGTGAATAAACGCCACATTGGTAAAACAGTATTCGTCCATTTTGGACTTAATCACAAAATAAATGCGCTCATTATCTTCATGAAAAATATAGTCATCAATGTCGGTCTGGTGAAACTGACTTGACGGAATAATTTTACCGATATCGCTAAGTCCTAACGCATCCGATGCAAGATTTTTAAACATATTTAGTCCTAATTATTTTATCCATTAATGGGTCAAGCAGTTATTATCCAGTTTTTGTTGATTGGCGTCAAAGTTTTGGCAATGGGTATTTTGTTCCGCACTCCTTCCCACAAACGCAATCAGCTGCGTAATCGGTAACGGCTTGGCAAACACGTTATCGCGGATTTGGTTACCCTTGACCACGCCCTCGCTCGACTGTTCACGTATCACTGAGCCGACTTGAATTGGCTGGGTAACCTGTTCAGAAAAACGGTTAAAACGCACTTCATTACCATCATCTTCTAGCTTTATCGCATTCGTCACTTTGCCAAATTGGTTATCGCGAATCACATTGTGCTCACTGTCATCAAGATGATAACGACTGAGTGCGGTTTCTTGAATCAGATACGCGCCACATGCAAAACCCTTAAGATTACGCGATTGGCGCGAAGCCACCCAAACCCCGACTGGCTCATCATCAAATATATTATGCTCGATAAGATTGTTATTACTACCTTCGGTTCGCAAAAAATGGTTGTTACGCGTTGGGTCATCAGCGTGCTCAAAGCAATTACGATACAGTAACACCCCACCTGCCCCATTGCCAGTAAAGCGATTGTAAGCGATGGTGTTATTGACGGATGAATCAATGGCAATGGCCTCACGATTCGGTTTGCCAACCGGCACGCCCGCCACGTTGGCGAACTCACGAAAGCCATTCCCATCAAACTGGTTATACCTAATCTGATGTTGACCACTGCCAAACTCAAGGTACACGCCCACCGTTCCCGAACCGGTGACGCGACTATTGGCCAAGGTCACTTGTTGCACATGGTCACCAATAAAAATCCCTGAGTTTTTACTATCACTAACCAAGATGCGATTTAACAAAATATGCTTGGGAGAAAGTTGTTTTTGTTGCTCGCGCGTGGTCTGTTTAGCAAGTAGCTGCTGATAGCGTACTTTAGCGGGCGTTTGCTGCTCAATTAACACCCCGTGATTGTAGCCAGATACCGCGCAATTTTTGACTTCAACATTTTGGATGCTCGTTTTTGACTTGGTCGGGGTTTGAATCGTAAAAGCCGTAATCGCATTGTCACGACTACTCATCGGTATGCCTTGACAGTCTAGACTAACATTGGATTGCCGAATCATAAAATGCGTATTTTTTTGCCATAAATCACAGGTTGCAGGGATACGATTTTGCCCTGTTAACTCAAGTGCTTTTCCTGATTGCAAACTAGCGCAGTCTAATGTCTTTACCGTTTGTGCCGGACTATCATGGGTCAAACTCATCGGCTGATTAGACAATTGATTAAATTGCGCTGTAACACTTACTGGGTCAATGTTTGGCGTGGCATCCGTACTGGGCACACTGCTACAACCAACCAACATAACCATTGGTAACATTGCAGCTAGTATCGTCAGCGATGCCCGCTTGGATGCTGTTTTAGGATAAGTAATTATGATAGAAAAAGTCATAGTGATTGGCATTGATGTATATCGAATTTATTATTATCGTATTGGCATTGTGCCTAGGTTATTAGCCCATAGGTTATTAGCGTTAAAATAACACAAATCGCACAGGTGATACATAGACCGCTTGTCCAAATTTGGCTTATGATGCAAGGATAGTTCATGTCTGACACGATGTCGCACAGGATTGATAATAACAGCGAAACAATTAAAAAAATACTCAAACGAGGACAACCATGGCTAACCCAAATAACAATATCGAACACTTAACTGATGTCGCCCCTGATGAGTTTGACGTGAGGCTCGATGACGAAACACTATCAAGCTCGCACATCAGTGCAGGCGAAACAGGCCTAACCCCCATGCACCGCCAAAATATCGATGAATCACGTATTGATGAGCTGTTGGTAGATGATGGGGTAAACGAAGACCACTTTCCGACCATTCGTGATATCGCTGACCCCAATGCGATTAATGAAAGTTATGATGACTGATATTCACAACCACTAAGTTTATCAATAAAAAAAAGACGTTATTCAGGTAATAACGTCTTTTTCATTTAAGTCATCTATCGACGATTCGCGAATTAGTACCAACCTTTTAGATTGTCTTGCCAAGCCATTACATGCGGCATGGCCAATGCTTCGATTAAATCAATGTGTTTATCATCGGCATTTAAGGCAGGAATATAATGATACTCACCACCACCATTACTTTGGAAAGTGTGTTTATTTTCTACCGCTAACTCTTCTAGTGTTTCTAGGCAATCCGCCGAAAATGAGGGGCTTATTACTTGGACAGATTTGACCCCTTGCTGACCCCAGTCGGTTAACGTGGCATCGGTATAAGGTTTGACCCATTCTTGCTTACCAAAGCGCGACTGGAAGCTACATTCCCATTCACTGTCTTTTAATCCCAATACTTGCGCCACTTGAGCGGCGGTACAGCGACAACGGCGCGCATAGGGGTCGCCTTTATCTTCGTAAGGTTTTGGAATCCCATGAAAGCTAAAGAGTAGTTTTTCAGGTTTACCGTGTGTCGCTTGAAAACGTTGAATACTTTCTACCAAGGCTTGAATATACAGCGGATGGGCAAAGTAATCTTTGACTAGACTTACGCTTGGCAAATTACGCTGACCCATCCCCCAACGTGCCAGCACATCAAACACCGCACCTGTGGTACTCGCTGAATACTGTGGATAAAGCGGTAAGACAATGATTTGCTCGATTTTTTGCGCGCTTAACTCAGTCAATAGCCCCTCAAGTCCGGGTTTACCATAAGTCATCGCAGGCAATACTTTAGCATTGACTGAGGTTGGTGCTTTATCAAAACGCGCCTGTAGCTGCTTAACTTGTTCATTTAAAATCAGACGCATTGGCGAATCACCATCTTGCCAAATACTGGCATAGGCAGCCGCAACACGTTTTGGGCGATTCGGTAATACAAACAGGTTAAGGATAATCGCCCATAACAACTTTGGAATTTCAATAACCCGGGTATCGGATAAAAACTGCTTTAGATAACTGCGCACCGCAGGAACGGTGGGCGCATCAGGGGTACCTAAATTGACTAAGACAACGGCAATCGTGGGAGGCGTTGTTGGACGCATAATTATCAACACTCAAGCTAAAAAAGCTTAGATTAGCATATTTTAAATTTTATACAATCTTAGCGGCTATACAAAGCTTTGATAGCTTGGATTTAAAAGCGATTCCCTAGCGTTTTACTCCACTTTCGCGGTTGAGAAATACCTATTAAACCCCTACAATAAGGCTTATCTTTCTTCTTTTTTTTATCACTATAAGCGAATTGTCAGTGACTCATAAACACACCGCCCTCCCTGCCGAAGCCGAAATTACCAATACTACCGAGTATGAAGACACGGAGCTGATTAGTTTTGCGGCAGCCAAGCAAGGCTCGGTTGGTATCGTCATCCCACAAAAAATCCATTTTGACACCCCGCTACGTTTGGAGTGCAACCGTGTATTGCCTGAGTTTGACCTGATGGTCGAAACCTATGGCACCTTAAATGCCGATAACAGCAACGCGGTGCTGGTTTGTCATGCGCTATCCGGCAGTCACCATGCTGCAGGCTATCACAGCGAAACGGATAAAAAGCCCGGTTGGTGGGACAGCTTTATCGGTGGTGGCAAGGCGATAGATACTGATAAGTTCTTCGTCGTGTGTCTTAACAATATCGGCAGTTGCTACGGTTCGACTGGCCCAACCACCCCAAACCCTGAAACAGGTCGCCCATACGCGTCTGATTTTCCACTAGTCACCATTAAAGACTGGGTAAAAACCCAAGCCATGCTCGCTGACCATCTCGGGATTGAGGTTTGGCATGCGGTGGTTGGTGGTTCAATGGGCGGTATGCAAGCCATGCAATGGGCGATTGACTACCCTGATCGTTTGAAAAAATCGGTGATTATCGCAAGTACCCCTAAGTTATCGGCACAGAATATCGCCTTTAACGAAGTAGCTCGTCAGTCGATTTTATCCGACCCTGACTTTGCCGAAGGTCACTACCTCGAACAAGGCAAAATCCCAAAACGCGGGTTAATCTTAGCGCGTATGGTGGGTCATATTACCTATCTGACTGATGAAGCCATGCGCGTGAAGTTTGGCCGTGACCTCAAAGCCGGCAAGTTGATGTTTAACTACGATGTGGAGTTTCAGGTCGAAAGCTATTTGCGCTATCAAGGTGAGCAGTTTAGTGAGCGCTTTGATGCCAATACGTATCTGCTGATGACCAAGGCGCTCGATTACTTTGACCCAGCGCGTGGTAAGGTCGAGAATGAAGACAGCCTATCGGACAATGAGGCGCTGCGCTTGGCACTTGCCGATACACAATGTCAGTTTCTAGTGGTGTCATTTACCACCGATTGGCGCTTTTCGCCAGAACGCTCACAAGAGATTGTCGATGCGTTAATTGCGAATGCTAAGCCGGTCAGTTATATCAATATTGATGCGCCATATGGACACGATTCATTCTTGTTTGACATTCCGTTATACCGTCAAGCCGTGTATAACTTTTTGACCAATTAAACTAACGTTGTCTTATTACTTTAATTTGAGTGCTTTGACCTTTGCATGTTGACCTTGGCGCTTTACGCATCAATTAGCTGCTAATTTTGAGAAACTTATGAAAATCGATTACCAATTGGCCGAACAATGGATTCAGCCCAATGCACGCGTACTAGACTTAGGTTGTGGTGATGGCTCGATGCTCGCGTACTTAACGCAAAAATTGAATATTTTTGGCTATGGCATTGAATTGGACCAAGAAAAAATCAATGACTGTATCGCCAAAGGTGTCAACGTCGTCGAGCAAGACCTAAACGATGGCTTATCACGCTTTGCCGATCAAAGCTTTGATACTGTGGTCATGGCTCGCGCGTTGCAAGCGGTGGATGCACCTGACCAATTATTGCTCGATATGTTACGTGTGGGACGTGAAGTAATTGTTACCTTCCCAAACTTCGCCCATTGGCAAAACCGCATCCATCTTGGCATCAAAGGCATGATGCCGATGTCAGAAGCCCTACCTTATGCGTGGTATAACACGCCCAATATTCATTTATGTACTTTCAACGACTTCGAAAAGCTGTGCGAAGAACATGACATTCACATTATCAATCGCTTTGCCGTACAAGAAAGTGAGGAGCGTTATCCGACACTACTTGCTAAATTTGTTAAATTAAACCCCAACCTGTTAGCGGATGTGGCGATTTACCGCGTGACCAAGCAAGACTAAACTGACCCATTTTTTGCTTATTACTTGCAAATACCATTTGATAATAATACTAACGACCCTTATGAATTCATAAGGGTTTTTTATATAAATAAAAATGTTATATGCCAAACACTATCATTATTTAATATCCATTCATTAATTATTAAAGTATGATGAAAAATTAGCAACTTTCAATTATTACGCTAAAGAAATATTGTAACAACTATTTACATTTAACACTTTTTCATTTGAAACACAATCCTAACAGTGCTAACCTAAAACCATCAAATTTTTGCATAATTCTATTTAACGATAACCGATAGCTTGAGTAATAATACAAATTCTAGCTATCTGTTATCTTTTGCCAATTTATCGTAATGATATCTTGCGCACCATATTAAGCGTAAAAACAAAGGGAAAGCTGTCACTGATACACATTGATACGCCCGAAGGAGTTTATGATGAAACTAGTTAAAGCCGCCTTGTTGACTGCCGTTATGGGTGTTTCAGGATTAGGCGTATCGACCGCTGCCAATGCTGAATTAATCTCAAACATCGCTTTAGATACTTCTCGTTATGACATCATGCCACCGGCACAATTAATCAATCAAGCCAAATCAGGCGACCAACAAGCACAATTCTTCCTAGCAAAACGCTATCAAAAAGGCTTAGGTATGCAACGTGACTACCAACAAGCCATCAATTGGTACACCACCGCAGCCAAACAAGACATCGCACCAGCACAACTTAACCTAGCCATGATGTATATCCGTGGTGAAGGCGTGCAACCGAATGCCCAACAAGCGCGTTACTGGTTAGAAAAAGCGGCTAAATTGGGTGACAACCGCGCAAGCTATACCTTAGCCATGTTAGATGAAAAAGAGAAAAAACTGGTCGATGCGTACAAATGGTATGACCTAGCGGCTCGTGATGGTATGCTGTCTGACCAAGTACGTACCAAAGCGCGTAGCAAAATCGGTCAATTAGCATTGAACTTGTCATCACAAGATATCGCGACAGCACGTAACAATGCTGATAGCTGGTTCCAAACTCGCTAATCCTTAATGTTTAAAAACGTTTTTGTTAGCTGATAGCTTGAAAAAGTCCTTAATGCTTTGATTAAGGGCTTTTTTTATTGCGCTTAGCAAAATGCAAAAACTAGGATAGAAATCTTAAAATGTAGTATAAAAAAATACCGCGTAACTGATAAATTGCGCGGTATCTTTGACTGATTTAAACGGCTTATTTATAAAATGCGTTTTCCGTATAAGTGTGGTCAGTTTCATCAATGACTTGGGTCAACTCAGGGATTTGCTGTTTTAACGTCACTTCCACGCCTTGTTTTAAGGTCATATCAACCGCTGAACAACCTTGACAGCCACCACCGAATTTTAACACAGCAGTGATACCCACGCCCTCTTCTTCAACCAAATCCACCAATTGCACGTTACCACCATGCGATGCCAAGCCTGGGTTAATCTCGGCTGACAGTACATAATTGATACGTTCTTCAAGACTCGCATTTTCACCCAATTTTGGCACTTTTGAATTGGGCGCGCGGAAAGTTAGTTGGCCACCAAAGCGGTCTTTATTATAGTCAATCACCGCATCTTCCAAATACGGAATCGACGGTGAGTCGATATAGGCAATGAAATCACCGTAATTAAGCTGTAAATCTTCTGGGTTATGCTCATCAGGCTGACTGTATGACATGCAGCATTCAGCACGTGGCGTACCCGCGTGTTCAACAAAGATGCGCACGCCAATACCGTCCGTGTTTTGCTTAGCTAATAACTCATTAAGGTAGCCTTGCGCCGATTCAGTGATTTTGATGTTAGTGGTCTTTTCATTGCTGTGTTGTTCAGTCGTATCGCTCATGGGAGTTACCTATTGCATGCTGCTCATTTATTTTTGTCTATTATAACAAAATCTTGAGTAATTTAGTGGGATTTTAACACCTAAAAATCAAGCACAATTCTTTGTATAAATTATCTGATTCAATTTATTGATGGTAAATATGGCACAGATAGTCGATTTTTGGTCAATAATTTTGCATACTGGGCATATAAGCTTTATCTAACCATTCCATTTAAGGGAAAACTCATGCCAA
Source organism: uncultured Moraxella sp. (assembly GCA_937975585.1). Lineage (GTDB taxonomy): Bacteria > Pseudomonadota > Gammaproteobacteria > Pseudomonadales > Moraxellaceae > Faucicola. The sequence continues at coordinate 613 of CALJUC010000167.1, read as the reverse complement.
TTTATCCTCACCCATTAGGCAATCATCAAAATAAATTTGCCAAGCCTACCTTAATTATTGGCAACAAAAATTATTCTTCTTGGTCATTACGCGCATGGTTAATATTACATGCATTTGGGATAGATTTTGAGGAATTGCCCATCAAGCTATTTGACCCAAGTAACCAAACCATCTTACAAACCTATACACCACTTGGCAAAGTCCCTGTGTTGTTGCATGGTGATAACACGATTTGGGATAGTCTAGCCATAGCACTATATGCCGAAAAATATTTAATTCAACAAAATATCTGGGGTAACAACCCTGCTGTCGCCATGAGCTTAATCGCTGAAATGCACAGTGGATTTAATGCGTTACGCAATGAAATGCCAATGAATATCAAGGCAACACGTCAAATTACACCCAGTGGTAGCTGCTTAGAAGATATAGCACGCTTTGAAGCGCTTGTAAAACAAGCTTTTCATAATAATACAACGCATAGTATGCAGAAGTATTTATTAGGTGAATTTAGCGTGGTGGATGTGTTCTTTGCCCCGATAATTCTCCGGTTAGCGACTTACGCAAAACATTCAGGTGTTCAATTGAATAGTATCACCAAATCATATATCACAGC
>CALJUC010000166.1 GCA_937975585.1 uncultured Moraxella sp. | reverse complement strand
GACTATATCTGTGAGCAACTCCGTTGCCCTTCGGTTAAGTTTGCGTAAGTCCTAATAGAAATAATTGTGCTACTAGCCACCTAAAAAAATCAACTTCGCTAGCAAAATCACGGTTAACACCCACACTGCGGCATTGACTTCGCTATAGCGACCACTCACCACTTTTGCAATGGTATAAGTCACAAAGCCCAATGCCAAACCATCGGCAATCGAAAAGGTCAATGGGGTCATCAATAGCACCACTGCCACGGGTGACGCCTCAGTCAAGTCATTCCAATCGACCTCACTTAAGGTAAATAACATCAATACCGCAACATAAAAAATCGCACCGGCTGTCGCATACGCTGGAATCATACCGGCCAATGGTGCAAAAAATAACGCCAATAAAAATAGCAATCCCACGACAACAGCCGTTAAACCAGTACGTCCACCGGCGGCCACGCCCGCAGTACTTTCAACATAACTGGTCACAGATGAGGTACCTAACACTGAACCTGCCACCGCTGCGGCTGAATCCGCAAACAATGCCTTACCCAGATTTGGAATTTTACCATCGGCTTGCATCAAGCCGGCTTTTTTGGTAACACCGATTAGCGTGCCTGAGGTATCAAACAATACCACAAACAAAAACGCAAAAATCACGCTCACCATGCTCACATCAAGCGCACCGGCAATATCAAGCTGCATAAAGGTTGGTGCAATTGACGGCGGTGCAGACACAATCCCCGTGTATTGGGTTTGCCCGGCAATTAAGCTAATCACAGTGACAATCAAAATCGACAACATCACCGCAGCCGGTACTTTGCGCTGTACAAACACCACAATCAAAAAGAAACTCAAAATTGCCATCGCAGGGCCAAACTCAGTCAGCTTACCCATGGTGACAAAGGTGGCTGGACTTGCCACGATAATACCCGAACTTTTCAGCGCGATAAACGCCAAAAACGCGCCAATACCGGCCACAATGCCTTGCTTTAGCGTATACGGTATCGCATTGATAATCCACTCGCGCAGCTTAAACACACTAATCAGTACAAAAATCAGCCCCGAAATAAATACCGCGCCAAGCGCCACTTGCCAGCTTTTACCCATGCCCAACACAACGGTAAAGGTAAAAAACGCATTCAGCCCCATACCAGGCGCTAGGGCGACCGGTAAACGTGCCAAAAAACCCATCAAAAAACAGCCAATGGCTGAGGCTAAACAGGTCGCGACAAATACCGCGCCTTTGTCCATCCCGGCTTTAGCAAGCATATCTGGATTGACAAAGATAATATACGCCATCGTCAAAAACGTGGTGATACCGGCCAAAAATTCGGTCTTAATCGTGGTGTTATTACTATCAATACCGAAATACTTTTCAATCACATTCATGCAGGTTTTGCCCCTATAACATACCGTGGGTAGATACGCATTATAGCGATAACAAGGCTATAAGCGATTGCCAAATTTGACCACACCACCCTAGAAAGTCGGCTATTTTAACGGATTTTATCGAGTGATTTAACCAAAAATTTTTACTGAGAATTCCAAAAAGTAGTCTATGACCTTTATCAGAAATAATAGGGGCAGATTTCATTGAATGACTTGGTTAATTATTCTGCCACTATAGAAGTGATAATTAGCATTTCAACTGAGCGTTTGACAGATACTGCTACGCCCAACCCAACGTGCGCAATACCACCATACCAACGGCAATACTTAGCATTGAGAATACGGTAGTAAAGCCTAAGATATTTGCCGCGAGCACGTCATTGGCGCCCATACTACGCGCCATTACATAGCTTGCTGCGGCTACCGGTGATGCCACCATCAAGAATAACACCCCCATCTGAATCGGCGATAACGCAAATAACCAACCGATAACAATCGCGGTCAACGGTGCAACGATAATCCGTGCAATACTTGCCTGCATCGACACGCCCGATGTACTAAACATCGCCTTAAGGTCTAACGTTGCCCCCGCACAGATAAGTGCCAATGGTAAAGCAACCGCAGCGAGCAATTCCCCAGTTTTTACAATGACCTGTGGCGGCATTGGTAGACCAGAGAACTTATACACAAACGCGGCTACCAACGCGATAATCAAGGGGTTTTGGCCGATTTTTTTGGTGATACTTAACACTTGGTGCCAAAAACTGCCCTTGGGCGCGTCACTACGGCTTAAGGTAATCACTGACAGGATATTATAGACAATAGTAATAATCCCCATATATACGGCACCGACACTCATGCCCTTGTCGCCATAGGCATTCGCCACAGTCGCAAGACCCATAATCGCCATATTACTGCGAAATACGCCTTGTACAAAGACGCCTTTATCACGTTTTTCGGGGACAAAAAAATAAGCATACAACTCACCTGCAAAAAATAAGGTAAACGTCGTCACTAACCCTGCCGTTAATAAGGTGAGTTGTTCACCAACATGAATGTCACTTTTGATAATACTAAAAAACAGCAAACACGGTAAACAATACTGAAATACCATGCTGGATGCGACTTCAACAAAGTTTTGATTGACTGCTTGACGGCGCTGCATGACAAAGCCCAATACCATGAGTAGGATATTGGGCAAGGTGATTTGAAGGGCAAATAATAACGCGTGTAGCATCGGTTAGGCCGATACGTCACGGGTTTTTTTAAGTTTTTTAATCGTCATCGCCAATAACTGCACGGCCGCTGGGGTTACCCCGCTGATACGGCTGGCTTGGGCAAGGGTTGCCGGACGGACTTTGTCCAGTTTTTGCACAATTTCATTGGATAGTCCTGAGATACCGCGATAATCCATATCGTCAGGAATTGCAGTATGTTCCAATTTTTGCATTTGTCCGATTTCAACCGCTTGGCGGTCGATATAACCCGCGTATTTTACACCGATTTCGATTTGCTCGCCGACTTCAGGCGTTACCGGTGAATCTGTTAGTTTGGCAATATCTGCAAAGCTAATATTTGGGCGTTTTAGTAAGTCTAAGCTATTCACCTCTTTGGTTAATACCTCATTTGGGTTATTTTCAATAAAGGCTTTACCCAAGACATTGTTTGGTGTTGCCCATAAGCCACGCAGACGTGCCGTTTCGCTTTCAACCGCTTGCATCTTGTCACTATAGACTTGCCAACGCGCATCATCCACCAGACCTAACTCGCGACCTTTTTCAGTCAAGCGTTGGTCGGCATTGTCTTCGCGTAGCATCAGGCGATACTCCGCGCGACTGGTAAACATACGATACGGCTCTTTGGTACCGTTGGTAATCAAGTCATCAACCAACACGCCCATATAGGCTTCGTCACGGCGCGGTGTCCACGCATCAAGACCTTGAGTACGACGTGCGGCATTTAGGCCTGCCAACAGACCTTGTGCTGCCGCTTCTTCATAACCGGTGGTACCGTTGATTTGTCCGGCAAAAAATAAATTCTCGATGGATTTTGTTTCTAGGCTTGGTTTGAGGTTTTGTGGGTCAAAATAATCATACTCAATGGCATAGCCAGGGCGTAAGATATGCGCATTTTCCAAACCTTTCATTGAGCGTACCAATTGCAACTGGATATCAAACGGCAAACTGGTTGAGATACCATTTGGGTATAGCTCATGCGTGGTCAAGCCTTCTGGCTCGATAAAAATCTGATGGCTGTCTTTGTCAGCGAAACGGTGGATTTTATCCTCAATTGACGGACAGTAGCGTGGCCCCACCCCTTCAATCACACCCGAATACATGGGCGAGCGGTCTAAACCTGAACGAATAATGTCATGGGTGCGTTCATTGGTGTAGGTAATAAAGCAGTTAACCTGCTGTGGGTGCATATCGACATTACCCATATAACTCATCACCGGTAATGGCGTATCACCTGGCTGCACCGTCATCACACTAAAGTCAACGGTACGCGCATCAATACGCGGCGGTGTACCGGTTTTTAGGCGACCCACCGGTAATTGTAATTCACGTAAGCGGTCGGCAAGACGAATCGACGGTGGGTCACCGGCGCGACCGCCTTTGTGCTGCTCAAGACCGATATGAATCACACCACCCAAGAAAGTACCCGATGTCAATACGACTGCACCACAGCTAAACTCGATACCCGATTGGGTCACCACGGCCACGGCTTTACCATTTTCAACCAAAATGTCATCCGCACCTTGTTGAAAAATATCCAAGTTCGGTTGATTCTCAAGGGTATAGCGAATCGCGGCTTTGTATAGAATACGGTCAGCTTGCGCACGTGTCGCGCGTACTGCTGCACCCTTACGGCTGTTTAATACCCGAAACTGGATACCGGCTTTGTCGGTCGCCAGTGCCATCGCACCGCCTAACGCGTCCACTTCACGAACCAAGTGCGATTTACCAATACCGCCAATCGCTGGGTTACATGACATTTGACCCAATGTTTCGATATTATGGGTTAAAAGAAGGGTCTGTTGACCCATACGTGCCGCAGCCAAAGCGGCTTCTGTGCCAGCGTGACCACCACCGATGACAATCACGTCATAGATTTTTGGGTATTTCATACTATCCCCTGAAATTTGGAAAACTCACTATTATAACAAATTTTTGGGGGTGATAAAAAACAAAAAAGGCACCCTAGATATTTTTTATCAGGATGCCTTTTTATTTATGTAAAACGTTATAAAACTATTCAACCAACGGTGCGGTGGTAAAGTGACCGTCTTTTACCACAAGCAACTCATCATTTTGGCTCATCACCATCAGGGTGTTTTCGTCTTGAATGACTTCAACATTGGCACCGACATGGTCTTTGTATTCTTTATGACGGCGATAATTATGCTCAACTTCAAAGCTAACCACGTGTTTTAATAAAATCTTTAACTCAGGAAAACTATAAGACGCCCAATCCAAGTCGATATACGGCGCTAGTTTTCCAGTAATCATGCGAATCATGTTATCTGTTTTTACCACTTTGGTTGTCATCACAACTCCTAAGCTTTTATTGTATCTATTATTTTTACAAACCTTAGCCATGCTAGCGGATTTGACCCACAATATCAACTGACAATATTGCCGCTTCAGTCAAGGCAGATTGGCTTATTTTAGTAAAAATTGATGAACAGCTGATGACTCTCGTGTCGCCTTTGGACGAAAAATTTGCGTATTTTGGTAAAAACTTGCATCTTGCTCAGCGAGAAATTCAGGGATGCCCAACACCGGTAACGGCTGAAATCCTTTAGAATGCAAATTTGCCGCGTGTTGCAAAAAAAACGCACTTAACCAGTTATCTAGCTGCGCGCGCTGGCTGACTTTGTCTAATTCGAAAAAACCCCTATCCGCTTGAACCAACAAACAATGGGCGCAAATCCCCAATCGCGGCTCAATCAGTTTTTCCAATAACGCATGGCCTATCGGAAAAAATTGCGTTGAGTGCTGCCATTGGTCACGATAGCGCCATAATGCTGTATGCCAGTCAAAATTCTGTAACGCTTGCAACACGGGTAATTGCTCACTGACCACCACGCCGCCGTTTTCATCAAACAAAGTCAACACGTTGCGCAATCGTGAACGTGCCGCTTGGATACCGTAATGTGCGATGTCTTGCTCATGTAGTTGATTGAATACGGCTTTAGTTTTTGGAAAATTAAGCCAAATCAAGCCCCCTAATAAGTCATGAAAATTATCTCGGGTCGGTATATTGCCCGTTTGGGCGATAAAGCTTTCATACGCCATACCTTCCGGCAAACTGTCTTGGCTGACAAATTTCAGCGGCTTGGCAAAGGCATTGGTTAGACCATCCGGTAATTGCGCATTCAGGCTGTCCGCCACGCTGGCATTTTCTGTGGTTGCAGCCGTCAAGGTAGCCAAGGCCTGATACCAAGGCGCTTGCCAGTCAATGGCTTGATATAACGTATTAAACATAATCACTCAAATGGAAAATCTTATTGGGGACAAAGTTCGTTAACTAAATAGCCAATAATTAGACCAATAAACATTAACGGGGAACAGCATTTTGCGCGCCATTTTACTGAGTTTATAGACAAAATAAAACCGCCTACTTGGTAGTAAGCGGTTTTGAACAGTGTGCGGTTAGCACCGTAACGAATTGAATTATAAAAAAATACTTATAACAAAATCCGACGTGGGTCAGCCAATAACGTTGCGATATAACGCGTGAACACTGCCGCATCTGCACCATTAATGACACGATGGTCGTATGACAAGGACAATGGTAACATCAAGCGTGGTTCAAATGACTTGGTCGCGGCATTCCAGCGTGGCTGCATGGTCGACTCTGACACACCCAAGATTGCCACTTGTGGCCAGTTGACCAGCGGCGTGAAATAAGTACCACCTAAATTACCTTGGCTCGAGATGGTGAATGACGCACCGGTTAATTCTTGTACGCCCAGTTTTTTATCACGTGCTTTTTTGGCCAATTCGCCGATTTCTTGCGCTAATTGCTTGATACCTTTGGTTTGCACATTACGAATCACAGGCACGGTCAAGCCGTCATCTGTCGCAACAGCAAAGCCTAAGTTCACGGTCTTACGGATGATAATTTCGCTATTATCATCACTCAAATGACTGTTAAACTTCGGATATTGCATCAAGGCATACGCTGTGGCTTTCATGATAAAGGCCAAAATAGTCAGGCTCACGCCCTCTTTTTTCATTTGGTCTTTTAAGTCACTACGCATTTGCTCTGTATCAGTGATATCTGACAAGTCGAACTGGGTCACTTGTGGTAGATACGTGTTGTAGTTGAGCTGTGGGATTGAAACTTTTTGTAGGCGTGTTAGTGGCTCGCGCTCGATTTCACCCCAAAGTTCTGTCTTGCTCATATCCGGTAGATTTGGCAAGCTTGCACGCGTTGCAGTAATGGCTGGTGCAGCACTTGCCGCAGGTGCAGTAGCGATAGTCTGCATACGTTGTTTGACATACGCAAATACATCATCTTTGACCACACGTCCTTTGTCACCGGTGCCTTGTACTTGACCGATATCAACACCCAATTGACGGGTAAGCTTACGTACGGCAGGACCTGCGTATACATTAGCATGGCTTGCGTTGATTTGCGCTTCGGTTAGGTTACTACTTGCTTGGCCAGTCGCCGCCTTTATTGGCTGACTAGTCGATTGAGTTGGTGCAGCAACGGATGTGGCAGCTTTTGTAACCGGTTGTGTGGGCGAAGCTTGCGCCATTGGTGCAGATGAGGTAACACTTACGTCATTGCTTTCAATCACGATAAAGTCTTGACCGTTGCTAACGGTGTCACCGGCTTGAACCAATAGTTTAACGATTTTACCAGTGGCAGGTGCAGGTACCTCAACGGATGCTTTATCTGACTCAACCAATACCAGTGGCTGCTCTGCGGTTACGGTATCGCCCTCTTTTACCATCCATTCGCTGATTTCAGCGGTGTCTACGCCCAAGTCTGGCAATGGATAAGTTACTGGTCCACTGCTCACAGGTGCAGTAGGTGCTTGCGCGGCAACTGGCGCAGCCGGTTGAGCGTTTGTCGTTTCAGCTTGTACAGGAGCAACAGCCGGTTCGGATACTGCACCGCTCGCATCGCCAGTGGCAATGATAATAAAGTCTTGACTATTGCTAACCATATCGCCCGCATTGACCAACAGCTTAACGATTTTGCCACTTGCTGGGGCTGGCACTTCAACGGATGCTTTGTCTGACTCAACCAATACCAGTGGTTGCTCTGCCGTCACAGTATCACCAACTTTTACCATCCACTCGCTGATCTCAGCGGTATCTACGCCCAAGTCTGGCAATGGATAAGTTTGTTCACTGACTGCGCTTGTCGCGGCAGGTACCACTTGTGCTTGAGTCGCAACAGGTGCTGCTTGTGGTGCGGGTGCTTCAGATTGTACCGGTGCGCTCACAGGTTGTGCGCTCGGTGCGGCACTATCAGCACTTTCTACGCTCAAAATCACGTCGCCTTCTTTGACTTGGTCACCGACATTGATACTGATTGCGGTGATTTTACCGGCAGCGGTAGCAGGTACTTCAACGGATGCTTTATCTGATTCTAGTAATACTAAGTTATCATCGACAGCAATGACATCGCCAACTTTTACCATAATTTCGCTGACTTCGGCTTGCTCAACGCCCAAATCGGGCACTTTAATTTCCATGAGGGTATCCTTTATTGTTTTTGCTTTGCGAATTGATGTATGAACGGCGCGATAGACAGCGTACAACGTAATTGCCGTTGCCGCTGTCCATAGCCCAATCTCAAGGGTTTTGCCAAATCCAGACTTATTCTGGTTTTTGGTTGAGGATTGGCGCATCAGCAGCATCCTCTGCTTTGCCTTCATCCGAGATTGCCGCATCATCTTCTTCAACTAAATGTGGTACGGGTTTTGGATTCGCCCCTAAAACGGCAGGTGCATCTGGCGAATGGTCAATTTGTGGTTGTGGGTACCATGCTGGTGATGCATCAACATCTAGGCCTAGACTGCTAATCGCATCTTTCACCAAGCGGCTATCCACTTCACCTTCATCCGCTAATAGCTTCAAGGTTGCAACCACGATATGCGCCGCATCGACTTTGAAGAAACTACGTAGCTGCTCACGGCTATCCGAACGACCAAAACCATCAGTACCTAAAGTTGCGTATGGGCGAGCGTCTGGCATCCACGCGCGTACTTGCTCTGAGTAAATGCGAATATAGTCAGTGGCTGATACGACCACACCCTCATGTTTGGCAAGTTGCTCAGTAATCCAAGGCACACGTTGCTCTTCAGCTGGATGTAAGCGGTTGTATTCATCACAAGCCATCGCGTCACGCGCAAGCTCATTGTAACTGGTTGCACTCCACACGTTGGCTTTGATGTTGAATTCTTCTGCTAAGATCTTCGCCGCTTTTTCTACTTCTAGTAGAATTGTACCCGAGCCCATTAGCTGTACTTGGGTTGAACCGTTGTCTTGTAATAAGTACAGGCCTTTTTTGATACCCTCTTCAACGCCTTGTGGCATTGCTGGTTGCTCATAGTTCTCGTTCATCACACTAATATAGTAGAACACGCGCTCCCCATCGCCATACATACGTTTCATACCGTCATGCATGATAACGGCCAATTCGTATCCATAACATGGGTCATAGCTGACACAGTTCGGTACAGTGCCGAACAAGACCATGTGATGACCATCTTGGTGCTGTAAGCCTTCGCCATTCATGGTAGTACGACCAGCGGTTGCACCCATTAAAAAGCCTTGTGCTTGACAGTCACCGGCAGCCCACACTAAATCACCGACACGTTGGAAACCAAACATCGCATAGTAGATATAGATTGGAATCATTGGCAAGGCATTAACTGAGTAGCTTTGTGCCAATGCAATCCACGCACTCATCGCACCCGCTTCGTTGATACCTTCTTCTAGCATGTGGCCGTCTTGGGCTTCTTTATAACCCATCAAGGCTTCCGCATCTTCTGGGATGTATTTTTGACCCGCTGCGGCATAGATACCCAATTGACGGAACATACCTTCTAGACCAAAGGTACGCGCTTCGTCCGGTACAATTGGTACGACACGTTCTTGAATCGCTTTGTTTTTTAGCATCGCGCCAAGCAAACGGACAAATACCATTGTCGTTGATTGCTCTTTACCGCCACTACCTTGTAGTACCTTGTCAAAGATTTCAAGACCCGGAATTTCTAGTGGAATGTGACCACTACGACGGCTTGGTAAATGACCACCTAACGCTTCACGGCGACCTTTCATGTATTTGGCTTCAGCTGAATCAGGTGCCGGACGATAGAAAGGTAACTCTTTTAGGTCCTCATCGCTAATCGGCAACTCGAAACGGTCACGGAAATACACCAACGACTCGTGTTCCATTTTTTTGATTTGGTGGGTTTTATTCACTGACTGTAGCTGTGATGACAAACCATAACCTTTAACGGTTTTTGCCAAAATAACGGTTGGTTGGCCTTTGGTTTTCATCGCTTCAGCATACGCTGCAAAGACTTTGACTGGGTCATGACCACCGCGATTTAGACGACCAATTTCCTCGTCACTCATGTCGGCAACCATTTCTTTGAGTTCTGGGTATTTACCAAAGAAGAACTCACGTGAGAAAGCAGCATCACGCGCTTCGGTTAGCTGATATTCACCATCCAAAAACTCTTCCATACGATGTTTTAGCACACCGGTTTCGTCTTTGGCAAGTAGTGAGTCCCAACGACCACCCCAAATTAGTTTGATAACTTTCCAGCCTGCGCCACGGAATACTGATTCAAGCTCTTGGATAATCTTACCGTTACCGCGTACTGGGCCATCAAGACGTTGTAAGTTACAGTTCACAACCCAAATCAAGTTGTCCAGTTTTTCACGGCCCGCGAGTGAAATCGCACCCAAGCTTTCTGGCTCATCCGTCTCACCATCGCCCAAGAATGCCCAAATCTTACGATCTTCTCTTGGTAATAGACCACGGTTTTCCATATAACGCTGAACGTGTGCGTTATAGATAGACATGATTGGGCCTAGACCCATTGATACGGTTGGGAATTGCCAATAATCAGGCATCAAGTATGGGTGCGGGTAGCTTGACAAGCCTTTACCACCCACTTCACGGCGGTAGTTAATCAGCTGCTCTTCAGTCAAACGGCCTTCCATAAAAGAACGTGCATACATACCAGGTGCTGAGTGACCTTGGTAATAGATCATATCACCACCAAAGGTCTCGCTTGCGGCACGCCAAAAGTGGTTAAAACCTGTTTCATAAAGGGTCGCACTAGAGGCAAAAGATGCCAAGTGGCCACCCAAGTCATCACCACTTTTGTTGGCGCGTACCACCATTGCCATCGCGTTATAACGTACTAAGGCACGGATTTTACGCTCTAATGCTAAATTACCTGGATAATTTGGTTGGTCTTCAACTGGAATGGTGTTGATGTAAGCCGTGTCTAGACGGTTAAATAACACATCTTCTTGTACGGCTTTGTTATACAAGGCTTTTAATAAGAATTTGGCGCGTTCTTTGTCCGCGTGTTTAATCACCGATTCGAAGGCATCAAGCCATTCTTGTGTTTCTTGCTTGTCTGGGTCGTTATAATACGGCATAACAAAGTTCCTTTTTCGTAGAGAAAATAAAAAGTTAACTAAAACAATTATCGCAATGTTAATTGACTTATTGGTCTTGTAACTGGATAAAGTAGGATTATTGTAAACTTCTTTTACATTTCCATGTTTTTTAACTTTTTATCAAAGCATTTATTTTATAAATGTTACGTTAAGGTCATCCATGGCGACAAATTCGTATCATGTTTCGTAATTTAAGACGCCTCGCATAATCTTAACTTAGTCAAACTATGGTGAATGTTAGTTAAATAAAATTTAGGTAACGTTTTACTTTATACCAAATTCACTGCGTCAAACTGATACACTACCAATTATGGCCTTAAGATTATGTAAGATAAACCACGCTAACACTGGGTGATTGTTAGCTAACATTAAAAATCATACCGAAGTTATTGGCTATTTACTAGCAAAAATTTGTGAAAAAAAACGGTGAATTAATGGGCTTAATTCACCGTTTCGTCAGTTAACAAGTTCGTCAGATAGTTTGGCTACTCTGGCGTTTGCTCATTTAATAAACCATCTTCT
>CALJUC010000165.1 GCA_937975585.1 uncultured Moraxella sp. | reverse complement strand
CGAGATACATTGGCGTGACTGGAGTTCAGACGTGTGCTCTTCCGATCTTTGCATCATTATTCATAGTAAAGTGAATTAGGGACACAGCCTAATAAAGATTATTTTATCTATAGTAGAAACTCTATGAAAGCTGAAAAACTTCAGGTATTTATCGACTCAGTGACGAATTTTTTTAAACAAATCAATACGGCTGATGCGCAAGTAGATACCCCTTATATCAATACTAATGAAATGCCTATCGCGTATGACTTTAGTGGCATTATCAATATTACGGGGCCGCTAGAAGGCTCAGTGTATGTCAGTTCTGAAACACCCATGCTGCGTAATATCTTACAAAAAATCAGTGAGCCAGACACTTCTATCAATTTACTCAAAGATTTGGTAGGTGAAATGGCGAATACGGTATCCGGTAATGCGCGTCGTGAATTTGGTTCAGAGTTTATTATCTCACCACCTATCATCGTGGATGGCGCACCCTCATCGACTTATTTGCCAAAGGATAAACGTTCTTATATCATCCCTGTCAGTTGGGATAAATATAAAACCATTATTGGCATTTGTTTGAATTAACGCAAAATAGCATCCCTGTGCTTTTAAAAACCCCTTGTGATTGGTAATAAAAAAGGTAGCGAATGGCTACCTTTTTTACGATTACTTATTGATAGATAAAGCAAATCATTATTCCCACTCAATCGTTGCTGGTGGCTTGCTCGATACGTCATAAGTCACGCGCGATACATCTTTGATTTCGTTCATGATGCGGTTTGATACCGTTTCAATCAAATCGTATGGCAAATGGGCAAAACGCGCTGTCATGAAGTCAACGGTTTCTACTGCACGCAATGCAATAACCCACGCATAGCGACGTCCATCACCGACAACACCCACTGATTTAATCGGTTGGAACACGGCAAAGGCTTGCGCAGTTTTGTCATACCAACCTGATTTTTCCAGTTCCTGCATAAAGATAGCATCGGCTTGGCGCAAGATGTCGGCGTATTCTTTTTTGATTTCACCCAAGATACGCACACCCAAACCTGGGCCTGGGAACGGATGACGATAAATCATCTTGTGAGGTAAGCCCAACGTGGTGCCTAGTTTACGCACTTCATCTTTGAACAAGTCGCGCAATGGCTCAACCAATTTAAACTGTAAATCATCTGGTAAACCGCCAACATTGTGGTGTGATTTGATGACATGGGCTTTGCCTTGGTGGCTCTTGGCTGATTCAATCACGTCTGGGTAAATCGTACCTTGTGCCAAGAATTGGATACCCTCGCCTTCCCCTGATAACTCGCGCGCGGTATCAGCAAAGACATCAATAAAGGTTTTACCAATGATTTTACGCTTAGCTTCTGGGTCGCTCTCTCCCGCTAACGCGGTTAAGAAGCGCTCTTCCGCATCGACACGAATCACTTTTACGCCCATGTTTTCAGCGAAAATCTGCATGACTTGGTCGCCTTCGTTTAGACGTAATAAGCCATTATCCACAAATACACAAGTTAGTTGGTCGCCAATTGCTTTGTGTAACAACGCTGCCACCACTGAGCTATCAACCCCACCTGACAAGCCTAGTAATACTTGTTGGTCGCCAATTTGCTCTTTTAACTGAGCAACTCGTAAGTCGATGATATTATCTGGCGTCCAGTCATTGCCACAACCACAGATTTGATGGACAAAGCGGCTAATAATCGCTTCACCTTGTAAACTATGGGTGACTTCTGGGTGGAACTGTAAGCCGTAATATTTTTTGTCATCATTGGCCATTGCGGCGATCGGGCAACTTGATGTGCTAGCCGTCACGCTAAAGCCTTCTGGTAACGCAACCACTTTATCGCCATGACTCATCCATACATGTAGCTTGCTTGGCTCATCTTCAATACCGTCTAATAACGCGCTTGGCACATCGGCCACTGCGATAGTCGCTGCACCAAATTCTTGGAAATTACTGGCCTGTACTTCGCCACCAAAGCGGTCAGCCATCGCTTGCATACCGTAGCAAATACCCAAGACTGGCACATTCATTTCAAAAACTGCGTCATTAATTTTTGGGCTATCTGCCTCGTGTACGCTCTCTGGGCCACCTGACAAAATCACACCTTTGGCACCAAAGTCCTTGATACGTTGGGCATCAATATCATAAGGATACATTTCACAGAACACACCCGCTTCACGCACACGACGGGCAATCAGTTGGCTATATTGCGAACCAAAATCTAAAATTAAGATACGATCTTCTTTGATAGAAGACGGTGTTGTAGAAGCAACAGTTGACATAGTACCTCTGGACTTAAGTAATGAGGGTGATACTAGCTAAAGGACAGCCTAGCAAAAGATCAAAATTAAGCGTTATTGTATCAAGTTTACCCCTGTATTGGCTAATGGATTGTTAGACGCATAGAGATAGCTAAGTTTTGACCTATCTAAAACCTTGCTATTAGGTCTATTTATATAACGCCTACTTTAACCATTGCCCTGCACCAATATGCCATTTCAGCGTTCATAACAGTCTACAAAAAGTGTGCATTATTTACTCAATGCAACATTTGGGGGCTGCTGCTTTACCAAACTCTACGCAACAAGGTTTATTCTCTAACAGACTAACGCCCAAAAACCGCTATGATAGACGCATACAACACAGTAGCCGTGACTGTTTAGCTTATCTAGTGTTAGTTTCACTAAGTATTAGATAGTGGTTTTTATAAAAAGATTAAACAGAGCATACGGTTATTTTTTAGAGCAACAGTGTGTTGGGCTAGAAAAGCTGTTTAACTAGCATTTTTTAATAATCTAAAATAAATAACTCATAGAGGACTATAATCATGGTAGATAATATTAATAATAACGACCTTAACCGCGACCCTATCACTGGTGAACCAGGCTCACACCCAATTGGTACTGCTGTTGGCGGTATGGGTGGTGCTGCTGCAGGTGCGGCAATCGGTGCAATCGGTGGTCCTTTAGGTATGCTTATCGGTGGTGCTATCGGCGCTATTGCTGGTGGTGCAGCAGGTCATGCCGCAGGTGAAGCAATTGACCCAACGGTAGAAGATACTTACTGGAACGATACTTATAGTAAAACAACTTATTATAAAGATGGTTATGACTACGATACTGACTACCAACCTGCTTATGCAGTAGGTTATGCTAACCGTGCAAAATACCCAGCAGGTACAACTTTTGAAAGCGTTGAATCAGACCTAGAACGTAGCTGGAACGAAGTAAAAGGTAACTCACGTCTAGCTTGGCTAGAAGCTAAAGAAGCGATTCGTGATGGTTGGGACAGAACTGATTCTCGCATCTCAGGTCGCGATTACGCACCTCGCCTACGTACTGTAGATGGTTATGCAGCAGGTGAAGAAAAAGGTCACCCTGTGGCGACTGGTACAGGTGCATTAGGTGGTGCAGCTGCCGGTGCAGCGATTGGTTCAGTCGCTGGTCCTGTGGGTACGCTAGTTGGTGGTGCTATCGGTGCTGTAGCGGGTAGTGCTGCTGGCCACGAAGTCGGCGAAGCAGTCAATCCAACAACTGTAGAAGACGCTTATGAAAAACCACATCCAGTGGCTAGTGGTACAGGTGCTCTAGGTGGCGCTGCAACAGGTGCTGCAATTGGTTCAGTCGCTGGTCCTGTAGGTACATTAGTTGGTGGCGCGATTGGTGCCGTAGCTGGTGGTGCAGCCGGTCATGAAGTTGGTGAAGCCGTTAACCCAACCGAGCCAGGTGAGCAACGTAAAGAAGCGAATCCAGTAGCCAGTGGTACAGGTATGGCCGCCGGTGCAGCGACTGGTGCAGCCATTGGTGCCGTGGGTGGTCCAGTAGGTTCACTAGTTGGTGGTGCAATCGGTGCCGTAGCTGGTGCTGCCACAGGTAATGCCGTAGCAAATACCTTAGAAGGCAATACCGAAGAGGATAACTACTGGCGTACCAACTATACGACTACCACTTATTATAATAACGCGTACGATTATGATACCGACTACCGTTCTGCGTATGACTATGGCTACCGTGCCCGTAATCACTTTAACACAGCGAGTGACTTCGAAAGTGTTGAAACTGAGTTACGTAATGATTGGGAACAATTTAAAGGTCAATCACGCTTGACTTGGGATGAAGCCCGACTAGCAGCACGTGATGCTTGGTACCGTATCAAATACTAAACAATAACTACTTAAAATTAAAAAAGACCTTCCATTGTGAAGGTCTTTTTTAGTTTACTATTTTTATAGTCAAATAAATTCATTTCAAAGCAAGGAAAACGATTGCAGCTAGTACAAGTAGTACAGTAAATGAGTTTGACGCAGTATTAAATTGAATTTAAAAGACTATAGAGTTAGAAAGGTAATACCATCTTAATACCAATACCAATCAATACTAGCCCACCAAAGATTTCTGCTTTGCTCTCTAACCAAGTACCTGATTGTTTCCCCAAGAATACACCTGCAAAACTAAAGATACCTGTCACGATGGCAATCACCAAACACGCCACAAATGCATTGACTGATAATAAATTCAAGGTAAAGCCTGCTGCCATCGCATCAATACTGGTCGCAATTGCAAGTGTAACCATAGTTTTATGAGTTAGGGCAAGTTCAGATGTATTAGCTAATTCTAGGGCATCGGTTTCATTATCCTCATCATCATCACCTTTAATCGCCTCATACAGCATTTTTCCGCCTAGACCGACCAAGATAATACAGGCAACCCAAGGCGCAAACTGGGCAATAAACCCAAGCACTGAACGACCACCAAGGTAACCAATTAGCGGCATTACGCCTTGAAATACCCCAAAGTATATCGCTGCCATCAGTGAGATTTTTAGCGTCTGATTATGGTGCTTTGCGCCCAAACCGATAGATACAGCGAAAGCGTCCATCGACAAGGCAAGGGCGAGTAACAATAACTCAATCATAAAATCTATCCATCTAAATTAATCTTGGTAATATTTTAAACATGTAAAAAAAGGTGGGAATATTATCCCACCTTGTTATGTCAATTGTCATCATTACCTAGGCAATATGCCAATATAAGCTAAATTAGCTATCGTATCAGATATTATGTGTCCAGGTTTGTGACACTTAAAGCGTTTTCTTCGATAAAGGCGCGGCGTGGTTCCACATCATCCCCCATCAAGCAAGTGAATAAATGGTCAGCTGCGATGGCATCTTCAATCGTGACTTGAAGCATGTGACGGTTTTCAGGGTCCATTGTGGTTTCCCACAACTGATCCGCATTCATCTCGCCCAATCCTTTATAACGCTGAATTGCCAAACCACGGCGCGCTTCTGCCATGACCGATTGCCATAGATACGCCATATCTGGGATTGGGTATTTTTTATCATTCTTCGCGATATAAGCGCTATCTGATAAAGTGTCTTGCCACAATGCCGTTAAGCGGTGTAAGCGATTATACTCACCAGAGCCAATAAATTGGGTATCCAACAAATAGCTGTGCGGTAACTGATGGATATAGATGGTAATACGCGGTAAATAATACGCCTTGGTAACCTCGCCTTCTTGTTTTTCAAAGCGCTCTAGGCTAATGGTTGGATTAAAATTACTCGCAATCTCATCTAACTTGGCTTTGACTTGTTCGGCCCATGCTTGCATTGCGGCTTCATCATACACGCACTCAATATCCAACTTCGGCAAAGTCGCTAACGCGTCCAAAACCACCGCTGGGTATTTGATTTGTAAGCGATTTTTGACAATTTGGGTTTGGTTGTAGTTGTTGAGCAAGGTTTCAAGCGCTTGACCATTGATAGCAGGGCTATCTTCCGATAAATGCAGCTGCGTTTCATCAATCGTTGACGATAATAAATACGCTTTTAACGCTTCATCGTCTTTTAAGTACAGTTCTTGACGACCTTTTTTGACCTTATACAGTGGTGGTTGCGCGATATAAATATTGCCACGTTCGACCAATTCTGGCATTTGACGGAAGAAGAAGGTCAATAACAAGGTGCGAATATGCGAGCCATCCACGTCCGCATCGGTCATAATGATGATTTTGTGGTAACGCAGTTTATCTGGATTATATTCTTCTTTACCAATACCCGTACCCAATGCCGTAATCAGCGTGCCAACTTCGGCAGAGCTAATCATTTTATCAAAGCGCGCACGTTCAACGTTGAGGATTTTACCTTTAAGTGGCAAAATTGCTTGGGTTTTACGGCTACGGCCTTGTTTGGCTGAACCGCCCGCAGAGTCACCTTCCACCAAGTACAGCTCAGATAAGGCTGGGTCTTTTTCTTGGCAATCGGCCAGTTTACCCGGTAAACCCGCAATATCCATCGTGGTCTTACGACGCGTTAATTCACGCGCTTTTCGAGCAGCTTCACGCGCACGCGCGGCATCAATAATCTTACCGGCAATCGCTTTGGCAGCATTTGGGTTTTCTAATAAGTATTCGTTAAACTTATCACCCATCGCAGACTCAACCGCAGATTTGACCTCGCTTGATACGAGTTTATCTTTGGTTTGGCTAGAGAATTTTGGGTCTGGCACTTTGACTGACACAATCGCGGTCAAGCCTTCACGCGCATCATCACCGGTAACCGCGACCTTCTCTTTTTTCATCAAGTTTTCGCGTTCCATGTAGCTGTTTAGGCCACGGGTCAAGGCTGAACGGAAACCTGATAAATGGGTACCACCATCCCGTTGTGGGATATTATTGGTAAAGGTTAACACTTTTTCGTTGTAGCTATCTGTCCATTGCAGTGCCACTTCAACACCAATGCCATCATCGCTTTCGGTATTGAAATGAAATACGTCGCTCAGACCGTTTTTGCCAGCGTTGATATAGCTTACAAACTCGGCCAAACCGCCCGCGTGTTCAAATTCATGCTGTTTGTCTTGGCGCTCATCAGTCAATACGATACGCACGCCAGAGTTTAGGAATGACAACTCACGTAAGCGTTTTGCCAAAATTTCGTAATCAAAAATCGTCCCAGTAAAAATCTCATCGCTTGGGTAAAAACGCACTTGAGTGCCAGTTTTTTCAGTGGCTTCAAGTTTTTCGATGCTGCCTTGTGGCTCACCATCGGCATAAATTTGGCTATAGTGATAACCTTGACGCCAAATGTCGAGTTGTAGTTTTTTTGATAAAGCGTTAACTACTGATACGCCCACGCCATGCAAGCCGCCTGATACTTTATAGCTGTTGTCATCAAATTTACCACCGGCGTGCAGGACAGTCATAATAACTTCTGCCGCTGATACGCCCTCTTCTGGGTGAATATCAACCGGAATACCGCGACCATTGTCGCGCACGCTGACTGATTCATCTTCATGAATCACGATGTCGATTTGATCACAATGACCGGCTAAGGCTTCATCAATCGAGTTATCGACGACTTCAAATACCATGTGGTGCAAGCCCGTACCATCATCGGTATCACCGATATACATCCCCGGACGTACGCGTACCGCTTCAAGACCTTTTAGTACACGGATGCTGTCTGACCCATAATCGTTATTTTGCTTACGGGGTTCGGTGTTATTATCGCTGATAGGTTGTGTGTCTGACATGACCGCTCCGTTATTTATCGATATGATTTTTACCAAAAAATTGCGTAAAACCACGGCTAATTCGATAGGTTTTGCGTGCTGTTTTTGGCAAAAATTAAAGCGTTTATTTTAACAAATTTTGGGCAAAAAGTCATGTTTTATCAGGCTTTATAACCACTGTTTAGTCAAGCAAAATCTGGTTTTTTCCTCTATTAATGTCATGTTTGTGGCGGGCAAGCTATGACACGCATTACCCCCAAAGTTATCCACAGCCCTTCCACCAACACGCATACGCAGTTAGCGATATCAAAACAGTTTTATTGTATTAACTTACATACCAATATGGCTTAATGAAAAATAAAAATAAACAATGAGGACAGAATGCGACCCAGTTTTGATGAATTACAATTCGAGGATGGCACTTATCGACCATTTGCAAAAAAGCTTGGTGATTGGCTAGCAAAAACAAATAACCATAAGCTTGCCGATTTTAATGACCAAGCGGGCGATATATTGTATCACAAAGGTGTGACGTTTACTGTCTATGACGATGCTGACAATACAAAACGCACCATTCCTTTTGATATCATTCCACGTGTATTAAGTTTATCAGAATGGCGCCATATCGAACGTGGCTGCGCACAGCGTATTCGCGCTCTCAATGCGTTTTTACATGATATTTATCATGAGCAAGCGATTGTCAAAGCTGGCATTATTCCTGCCGAACAAGTCTTTGCCAATGAGGCGTATGAGCCTTGGATGATTGATATAGCACTGGACAACCCTGTATACGCGCATATTAGTGGGATTGATTTGATTCGCAATACAGAAGGTCAATTTTGTGTGCTTGAAGATAACTTGCGCACACCGTCTGGCGTGTCTTATTTGTTAGAAAGTCGTGCTATTTCTCAGCAGTTGTTGAGTGAGGTGTATAACCAATACAATGTATTGGATGTGCTAGATTATCCAACACGCTTAAAAGCGAGCCTTGCTACGGCTAGTAAAAAAGCTAACCCACAGATTGTTGTCTTGACGCCAGGCCGATTTAACAGTGCGTATTATGAACATGTGTGTTTGGCGCGCAAGATGAATGTGCCGTTAGTCCATGGCTATGATTTATTGGTGGAAAACAATAAAGTCTATGTCCAAGGTATCACTGGCAAACAACAAGTGGATGTGATTTATCGCCGTATTGATGACGCGTTTTTGGATCCATTGGCCTTTCGTGCAGACTCAATATTGGGTATCGCGGGGCTTATGAGTGCGTATCGGGCGGGTAACGTGGTGATTGCCAATGCACCGGGTACCGGTGTGGCCGATGACAAAAGTCTTTATCCCTATGTGCCACAGATGATTAAGTTTTATTTGGGTGAAGATGCGATTTTACCCAATATTGAAACCTACCAATGTCGTGACCCAAAACAGCTTGACTATGTATTGGCCAATCTTGATAAGTTAGTGGTCAAAGAAACCCAAGGCTCAGGCGGCTATGGTATGTTGATTGGCCCCACTGCTAGCCGTGATGAGATCACACGCTACCGTGAACGCATCTTGGCTAACCCAAAACGCTTTATCGCTCAGCCCACGATTTCGCTTTCTACCAATCCCACCTTTGTCGGTCAAGGGATTGCACCACGTCATATTGATTTACGCCCGTTTATCTTGTCACATGGTGACGGTCAGATAGACGTTATCCCTGGTGGCCTGACGCGAGTGGCGATGGTCGAAGGTTCACTTGTGGTGAATTCCTCACAAGGTGGCGGGGTCAAAGATACATGGGTTATTGATGACAGCATACAAGCCCCTGCTGCCGACTTTAATCAATCTATGCAACCAACAGACCCTATTGGTACCATCCCATTATTGTTGCTCTCACAAGCCAATAATCTGGTTTGGTTAGGCCGCTATGGTAAACGTTTAGCCCATTATCAAGCGCTGATTAGTGAGTTGCAAACGCAAGCATTCGACCAACAACAAATTACTACCTTGGTAAAAAACCTCGGTCTAAATCCCACCTCCAATCAAGCTAATGTTATCGCTGACCTAAAACAGCATTGGATACCACAGACGCTAACTGCGATTGAAGATAATGTACAAACTTTAAAAAGTTTACTCAATCCTGAGACGGTAAATTTATATCACTTACTACCGCATTTTCTTGATTCAAATTCAAAGGATTCTTATCAGATACCTGAGCAATTACAGCATTGTAATGCTGCGATGCAACAAGAAGACCCTAACGTGCGTTTATTTTGGCAGCTAGGTATGTTGATTGAGGACTTGCATAACAAGATACTCACCCAACAACCACGACATGCCGTTATAGGAGACTTGGTAATATTAGCAAAAGAACTTCCACCGCAAGCACCGTGGCAAGCGCTCACTCGTTTAATTAACCAATTACACCAGTCCAATGATACTCAAACCTATTGGCAACTTAACCAAGCACTCATGGCCAGTCTGTCTGAAGGCGTATCACAATGAAACTACAAATTACCCATCAAACCAACTACGCCTATACCGAACTTGCGCAATCGACCGTGCAATATATCCGTATGACCCCGATGACACTAGCCCACCAAACCATCCATTCGTGGAATATCATGCTACCCTCACTGGCACAACAACAACGAGATGGCTTTGGCAATATTTGGCTCACGGTCAATCGCAATGAACCCCATACTGATTTACAGATACAGGCTTCGGGCGTAATTGAAATCGACCCGAGTACCGCTTATGTTGAGGATTCGTTGCAAGTACCCTATCTGTTATATACCTTGCCGACAGACCTGACAACATGTGATATGACCATGCGTGATTTTGCTCAACCTTATTTAGCGAATATATCCCCAACTTTAGATAGCTTGCCGCAATTACAACACTTTGCCGCTGCCTTACTTAAAATGATGCCATACACCAGTCATCAGACCCATGTTGGCACAACCGCGGCACAAGCCTTTGCACAAAAAGTCGGTGTTTGCCAAGATCATACCCATGTGTTCATGGCCTGTGTTCGGGATATTGGCTTACCAGCGCGTTATGTTTCAGGCTATCTATATGATGCGTATAATAATCATTTAGCAAGTCATGCATGGGCAGAGGTATGGTTAGATGGACATTGGTACACCTTTGATGTGGCTAATCAAAAATTTACCCCAAGCGAACATGTATACGTCGCGGTTGGACGCGATTATTTGGATGCAGCGCCTGTACGAGGAATGCGAATTGGCGGCGGCTATGAAAATTTATTTAGCCAAGTGATGGTCACTAAAGTATCCTAAACAATCATGTATCGTTTGAATAAACAGCGGTAATCGCATTATCTCAAGATTTATAAGGAGCATTCATCCATGACTTATTGTGTGGCGATTCGTTTACAGACTGGTATGGTATTTGCGAGTGATACGCGTACCAACGCTGGTATTGACCATATCTCAACCTTTCGCAAGCTGTATCAATTTGGTGTCAAGGGTGAGCGGTTTTTGGTGTTACAAACAGCAGGAAATTTAGCTACCTCGCAAGCCGTCTTCGTCCAACTACAGCAGGATATTAACCAAGGTGTTATCCCCAATTTGCACACTGTTTCTACCGTATTTGATGCAGCACAGCTGATTGGTGAATGTGTGCGTCGGGTTATTAGCCGCGCTCAAGTGTTAGCACAGCAGCCCACCAGCTTTACCAGTTCATTTATGTTAGGCGGTCAGATTAAAGGGCAGCCCCCTGAACTCTACATGATTTATCCGGAAGGTAACTGTATTCGTGCCACTCAAGATACGCCGTACTTTCAACTCGGTGAAATGAAATACGGCAAGCCTATTTTGGATCGTTCGATGAGCTATCAATCAACACTTCAAGAAGCGATTCATACGATATTGATTTCGTTTGATTCGACGATTCGGTCTAATTTATCAGTGGGGATGCCGATTGATTTGGTGGTTTATCACAATGATATGTTGATATCCCCTGTGGGCAGACGTATTGACCGTGACGATGAGTATTTTAGCCAAATCCGTCGATTGTGGTCAGATGGTCTAAAAGGTCTTCTCCA
>CALJUC010000164.1 GCA_937975585.1 uncultured Moraxella sp. | reverse complement strand
ACGAGATACATTGGCGTGACTGGAGTTCAGACGTGTGCTCTTCCGATCTATGCAGTATTCGTCAAGCAAAAATGGTTTATCTTTGTTTTCAGCATTGGTGAACGTAATAAAATTACTCATTTTTTAAACTCCAAAATCTAAAATATCTGCCACACTGCGCATGGCTTCAACGTCTGCCTGTGGCGTTGGGTGCAACACATCATCCAATTTGCCGATAAATGAGCGCGCTTGCTCTTCGCTCAAGCCCAAACTGTGTAGCATCCGCGTGGCGTCCGCTTCGCTTTCCATCTGTTCGATGTTCTGCGTATCAGTACGGGCATCGCGGTCACTTGGCTCATCGACAACGCTGATTTCGTAAAGGTCAGCGCGTTTGATGATGATGCGATCCGCTTGCTCTTCATAATCCATCGGTGAGACGGGATAAAAGCAGATGGATAGCCCATCAACGGTGCCGTGTGCCATCATTGCCTTTAAATCTTCGGCGATACTTAACCCTGCGGTCAGCTCACCTGTGACTTTTAGCCCCGTGTCATCTTCTTCAAGTTTGACCCATTTACCCACACGGCGGCGGATGGGTGTATCAATCCACTCGCGCCACCCGTGGTTATAGTACATATAGACTGATTTGGTACCGGCGTTCACCGCAGTCACCAGGTCAGTAAATGCGCCACGGGCAAACTGCTCACCGTAGGTGTTGACGCTATCCCATTTGACCGCGTAGCCGGTAAATTGATACGCCGCTTTTGGACTTTTTCCGGATGAAAAGCGGATATTGCTACTCTCAAGCGGTAGCAGTCGCACCGGCATATCGCGGTTAGGTCGATTGCGTGTTTTGAGTTGAGTCGGTTTTGACATTATTAATTTCTCTGTTTGGTTCGCTGATAACTTCAAGGGTGCCCATATTGATTTGCATGTATAGATGTTCACCGCCCGTCATTGGCGGCTGCCCTTCTTTGCGGCGCACTTCGTTTGGTGTTATTTGCCCACTGGCAATAGCACCGCGATACGTTTCGACACGCTCTTTTAGCGATGCACGCAATACCGCGTCGGCATCAAATGCAAACTCATATTTACCCCAGTCTTTACGCGGTAAAAGGCTGACAAGCATGGATAATTCGATTTTTTCAAGGTACGGACGCAAATTAAACTTATAAAATGCGTCAATAATCGACTGGATACCCGTACCCCAGTTACTCGACTGGGAGCTGTCATTAATCAAAATCGATGGCACGCCAAAGATACGCCCAATCTCTTCGATGCTATAACGCCGCGTACTTAGTAGCTCGATGTCACTAGGCGTCAAACTAATCGGCTCAAAGCGCATATCAAGGGGTAAAACTGGGATAAACGTCTCTGCGCCGCTGGTTAATTCGCCAATTTCTTTGCGTAAATCATCGCGCTGGTCTTTGGTTGGCGCGCCTTTAGTCATCAAAACACCTGACGGCTTGGCGCCATTGACCATCAAACTGGTAACTTTATCATCTGCGCTATCGGCAACTGCAATGGCTTTGCGTGCATGCGCCAAGGGTGACATGCCGATAAAACCTGTGCCAAATAACTTAACGTGCCAAATTTCGTCGGGCGTATAGTCCTTGGTGGTCTTGATGCCAACATCATCGGTCAAAGTACGTCGATAAATGATTTTATTTTTATCAACAATCACGTCCATGTTGGCTGAGTTGACAATATCAAGACTGACAATATTGTCGCTTGACTTGCTTATTTTGCCTTTGATGACATACGCATTGCCACTGCTCACCAGATTGAGCATCAGTTGCTCAAAAAACTCAATACGGGTTTGCCGTGCATTGGGCTTAAAACGTATCAAATTCATCACATCATGATCAGTTATCGTGCGATTGCCATCTTTATCGATGGCGTACATCTCAATCGGTAGGCTTGCCACTGTCTCTGCCAAGAGTCTAATGCTGGCAAATACCGCGGATACAGTCATCGCACTGTCAAATGTGACATTTTTACTGGTTTTGCTAGATGCCGTGATAGGCATTGCGTATTGGCTGCCCTGCTTCGGGTCGCTGGGGGCGTGCCCAAACCAGTTTGCTATGGTGCTAAATACGCTCATGCTCGGATACTCACAAAATCAGATAAATAATCATCAAGTTGACTGCTAAAATCGTTACTCGGTAGGTTGCCAGTTTCGGCAAAATGATACGCTCGGTTAGATGCGATAATCCCTGCCAATGCGGGGTCAATTTTGCTATCGTCAGACTCTTTACGTGGGAAAATGTTGCCATTGGCGTCAGCCTTGACGGTTACATTGCCCATGCCCCAGGTAAGCACTGGATTGTTGGGGTGATGCAGCCGCCCCGCTGTTAACATCGCAGATACCCATTTCATCGGCTCGCTTAGGTGCTTGACGTTTTGCGGCACTTCGACCATGTTGACGTTATTTTCAATAGCGCGCATCGCAAAATACACCGCGTTAAACGGGTCATAACCGCACTCAACGATGTCATAGTTTTGATTGTCATCGTACAAATCACGCTCGATACGCTCAAAGTCGGTGATGTTGCCATCGGTGACGGTAAGCCACCCCTGTCGCTCCCACATTTGGTACAGCTTTTGGTTGCGGTGCTGGGCATCCAAGCGCGCGCGGTTGATGTAGTTATCACTAAACCAATAATAATGTTGCTCACCATCGATGGTGCGCACAAAGATTTTATTTTTGGCTGCCAAGTCTTGCTTGGATGCCAAGTCCAGCCCCATAAAGCATGGGTCATTGACAAAATCAGACTCTTTTAAGCTGCTATCACCCGCTTTTGCCCACAAATCCATGTTTAACCAGCCACTGCGCGCGGCCACCCAAACACAAAGATGCTTGGTTAAAAAGTCGGTTAACGCTTCAGGGTCAATCTGGGCACGGATACAAGCTGCTTCAAGCGCGTCTTTACTGACAGATATGCCGTAGTTGGGGTTGGCTTTTCGCCACGTTTTTGGGTCTGTCCAGTCGTCGCCATCATCCATGGTAAAGATGATGCCAAAGTAACGGTCATGACTTTCAACGCCTGACAATACTTTAATCACTAAAGTGCGCTGCTGATAGCAAACGCCGTCAAGGTTAAAGCCCGCGGTGGTAATGGCAAATAACAGCGGTTGGGTACGTGCCCCCATACCCGTTGCAATGACCTCGTAAGTGTCATTTGACTTATGCGCGTGTAATTCGTCGATGACACCGCAATGCACGTTAAGCCCGTCCAAGTTGCCGCCGTAGTCACGACTGACTGGCTTAAACGTCGACATGCTTTTTTGCTGACTTACTGCATGACTTGATACTTCAATGCCCATCGCTTTTTGCATGTCGGGACGTTTACGTACCATGCCTTGTGCCGTTTCAAATACAATGCGTGCTTGGTCGCGGGTTGTCGCGGCACTATAAACTTCTGCGCCCTGCTCGCCATCTGCAAATGCCATGTAGAGGGCGATACCCGCCGCCAACGTAGACTTGGCATTTTTACGAGGCACTTCAATGTATGCAAAACGAAATCGACGATATCCATCAAAATCCACCCAGCCAAACAAGTTGGCAACAATAAAAATCTGCCACGGCTCAAGCAATATCAGCTCTTTTTTATTCGCCAATTCGCCCTTGATGTGTGGCATCAGCTCGATAAATCGGCAAGCCTTTTCGACGCGTTTGGTATCAAACTCAAACTCATAACCGGACTTTTGCGTTTTTGCTAAGTCATCAATAAATCGCTGACACGCCTGGCGGACATATACACACGCATCTACCCTGCCACTTATCACATCGTGAGCGTACTCACTGGCGATATTGGCGTATGCGATGATGTCTGTCATGTCAAAATTTATGTACCTGTAAATTGCTCAAAGTCACTACCAAACAAGTCGCCTTGCTCAGTATTCACCTTGATTGATGAGCGCGCAGCTGGTGTCATACCAAATTCACGACCCAAGGCGACCATTTGCTTTTGCAGTGAGTTGCGCAGCTGAAACAAAACGGACTGCACTTCAAAGCCATTTGGTGTGGTTGCCGTGCAAGCCTCAATGCTGTCTAGTTTTTCGCACACCTCACCATAACGAGTAGCGGTCTCAACATAGCTGCCAAAGATATCGCCATCGATGATTGATAGCAGACCCAATGCGACCAGCTCTGGTCCGATTTTGTGCCATTTTTTGCGCATTTTGGCGTCTAGCCACTCTGGGCAGCTTGGCATGCCCAGTTCTGGTTGCGCCTGTTGTTTGAGTGCATCGCGGTCGTCACGAATACGGCCGCCTTGCAGCACTTTTAGCTGTGTTGGTTGACGTGGACGGGACATTTTTATCACCTAATTTGTTGATTTTATTGGGGTATACCCCCTGTGGAGTTTTGACCATGCGTAAAAAAGACGGGGGGCGACGGTCTTTATCGGCAAAGCCGTTTACTTTAAAACCGCCCCACCCGCCTTGCCGTTGGGTAAAAGCGCGGTTGTCAATTTGCGGTCTATGTTTGCTGTCTTTATGTCATGGCAAGATTTGCAAAGCGGCTGCCAGTTGTCTTGATCCCAAAAGCGGCTTTGGTCGCCGCGGTGTGGGATGATGTGGTCAACGACTGTGGCTGCCACAATCAGCCCGTTGTCCTGGCAATGTTTACAAAGTGGATGCTCATCCAAAAACGCCAAGCGCGCTTGATTCCACCGATAGTCATACCCGCGTTTGTGCGCGGATGGTCGCTTGTCTTTGGTGCGCTCACGCTTGACGGGTGCATCAGTAGGTTTTGGTTGATGCACTGGGCATTTGCCATTAATGGTTGCTTTGGCATTACAACCGGGATGTCCGCATAGCTTGGCGGGTGCAGTTGGCATACTTTGCCCCGAATAAAAAAGACTCATAGCGGTTAACTATGAGCCATAAAAAAAGCTACCGGGAGGATGCGGTAGCTTTTGGTTAGACTTATTGATTATGAGAAAATCATATCTGTTTTTAAGTCACTTTGCAATATAACTCAAATCAAACAGTCATCTGTAATTGTATCGCATGACTTACTGCGGCTGTGTTTGAGCGGATTTTATCAATGATAAAATTAGTATATTTGCACAGCTCGTTACGACTCCATGACTTTTGAGGTATGCCACAAAACGCTGAGCGTTGGCAGCCTGACCATGTGTATTTATCGCCATTGGTTGGCACTGGGTAAGTCAGCTCGACCAATGCGGTTATGACTACTCGCTCGACGTACTTTGGTTTGATGCCTTGCAAAAGCAGTACAGGCATAAAGTAATTACGCAGTGTAATCTTGTGGTGCTCACTAAAGTTATCGGTCATGTAGTGATAGCAAGCTGATTGGATGGGTGTTAGTTGGGCAAAGGCTTCGGCACCGGCCATGTCGAATTTTTTACGTTGTGAAGTCATCTTGTTTCCCTTTTGAATTTTAATTTTACTTATGACAGCAATAATTTAATGCGGTCATTGTTGCAGTCATAGCTTAAATTATTGATTTATTTGGATATATAATTGTTTATGACAGCAATGACAGCAATGACAGCATATTTTATGTTTTGTACGTGCGCGCGCACATGGGAGTAGTTGAGTTTTGGTGTCATTGCGGTCAGTGCGTTGATAATGCTGGGTTTTTGCGGTCAGCGCTGCGGTCATCGTTGCAGTCATTGCGGTCATCATTATGATGTAGCCCAGTATGGCGCATCATCACCCATAGCTTTGCTAGTTGGATACAAAGCTTGGTTAAATGCGATAGCTTCGCGCGTCACGTGATCTATAGCGTAAGGGTCTTGCTTATCAAACAAAGCCTGAGCTATTGGTGTCAACCAGACGCGGTGCGTGGTCTTTGGAGTCTTAAATGTGGGGAAACACATATTTTTACGTGAGTTTATCATAATCCTGTCAATCTCTGCATTAAAATCTCTATCGCGTTTTGGATACTCATTGCGTTCGTTACACCAATTGCGGTAGGCTTTAAATAAATCTGCTTTAACACAGCAGCCATATGGTACTGATAAATCGCCCGCTGACCACTCATCATAAAAAAGCACAGGGTTGGGCTTACTCGCGTCAATCAATTTTTGCTTATCATTGTTTAGCGGTGGCTTGGTATGTGGGTTAAAGCCATCCATAGGTAGTGCCATTAGGTAATGATAAAAACTGGGTACACCATCGCTATTGATTTCGGCAAACAAGTCGTCAAAGTACTGCTTATCTGGCACGTCATCGATGCGTAGGACAAAGTAACGGCGGTCGCCAATGTCAAGCTCAAGCGGGATCGGTGAGTTTGACAAAAACACAAAGTTGGCGTGATTGGTTTCTTTGTACGCGGGTAGCATTTTTTCGTTGATGATAAATTCTTTGCCCGTGACCAGGTGCTTGAGCTGTCCTTTGTGATGGTTACGCTCAGCACGACTAACCACCTCTTCGCACTGGGCAAACAAAATCTTAGACAGCCAGCCGTTAAACTGTGACTCAAGCTGCTGTTGGCCAATGGTCCGATGGTACTCACTGCCATAGATTTTACCCAAGACTTTTTCCCAGAGAATTGACTTACCTGGCCCCTCGCTGCCATACATGATGACAGCCGTGTCCATCTTGGCGCCTAAGTTTTGCAGCGGATAAGCCATCCAACGCAGCAACCACCAGTACTCATCCTTACGGTAACCACATAGTCGCCAGATATGTTTCAGTATTTTGTCGCATTTATCAGGTGTGACATCAGGCTGTGGCGGTAATCCAGTAAACAAATTTATGGTATTTTCTGGGATTTCACCTGACGGCTCAAACACTAAGTCTTTGATAGTCTTGCGCATTGGATGGGTTTGCCATAGTTTAAAGTCGTCATTGTTGCCAACGGCATGGCGTAATGCACTTAGTCGCATCCGTGTCTGATTGAGATTATCCCAGACATTATCAGTGCCATAAATCAAAAACAGATGCTCAACCATCCCGTCCAGTGTCCATCGCCCGTAACCGTCGGTAAGGTTGACCTTGCAAGCCGGGGTAGAGTCTTTAGCATTTAACGGGGTGAGGGGTTTTATTTTAGTTAACCACTCATTAAGCGGGTTAAAACACTCATTGAACATCTCATCATCAAAACCGAGTGCATTGGCTGGGTCAATACGCATGGGTATCTGTTTGACTTTGCCTTTGTCATAAGTACTTTTGCCCAGCCACTCAACCAAGTCATCATGTACCAAAATCGCCATAATGCGTGTCTTGTATTGCTCAACAACATATCTAAGTGATGCGCGCTCAAAGTAGACCATCGCTTGCACGGGTGTTGAGACTTGCTCAAGTACTGCATAAGCTTCAGGTACTGTGCGACACAATACAATTGGTGCCTCACCTGTGACATCACCAAAGCTGGCTGTGCCACGTGGATAACCAAGCGGGGCATAGTGTAGCTGCTGAAATGTTGGTGCAAGCCCATAAGACTCGGTAAAGTACACTAAGTCAGTAACTTCGCCATCCTTACTGTGCAATTGCATGACAATGTGGTCTTTGAGTGAGATGTCTTTAGCACCATCATTGATGGTTGCGTTATCATGACATTGACGTAATCGTCCTGGCTGCCAGTTGCCCCAAGTGTAAAATTCGTGGTCGTCTGGCAATGGGATACTGTCTTGCCACATTTGCTGTAGCATTTGTTTTTGCTCAGGCGTATTGATAGATTTTTTAGCCATTATGCAACACACTCCAAAAACTTGGCTGGATTTCCGGCTTCAGGCGATTTGATGATGCGCTTTTGCTCGTCAAGGTTTGTTTTTGCATATCCTGATGTCATCATTTTTCACCATCCATAACCGTTTGCGCTGTTGCTAATATCTTTTGGATTTGCCCAATTAGCGCTAAGCCAACTTTTTGCATGGCTTTGTACTCATCGCCTGTAATGCGCTTGTCGGCAATTGCAGCAAGCGTCGTGCTATTCATATCCACAAACTTTTGACCTAGCTCGACGATATCGTCAATCATTTCGCCATCGTCCGCCGTTGGTAACTCAAACCACGCGGCATTGCCGTGAGCGCAACAGATAGCATCCATAACCAATGATTTGTTTTGTGCGTGAGTCAGTACATACTCAATGATGTCTGGTGATAGCGTATGGCTATCATTGTTTGGATTGATTTGCGCAGATACCGTGTTGTAGTTAAGCCCATAAATGCTACAAATTGCGCCAACCAATCCCCGCTCACGCTTGGTGGTTTGATAGATAGCTTGCTCTAGCGATAAAACGCATTTATCCGCGCGCTCACTGGCTGTAAATTTTGCTTGCGACATATCCCCTCCGTTTCTGTCGTGTGATTATTGCTGTTTTGTTGCTATGCTGATTGTGTTGATTGAGCATCAACTTCGTTAGCAGTTTGCGTGATTTGTAATTGTGCTAAAGCGGGACATAATTCAGATGCTTTGATTTCACCGTTAGTAAGCATCTCAGCTTTGATAGCCAAAGTAGCTGACATATTGGTTTTTCCTTGAGTCCAAGCCCATACACTGGGTTGGGTGCATTGCAAAGCGCGTGCGGTCGCTTGTTGACCGCCAAAAAAAGTGATAAGACGTTCAAGTGGGGTTGACATAATTATTGTCCTAACTATTAAAGTAAAATCATTATTTATCAGAATCATGCCGATTTTACGGAGATTTTTCTCGAAAGCTATGTCCAGAGGGCTTTCTCT
>CALJUC010000163.1 GCA_937975585.1 uncultured Moraxella sp. | reverse complement strand
TGCTAGCGGGTGATACGGGGTCTAATAATATTGGACTTGATAGAATTAGCCAACCGTTATCTGGACTCGATAAAACCTTGGGCGATGGCTCGGCACCTGAATTGATTTTTAACGAACGTTATGGCTTTAAGCCAACGACTTGGTTTGAGATGAATCAATAAGGACTGTCATGCAAAAACATACGGGCTTTACCTTGATTGAAATGATGACAGTCGTGGCTATGATGACGATATTGGCAACCATTGCATTACCATCCTATCGCCAATATGTTATTCGAAATGCGGAAGCACAAGCGCAAGCTCAAATGAAAAAACTCGATGTTGAACTAAATCAATGGCGTTCTACCGCATTGACTTACAAAGGATTTAGACCCAAAAAAACCGATTCTACAGGGGTGGTTAGCTATACCTTTGACAACGCAGATAACAAAACGATCTATGTACCTGCCAATAGCGACGCCACCAATTACCGCTATAAAATCACCTTGGTTGATGGTACCGATAGTAGTAAAAGTTTAGTAACGACAGGGACGGGTGTCGAGCTTGTAACAGGTCGTTCATGGGTAATGCTCGCTGAACCGAATACCACTTACCGTAATGGTCATAAATTCTTACTCAATAGCCAAGGTCTACAATGTAAAACGCGTAATAACGATAGCTCAATAACCGTTGCTTCAGCAAATTGTGGTGCCTACTCGGAGAAGTGGTAGTGATGGCCGAATCGATAACCCAGCAGACAGGCTTTACCCTCATTGAACTCGTATTGGTGGTGGCTATAGTCGGCATCTTAGCTGCAATGGCCTATCCGAGTTATCAGCAATATGTGATACGCACCAAGCGTGCCGATATGATGGCTTATTTGCAGACTGAGGCGGGTCGACTGGAAAGTCAACGGTTAGCGATGGGTAGTTGGAATAGCATTAATACGTCTAGTGGCAATTATCCATTGGGTAGTACAGGTAGTAAAGTATTATATAGTCTAAGTGGTACGTTGGATGCCAATGGTGATGGGACAAATGGTGATTGGACAATTACCGCCACACCCAATACCACAAGCATCATGCGAAATGATGGTACGCTTAGTATTGATGCTAGTGGCCGTAAATGCCGTAAAACGGTTTGTGGATTAGCCGATGAATGGCGAATTGAGTAAGCGTAAAATATAAATGACTGACAAAAAACGTCACTGTGATAAATTTTTGTCACTAAAATAAATT
>CALJUC010000162.1 GCA_937975585.1 uncultured Moraxella sp. | reverse complement strand
TGCTCTTCCGATCTAAATTCCAGTGGATTCACCTTTACCGATTGTCTTGGCGGGGGGACTTACTGCAGATAATGTGGGTGACGCAATTACACAAACAGGCGTGTATGGCGTGGATGTGAGTGGCGGTATCGAAAGTCGTAAAGGGGTGAAAAGTTTAGAGAAAATGACTGAGTTTATGAATCAAGTGAGAAATTAAATGAGCGTAATTGGCGAGCCAATTGATAGAAGCAACTATTTTCCTAACGCAAAATTTAAAATCTTTGGTTGGTTTTGTTGCTCATTATTTTTGATAACGTTTGCCTTTATGACTTATTTAAGTTGGTTTGTTCAAGATGTCACAATTGGCGGTAGATATGGCAGTCCAGATACGATTTTGCTAGGGAGTAGGGCGGTTAATCATGGCTATGTGATGTTTACTTGCTTGATGATAAGTTTGGGTGCTGGTTTTTGGTATTCTAGTTTTAAGAAATTGATTTGGTTGATGTTATCTTTTGTTTGGTTGGGTGTGGTCATTTGGGTACATTTTAATCTTGTGCTTTAAAACTTCCAACTTTCTAACAAATTTGAAATTGCAATTTTAACAAAAACTGATATACTAACGTACTAGTATAATATAACATGAAGAATGATAGGGGGCATAATGAATATCTTGGTCACAGGCGTAACTGCAGGGTTTGGCCGTCAAATTGTTATCGACTTTATCAATCAAGGCCACACTGTGATTGGTACAGGACGTCGTAGCGATAAGCTCCAAGCATTAAAAGCTGAGTTGGGCGATAACTTTATTCCATTGGCCTTTGATGTGGCTGACTTGGAAGCGACAAAAACTGCACTGGATAGCTTACCGAGCGAGTTACTGACCAATCTTGACGTGTTGGTGAATAATGCGGGCATGGCGCTAGGACTGGAAAAAGCCGACCAAGCCAATTTTGCTGATTGGCAAGCCATGATTGATGTGAATGTGACGGGTCTTGTCAATATTACCCGCTTGATTTTGCCATATATGACCGCACGCCGTAGCGGTACAATTATTAACTTAGGCTCAATCGCCGGCAACTATGCCTATCCAGGCGGTAACGTGTATGGCGCGACCAAAGCCTTTGTCAAACAATTTAGCCTAAACTTGCGTGCTGATTTGGCGGGCACAGGCGTGCGTGTGTCGAATGTCGAGCCAGGTTTGGTTGGTGGCACAGAGTTTAGCAATGTACGCTTTAAAGGCGATGATGACAAAGCCAGTAAAGTATATGAAAATGTCCAAGCCTTAACACCACAAGACATTGCCAATATTGTGACGTGGATTGTTGCACAACCGGCGCATGTCAATATTAACCGCATCGAAATCATGCCTGTTGCCCAAGCGTTTTCACCGTTAAACGTGGTCAAAACGACTGCCAGTTAATTGCCAATTAATTAATACTTACTTATATCGCGGCTAAGCATTGATAATGATACATAATGGATAGCCGCCACCCAATAAATAATCAAAAAATTTAATAGGACATCCAATGGATATTAGCAATCCCACCCACGTTGATAACTTTACCCAATTCCCTGACCAAAACGGCCATTTTGGTATTCATGGCGGCCGCTTTGTATCAGAAACATTGATGGCGGCATTGGAAGAGTTAGAGAATATTTATAACAGCGCAAAAGCTGACCCTGAGTTTTGGAAAGCTTTCCAAGATGACCTCGTTAACTATGTTGGTCGTCCAACCCCGTTATACTTTGCCAAACGCCTCACCGAAGAAACCGGTGGCGCTAAGATTTTCTTAAAGCGTGAAGATTTAAACCACACAGGCGCTCACAAGGTCAATAACACCATCGGTCAAGCATTACTGGCAAAAATGGTTGGTAAAAAACGTATCATTGCCGAAACAGGCGCGGGTCAGCATGGTGTTGCTACCGCGACGATTGCTGCGCGTTTGGGGCTTGAGTGTGTCGTATACATGGGTGCCGATGACGTTGAGCGCCAAGCCATGAATGTCTATCGTATGCGCTTATTGGGCGCGACTGTTGTCCCTGTGACGTCAGGTACCCGCACCCTAAAAGATGCGATGAACGAAGCGATGCGTGACTGGGTAACCAATGTGGATAGCACTTACTATGTGATTGGTACGGTGGCAGGTCCACACCCATACCCGATGCTAGTACGCGATTTCCAAGCGATTATTGGTAAAGAAGCCAAAATCCAGCACTTTGAAAAAACTGGTAAATTACCGGATGCACTTGTCGCCTGTGTCGGTGGTGGTAGTAACGCGATTGGCTTGTTTTACGAATTCTTGAATGACAAAGATGTCAAAATCTACGGTGTCGAAGCTGGTGGTGATGGTGTGGAAACTGGCAGACACGCTGCACCACTCAATGATGGTCGTGTGGGTGTATTACATGGTAACCGCACTTACTTGATGGCGGATGATGATGGTCAGATTTTGGGCACGCATTCGATTTCAGCTGGTCTGGATTATCCGGGTGTTGGCCCTGAGCATAGCTTCCTAAAAGACGTTGAGCGCGTGGAATATGTACCTTGTACCGATGAAGAAGCGATGGTGGGATTTCGTGAATGTACCCAAA
>CALJUC010000161.1 GCA_937975585.1 uncultured Moraxella sp. | reverse complement strand
TCAAAGGTGGCGAAGCTCTAACTGCTAACACTGATTTAGTTTACCAATTAGAATACGGTGTTAGTGTTGATGATAACGACGACCAATTTACTGCGCGTGACACTTACTTAGGTCTATCAAACAAACAATATGGTACTATGGTTGCTGGTCGTTTGACGACTATTGATGACCAAATCCAATATGCTAACCAAGCTTCAGGTGGCGTACTAGGTGGTGATGACGTATTGGCAACGGTGACTGCACCACGTGCTGACAATGCCTTTGCTTATTTCTCACCAAATTACAATGGCATGCAGTTGATGGCAATGTATGCATTGGATGATGACCAAGACTGGTCAGAAGAAGATGGTATCTATGGCTTATCTGAAGAAGCTGGTAAACATGAGAAATGGGGCGTAGGTGCAAAATATGAGCCAGCCAACCAACCATTTAAAGTGGGTGCAACTTACATG
This sequence comes from uncultured Moraxella sp., assembly GCA_937975585.1. Taxonomy (GTDB): domain Bacteria; phylum Pseudomonadota; class Gammaproteobacteria; order Pseudomonadales; family Moraxellaceae; genus Faucicola. The sequence continues at coordinate 17,628 of CALJUC010000161.1, read as the reverse complement.
GCGGCAGGCGATGCGTTGAAAACTGCTCGTGTAAACGGTGCGTATGACTTGACTTCAGCGTTGACTGTTGGTGGTCAATACCAATGGACTGACTTCGACCGTAGCGAAGACGAAAACGCTTACACCCTAAGTGCAGCCTACAAAACTGCTACACCATGGACTGTATATGGTCAATTAGACATGGTGACTGATGCAGTAGGTATCGAAGGTTTTGATCGCGACCGCGCTATCTTAGGTGGTAAATACGCATTCAACGCAAACACCACTGGTCATGTATACGGTGCTTACTTAACCCAAGACGATCAACCAGTAGCTGGCACTAACCTACGTCGTGACAATGACGGTTTTGGTATCGGTACTGGTATCGAATACAAATTCTAATTTAATTTAGACATTTGTACCCAAAAGTCCACCCTGTTTAGGGTGGATTTTTTTATATTGCTTAAAAAGTGCATAGATTTTTTGCCAAATGCCCCCATTTTTAGTAAAATTCGTTTTTACCAACTCGTGAACTTTGACTATGACTAAATTTATCTTTGTAACTGGTGGTGTTGTTTCTTCACTTGGCAAAGGCATTACTGCTGCCTCTGTCGCTGCTGTCCTTGAAGCCCGTGGCTTAAAAGTCACCATGACCAAGTTAGACCCATATATCAACGTCGATCCGGGTACGATGAGCCCGTTCCAACACGGTGAAGTATTCGTTACCGAAGATGGTGCCGAAACTGACCTAGACTTGGGTTATTACGAGCGTTTTTTACGTCACTCAAAAATGAGTAAAAACAATAACTTTACCAGTGGTCGTATTTACCAAACCGTGATTGAAAAAGAACGTCGCGGTGACTATCTGGGTGGTACCGTTCAGGTGATTCCTCATATCACTGATGAAATCAAACATCGTATTATCGCCAGTGGTGAAGGCCACGATATCGCTATGATTGAGATTGGCGGTACCGTTGGTGATATCGAAAGTTTACCGTTTATGGAAGCGGTACGTCAGTTGCAAGTCGAGCTTGGCCGTAATCGCGCGATGCTGATGCACTTAACGCTAGTGCCTTACATTGCTAGTGCTGGTGAAAGCAAAACCAAACCGACTCAGCACTCAGTCAAAGAATTACGCTCAATCGGCTTACAACCGGATGTGTTGATTTGTCGTAGTGAGCAGCCAATTAGCGAAGACAATCGCCGTAAGATTTCGTCATTTACCAATGTCGAAGAGCGTGCCGTTATCCTATGTCCGGATGCGCCAACAATTTATCAAATCCCAAGTATCTTACACGCCCAACATCTTGATGACCTAATCTGTGAGCGCTTTGGTATTACTGCGCCAGAAGCGGATTTGTCAGATTGGGATTCGGTCAGCCAGTCATTGACTAGCGATTTAGCGACCGTAAAAGTGGCTATGGTGGGTAAATACGTTGAGCTACCTGATGCCTATAAATCGATCAATGAAGCATTGCTAGCGGCTGGTATTGCCAACGATGTTAAAGTAAAAATTGATTACGTTGATGCTGAAAAGCTAGAAACGGATGCAAGCCTACTAGAAGTGGTTAAAGCAGCTGACGCGGTATTGATACCGGGTGGTTTTGGTGAACGTGGTACCCAAGGTAAGATGCAGGCTATCACTTATGCGCGTGAAAACAATGTGCCATTTTTAGGCATTTGCTTGGGTATGCAGCTAGCGGTTATTGAATATGCGCGTAATGTATTGGGTCTAGAAGCCAATTCAACAGAGTTTGATAAAAAGACCAAAGCCCCATTGATTGGTTTGATTACCGAATGGTTTGATGAAAAAGGCGAATTACAGGTTCGTAATGATGAGTCAGACTTGGGCGGTACCATGCGTTTAGGTGCCCAAAAAGCTGAATTGGTCGAAGATACCAAACTACGTCAAATTTACGGTACACCAGTAATTACTGAGCGTCATCGCCATCGTTATGAGATGAACGGCCGTTATGTTGATGACCTAGAAAAAGCAGGTATGAAAATCTCTGGCTATTCAGCGAAGCAACATTTGGTTGAGTCGGTTGAAATTCCAACGCACCCTTGGTTTGTTGCAGTACAGTACCATCCAGAGTTTACAAGTTCACCACGTGGCGGCCATCCGTTATTTAACAGCTTTGTTGAAGCCGCGAAAGCTAAACAACAATCATGATGGTAGTCAGTCTTACCAAAAACCACCTTCATTAAGGTGGTTTTTTTGTTTTTAGCAAAATATGCTATAGTGGCAGCCATACACTAACTGGCACATTGCCATTTAGCTAGCAATAACAACAACTGGTATATCGAGAACCTTATGAGCGAACAACAATCCCAACTTCCTGTTGCCCAATCCCATATTCATCTGAATAACCTTGTGATGGGTAACGACCAACCATTTGTATTATTTGGTGGTATGAATGTCTTAGAAAGCCGTGATTTGGCGTTTGAGATTGCCGAAAGTTATATTGATATCTGTAAGCGGTTAGATATTGGCTATGTTTTTAAAGCAAGTTTTGATAAAGCCAATCGCTCAAGCTTATATTCATTCAGGGGTCCTGGTATGGAAAAAGGTCTAGAGTGGTTAGCAGATATCAAAAAAACCTTTAATGTGCCAATTATCACAGATGTGCATGAGCCGTACCAAGCCGCACCAGTTGCCGAAGTGGCCGATATTATTCAATTGCCAGCGTTTTTAAGTCGTCAGACGGATTTGGTAGAGGCGATGGCCAAAACTGGCGCAATTATTAATGTCAAAAAAGCCCAGTTTTTGGCGCCGCATGAGATGAAACATATCATCAATAAGTGCCTTGAAGCGGGCAACGATAAGATTATCTTGTGTGAGCGCGGCAGTATGTTTGGTTACAATAATCTTGTGGTAGATATGCTTGGATTTGATACCATGAAAAAGATGAACGTGCCTGTGTTCTTTGATGTCACCCATAGCTTACAGCAACCAGGTGCACGAGCAGACAGTGCAGGCGGTCGTCGTGAGCAGATTACTACCTTGGCGCGTTCGGGTATGGCAGTTGGTTTGGCTGGTCTATTCTTGGAGGCGCATCCAGACCCAGAAAAAGCCAAATGCGATGGTCCATGTGCATTGCGTATGACCCAACTTGAGGCATTTTTGAGCCAATTAAAACAAATCGATAACTTGGTCAAAGGCTTCGAGGTGCTAGATACGCATTAATCTGGGTTGAATAAATAATTATAAAAAAGGAAACGATGATGGCGATTCAGACGGTAACGCTTGGTTTAGGGGAAATGACGGATAACAATGCCCTCAATGAGGCGATGAAAGCGCTTACAACGATTGATGGGGTAGAGGCGGTTGAGTTTGAGCCAGAACAAAACCGCGTCTTGGTACGTTATGATACAACCAAAACGTCGGAGCATGCGTTTACCGCTGCTTTATCCACCGTTGAATACATCACTGAACCGCTACCGTTTGTCGCACCTGCCAATCCGAATAATGACCGTACCTTGGTCAGTGACTTGGAAAAGCAAGGTAAGCTCTAGCCTAGTGTGTTGATGAGGCGGTATAACCGCCTAGTGTCAGTCCTGTCAAAATACTACATTCTGCTGAGCCATCGCCTCGGCAGTTATCATGCCACGTTTGTAACGTGGCTTTCATGTTTTGTAGCTGCGCAATTTTTTCACTTAGCGCCGCGATATGGGCATGTGTCACCGCTTTGACTTCAGCGTTGCTACGATTTGGGTCATCCCGTAATTGCAGTAACTGCGCAATCTGTCCAAGGGAAAAATTGACATCACGTGCGTGTTTAATAAAGTTTAGCCGTTCAATATCTGCTGGCGTGTAATGGCGGTAGCCAGAGTCACGACGTGCGACGGGTGCTAATAATTTTAACTTTTCATACTCACGGATTTGGCGGGGGCTAAGTCCTGTTAATGTGCTAACTTTGCTAATATTCATCGATGCTCTCGGTACAATTCTTTATGATCAATGCTATGGTGCTGTGTAATGGTATGGTGACAGAGCGTTGCAATGTCTTGACTTTAACATAGGGTAAAGGTTTATACTAAGACATCAAGGCAATCATCGCTATTGATAACTATGACTAAGTTTATTGCTAAAGTGGGTTGGAATAATTACTAAAACAATTCACTGACCTAGGAGTCAATCATGTTTAATAAATCTTTCTCCATGCTCGTGCTCAGTGGTGTCTTACTGAGCTTAACTGCTTGTAATAATGCGTCTAATACAACACAGAGTACCTCTCAAGCCAGTGTAACGGCAAGTACCGCAGCGGCTGATGCGCACAGTAATCATATGAATACTATGGCGAATAATGGTACCCAACCCATGCATATCAATGCCTATATGAGTGTGATGAATACCATGCGCACCGATATGGGCGCAGGTGTCCAAGCGAAGAATGCTGATGTCGGCTTTGTGCGTGGTATGATTCCGCATCACCAAGGCGCGATTGAAATGGCCAAGGTTGAATTGCAGTACGGTAAAGACCCAGAGATGCGTGCGTTAGCCCAAAAAGTCATTGATGCCCAACAAGGCGAAATTCAATTTATGGAACAGTGGCTCAACAAGAATGAGGCTAAGCAGCCCACGGCTGACAATGCTGCTGAGATAATCAAAGCTTATCAAGCCAGTGACGCAAAAAATCATGATGTCATGATGCAAGGTACGATGGATCCTGATCCAGATGTTGCATTTGCAAAAGGTATGATCCCGCACCACCAAGGCGCGATTGATATGACCATGGTACAAAAGCAATATGGTAAAGATGCAGAAATTTCAAAATTAGCACAACAGATTAATGCCGCGCAAACCCCTGAAATCAAACAGATGCAAGAGTGGCTCGCCAAAAAAGGTGTAAAGTAAAATCACTATCAATCAAGATGAAACTTCATAAGGAGCATAAAATGACAACACAAACTTTTGCCATTAGCGGTATGACCTGCGGCGGCTGTGTGAAAAGTGTCCAAAACGCTTTAGCACAAATCGAGGGTGTAAATAGTGTTCATGTGAGTCTTGAACAACACAATGCCGTGATCGAATTTGACGAAAGCAAAACCAACACGCAAGCGTTGGCCGAAGCGATTGAAGATGCCGGTTTTGATGTCACTGTTTAATATAATGGTATGACCCATATGTCCTCTGTTACGCCCCAAACACAGTCGCTATCAACAACGCAGACAGACGCCGATATCGAGCAAATCAACATTGAACAACTCAATCTAGATATCGGTGGTATGACTTGCCAAGCTTGTGCCAGTCGTATCGAGAAAGTGCTGAGTAAAAAGCCAGCGATTGCCCAAGCGGATGTTAACTTTGCCAATGAAACCGCACAAATTCGTTTTGATCCAAGTCAAACCAGTGTGGATGAAATTTTGCAATGGGTCAAAAAAACTGGCTTTGAAGCTGAGGTACAGCAAGCTGATGCGTTAATGCATGAACAAGCCGTAGAGCAAGAAATTCCGTGGTCGTTGATATTGACTTGGGTTTGTTTGTTGCCGTTTTTGGTCGGTATGGCCGGTATGATGGTGGGTAATCACAGCTTAATGCCACCAGTATGGTTGCAATTTGTGTTGGCAACTATCGTGCAGTTTGGTTTGGCAATACCGTTTTATAAAAGTGCTTGGGCAAGTATCGTTGGTCGATTGGCCAACATGGATGTACTTGTGGTATTGGGGACGCTAACCATTTGGGCTTATTCAACCTATATTTGGCTAAGTTCTGGCATATTAAGCGGTGTTGATCATAGTGGCATGAGTCATACCGTTCACGCGTTACCGCCTGTATATTTTGAAGCGGGTGTGATGGTGATAGCCTTTGTGCGTTTGGGCAAATACCTTGAACACCGCACCAAAAAACATAGCCTGAACAGTATTCAGCTATTGGTGAAGCTGATTCCTGAAGCGGTATTGGTCAAAACACCGCAAGGTGAGTGGCAATCACAAGCGTTATCGAGCGTCAAAATTGGTGAGGTACTATTAGCCAAAGCGGGCTCGCGTATCGCTACGGATGGTATCGTCACGCTAGGCGAGGGTTGGTGTGATGAAAGTCATCTCACGGGTGAATCAGTACCACTGTCTAAACGCATTGGCAGTACTGTACTAGCCGGCGCGATGGTGGATAACGGTAGTTTTGAGTATCGTGTCACCGCCACGGGTCAGCAGACCCAGTTAGGCGATATGATTCAAGCGCTTAATGATGCCCAAGGCAGTAAGGCAAAAATTGCTCGCTTGGCCGATAAGGTCGCGGGGATATTCGTGCCAGTGGTCGTGGCGATTTCTATTATTACGTTTGTGCTAAATTATTGGTTATTGGGGAACGTTAACGACGCCCTGATGCGAGCGGTGGCGGTATTAGTGATTGCTTGCCCATGTGCTTTGGGGCTTGCGACCCCAGCTGCGATTATGGCGGGCATGGGTTTGGCGGCAAGGCATGGGGTATGGTTTAAAGATGCGCAAGCCCTAGAAGCGGCAGGCACTGTCGATACGATGGTATTGGATAAAACCGGTACGCTCACGCATGGCAAACCGGACTTGGTCGCGCATTATGTAGTCGATGACTCGCTAAGTTTTACCGATATTCTAATCTTGGTCGCCAGTGTCGAGCGCCATGCCAATCACCCACTGGCGACCACATTGATAAACTTTGCCGAGAGTTATCTAGAGCAGCAAGGTGCAAAACTAACGCTATTACCTGCGACCAATGTACAAACCGTTGCTGGGCAAGGTGTTGAAGCTTATATCGAGGGTTTTGGTAAGGTCAAAGTTGGACGTTTGGCGTTTACCAACGTGGTATTGCCCGATAGCATCACCAAGGCAGTAGACAGTCCTTGGCATATCGCAAGTCAAGTGGGTATCAGTATCAATGAGATTCCGTTAGCGGCATTTGCCTTAGCCGATGACTTGATGTCTGATACCGAACAGGTATTACAGCGTTTACGCGGTTATCATATCGAACCGATGATAATGAGCGGTGATAAACAATCCGTCGTTGATTATGTCGCCCATCAGCTACAGGTGAACCAAGCATTGGGAGAACTATCACCACGCGATAAGGCAGAGCAGGTCAGCGCATTACAAGCTGCCGGTAAAAAAGTAGTCATGGTCGGTGATGGTGTCAATGATGCGCCTGCAATGGCCACAGCGACAGCTAGCTTTGCGGTGAATAATGCCACCGATATTGCCAAACACAGTGCATCAGCACGCTTGCTCGGTGATTCACTAAGCCATGCGGTATCGGCAGTCGCCATTTCTCAAGCCACCTTGCGTAATATCAAGCAAAATCTGTTTTTTGCCTTTATTTATAACTGCTTGGGGATTCCGCTTGCTGCACTGGGGTTGTTAAGCCCGATGATAGCTGCGGCAGCCATGGCCCTAAGCTCGATATCGGTGTTGATGAATGCGTTAAGATTAACACGCTTTAAAGTCTAACGTAAGATGGGTTACTGGCTTGCTATTCTTTTCGTGTTATTCATTGGCATTGTTATTATTGATAACAGCTTCGACAAGCTCAACAAAAAAATTCCCTATTATGTGTTGTTAACCATTTTGGTATTCGGTTTGAGCATATTTGGCTATCAACAATGGCAACAACGTACACTACATCATTATGAGTTAACCCAGAGCTATCTCATTATTAACTACTTATCAGGTGAACGCGAACATATTGCTTATCAAGATATTGAGCAGATTAAATACTATCAAGTTGGAAAAACTGGTACATCTTGCGGGCTGAGCTTTTATATCAAAGGGAAAACGAATTTACGCACACTAGGCAGTTTTCGATGTCAGGATATTGGCGAATTAAAACAGCAAATTCAAAATAAGCGTAAATCAGTTAATATTAAACTATAGTTGATAAAATTTAGTTGCAAAATTAGCACTAGCTGAAATTTTTTAACAAAATATGTTATTATAGCGCTTATTTTTCCGATTTATTTACTGACGTTCTAGCCTCTAGTCATAAGGACACCGCATGTACGCCGAAGAAACCACCACCAACAACCAAATTATCGACATTATCGCCCGTGAAATTTTGGACTCACGCGGTAACCCAACCATCGAAGCTGATGTAATCTTGGCGGATGGTACTGTAGGCCGCGCAGCCGCGCCATCAGGTGCCTCGACTGGTTCACGCGAAGCCTTGGAATTGCGTGATGGCGATAAATCACGTTATTTGGGTAAAGGTGTAAAAAAAGCGGTTGCCAACGTCAACAGCGAAATTCGGTCATCGTTGATGGATATGGATGTCACACGCCAACAAGAAATCGATAGCAAACTGATCGAGCTTGATGGCACCGAAAATAAAGGAAAATTGGGCGCGAACGCCATGTTAGCGGTTTCATTAGCCGCAGCACGTGCAGCTGCAATGTCACAAAAATTGCCATTGTTCCAATACATCGCAAATCTACGCAACCAAACCTCACTGTCAATGCCAGTACCGATGATGAACATCTTAAACGGTGGCGCACACGCTGACAACACCGTGGATATCCAAGAATTCATGATTGAGCCAGTGGCGTTTGATAGCTTTGGCGAAGCATTACGTGCGGGTACTGAAGTATTCCATAGCTTAAAATCAGTCCTAAAATCACAAGGCCTAAATACCGCAGTGGGTGATGAAGGTGGTTTTGCACCAAACCTACGTAGCAACGAAGAAGCCATTACCGTCATCATGCAAGCCATTGAACAAGCGGGCTACAAAGCTGGTAAAGACATCTACCTAGCCCTTGACTGTGCTTCTAGTGAATTCTACAAAAATGGTCAATACGTACTTGAAGGCGAAGGTAACAAAGCATTTAGCTCACAAGGTTTTGCTGACTACTTAGGCGACTTAGTACGTCAATACCCAATCATCTCTATCGAAGATGGTCTAGACGAATCAGACTGGGACGGCTGGGCATACTTAACTGAAAAATTGGGCAAAACCGTCCAGTTAGTGGGTGATGACTTGTTCGTAACCAACCCACAAATCTTGCAAGAAGGTATCAGCAAAAATATCGCCAATGCGATTTTGATTAAATTTAACCAAATCGGTACCCTAAGCGAAACCTTAGATGCGATTTATCTTGCCAAACAAAATGGTTATGCAACGGTTATCTCACATCGTTCAGGCGAAACTGAAGATTCAACCATCGCTGACTTGGCGGTTGGTACAGCAGCCGGTCAAATCAAAACTGGTTCACTTTGTCGTTCAGACCGTGTTGCCAAATACAACCAATTGCTACGTATTGAGCAAATGGTAACGGCAAGCTACCACGGTGCAGATGAGTTTATCGGTCTACGCAACCCAAAAGCCTAATGGCTTAACTCAGCGATTAACTAGCCGCTTAAAACTTATAAAAACGGAATCTTCGGGTTCCGTTTTTTTATGGTGCATTATTCTATAACGTCAATAATTTCAAACCTTAGCTATATTACACAATGTAATAACGCTTAAAAAGTCAATTAAAAAGTCACTTAAAAAGTCACGGGGCTTTTGCTACAATACCAACAGTTTTCTAACCTGTGTGTACTGTGTCATGACCTATTTTCGTCAGCTATTTATGATTATTTTTGCCCTTGTGGTATTCGTGGCATTACAGTATCAATACTGGTTTGGCACCAATGGCCACGGCGACTTGGCCCAACTACAAAAACAGGTCGATGACCAAACCTATATCAATTCTGAACAGCAAAAAGCCAATCAGGTATTGCTCGCAGATATCAATGATTTAAAAAATGGGGTCGAAGCGGTTGAAGAACACGCGCGTGTGGATTTAGGCTTAATCAAACCAGGTGAAACCTTTGTCCAAATGTCGACCGCGCCCAGTGTTTATAGCGATGACAACGCAAGCCAAAACAGTACCCAAAATAACCAAGTAGCGTCTGCTGTGGCAGCGACTACGAACCCCACGGTGCGATAACCGATGGCGATTTATAGTGTTGTCGTTGCCGCTGGGGTTGGTAAACGCTTTGGCACCAGCTTGCCCAAACAATATACCGAGATTCATGGTCAGAGCGTACTTCAGCACAGTATTCGTGCGTTAAGTCAGGTGTCGCGGTTAAATGATTGTCATTTAGTCGTTGCTGCTGACGATGACTATGCCAAGACGCTAGATTTTGCCATGCCGATTCACTGGGTAACCGGTGGTGCTGAGCGCATGAACTCGGTTTTTAATGGTGTTGAAGCTATTTGGCAACACAGCCATACGCCTGATGCTGATTGGGTACTGATTCACGATGCGGCACGCCCTTGTGTCTCCACAAGCGATATTAATAAGCTGATTGACCAGGCAATGACATGTACTGCGGGTGGTTTACTAGCTGTACCTGTCCGTGATACAGTCAAACGAATTGCCCACGTTAATGGACAGACAGTTGCAAAGACAACGCTTGATCGCAGTCAGTTATGGCTGGCACAGACGCCACAGTTGTTTCCATTAGCCAAACTGTATTCTTACCTACAACAAGCCGTGCGTGATAATATCCCTTTTACCGATGAGGCAAGCTTGTTTGAGCATTTTGGTGAACAACCGCTGCTAGTCGAAGGTAGTCATAGTAATATTAAGCTGACGTTTCCTGAAGATTTGCTATTTGCGCAAACGTTATTAGCGCCTTAATCTCATTTATCTTTTATCTATACCAACTCTTACCTTGATATTGGCCATGAATTTTTAAGTCATCTTAACAAAAAACTAAGGGAAAATGGCTAATACTGTGCTATGGTATCGCCATTAAAAAAATTACAAAATGCTGGTGTCTCGTGAACCTGTTACAAAATATTATCATTATGGCGCTGCTGATTTCGTTGGCGGGTTTTTTATCCATGTCAGAAATTGCATTGGCAGGTGCCCGTAAAATTAAGTTAAAGTTAATGGCCGAAAGCGGTGATACGCGTGCGGATAAAGTCTTATATTTACAAGAACATTCCGCAGACTTTTTGGCCGCCTCTCAAATTGGTCTAAATGCCATTGCTATCTTAGGCGGTATCTTGGGTGAGGGCGCGTTCCGTCCCTATTTTGCCCAACTTTTAATGCCGTTTTACCAAGGTGAATTACTCGAAACGATTTCGTTTATCCTATCGTTTACTTTCGTTACGTTAGCCTTTATTCTCCTCGCGGACTTAATTCCCAAGCGTTTGGCAATGATTGCCCCTGAGCGGATTGCGGTTGCGGTGATTAAGCCCATTTCTGGGTTCGTCCTAATTTGTAAGCCCCTTGCACGTTTGCTCAATATCATCAGCAACGTGATTTTTCGTATGTTTAAAATCAACACCATACGCGATGACAATATTACCTTTGATGATATTTCGGCGGTGGTTGATGCGGGGGCGCAAGCGGGTGTCTTGCTCAAACAAGAACATCACTTTATCGAAAACGTGTTTGAGCTTGAGGAGCGTAATGTTCCATCAAGTATGACCGTGCGTGAAAATGTGGTGTTTTTTACCCTGCGTGAGTCAGAAAGCAGTATCCGCCAAAAAATCGCTGAGTATCCGTATTCCAAGTTTTTGGTGTGTAATGACAATATTGATGATGTCATCGGCTATGTCGATACCAAAGATATTTTGGTCAAAATCTTAAGCAATCAATCGCAAATCCTACTCAATGAAACAACCATTCGCAATGTGCTGATTATTCCTGATACGTTAACCTTGTCGGAACTATTAGACCGATTTCGCGCCAGTAAAGAAAAATTCGCGGTGGTGATGAATGAATATGCTTTGGTGGTTGGCGTGATTACCTTGTCGGACATTATGATGACCGTGATGGGCGATTGGGTATTACCGCTCGATGAAGAGCAGCAGATTATCCAACGTGATGAGCATTCATGGCTAATTGAAGGTAGTACCCCGATTGAGAATGTGCGTCATGTGCTTGAGATTGATGAGTTTCCCGATGAGCAAAACTATGAAACCATCGCGGGCTTTATGATGTACAAACTGCGAAAAATTCCGCGTCCTGCTGATAGCGTCGAATATGAGAATTATAAGTTTGAGGTGGTTGATGTGGATCATCACAAAATTGACCAGTTATTGGTCACCCAATTTTTACCTGAACCACTACCACCGACTAACGACTAAACCCACTAAATAATAATCAAGCTAAGCGATAATCAACTAAAAAAAGGTAAGCTTCAAACGAACAGGGTGCTTAACTTTTTATATCAGTTAGGTGATAAAAACTTATGACTTAGGAATTTGTTGCAATAACGCCAATAGCACTTGCCAAGTTTTGCCCACACTGGCAATTTCGACACGCTCTTTGGGCGAGTGAGCCGCACGAATATTCGGGCCAAACGAAATCATATCAAGTTTGGGATTTTTGCCGCTTAAAATACCACATTCCAAGCCTGCATGTATCACTTCTACTTGCGGGGTATTGCCAAAGACTTGTTGCATCAGCGGCTTAGTTGCCGTTAGTAACCACGAGTCAATCGCTGGTTGCCAACCCGGGTAATCATCGCTTAACTCAAGGCACATACCCGTTTGGCGGGCGAGGGCATTAAGCTGTTGGCTGACTGCCTCTTTGGGCGTTTCTGCCAAAGAGCGCATTAGACATTTGACGTTGAACTGTCCTTTGTCTAGGATCACAACACCCATGCTAATGGACGTCTCAACTACCCCGACAAAGCTATCGCTCATGCGCAGTACGCCATTGGGAATGATGGTTAAAACGTCTACCACTTTTTGTGTGGCATCCAATCCAATCACGTGTTCGATATTGTCAGTAGGGGTGACTTGGATAGCTAAATTTGGCTCAGCAACACGGTATTCAGCACTAATTCTCGCGAGTTGCGCTTCGACCAAACGCGTAATCACGGCTTTATCACCGACCAAGGTTGCAGAAGCTTCACGGGTAATCACATTGCGTAGATTTCCCCCGTGCAAACTGGCCAAATAAAAGGGCGACTCGCTAAACACAGCCGACAACACGCGTGCCAATAGCAAGTTGGCATTTGCCACACCTTTATCGATATCAATCCCGGAATGGCCGCCGCGTAGTCCGCTGACTTCAATGCGTAATGCGCTTAGGGTGGGCTGCTGTGACAATGGGCTGTCAATCACATCAAAGTGATGGCTAAAGGTAGCGTCACGCCCGCCCGCACAACCAACAAATAACGCGTCTTCATCCTCCGAGTCTAGATTAATCAAGTAGGGCGCATTTAGCCAATCCGAGCTGAGCGCTTTGACACCGCCCATACCGGTTTCTTCCTCACTGGTAATCACCAAGGTTAGCGGTGGATGGGCGATGTCATCGCTAAAGGCGACTGCCAATGCCATCGCCAAGCCAATACCATTATCCGCGCCCAAGGTCGTATCATCGGCCCATACCCAACCGTCTTTGATAATCGGTGTAATCGGGTCATGAACAAAGTCATGAGTTGATGCCGTGCCTTTTTGTGCGACCATATCATAATGCGCTTGAATAATCACTGGTGAATGGTTCTGCATACCCGCACTGGCCGGTTTTTGGATACGAATATTACCCTTGGCATCCATTTCCCCGATTAGCCCATAGCGCTGACCGATACCATTAACTTGCTGTAAGATAAAATCCCCGAGCGGTCTTTCATGAAAGGTCGGGTGAGGGATGGCACAAATATCAGCAAACCAACGCCAAATCGATGTCGGTTGTAACTGGGTCAGTTGGTGAAGCGGTGCTGTTATCATCTATGATTATCCTGTGATTTATCCAAGTAAGGTTAAGGCATTTCTCAATGAGTTATTCCGTCAATTTCAATAGGGTCGATATAGAAGCTCTTACAGCGAGCAATGACTGTTTTGCACGCATTAAAGTTAAACTGAGAAAAATTCATTTATTTTTCAAAATCTGTTAAAATTACTCATATTAAATAAGTTACTGGCACTTCTTGTGTTATTTATTATTTGGGTTAATTTTACCAAAGGCTGATGCTCTATGTTGGATATCCGTCATTTAACTATGCTAACGGCGCTACGAGCCGGCGGCTCACTGGCAGCCGCGGCTGAAGAGTTGCACGTCACTGCCTCGGCAGTTTCACACCAACTGAAAGAAGTAGAAAACTATTATAACGTCACCTTGGTGAATCGTCGCTCACGACCACTGTCGTTTACCCCAGCTGGTAAAGAGTTGCTAAAGCTAGCCGATAGTATTTTACCGCAAGTGAGTCGAGCTACGGCAAATCTTAAACGATTAGCAACCGGTCAAACCGGTCAATTACGACTCGCATCTGAGTGCCATAGTTGTTTTGACTGGTTGATGCCAATTCTTAATCGCTATCGTAAAGAGTGGCAAGATGTGGAATTAGACTTTGCCACTGGGTTTGAGCCAGACCCACATCAGATGCTATTGGATGAGGAAATTGATGTCCTGATAACGGCAAGTCCCTTACCGATGGCGGGCGTGCATTATCTACCATTGTTTGAGTATGAAAGTCGCTTGGTACTATCACCGACCCATGCGCTTGCGAGCAAAACCACACCGATAGAACCACAAGACTTGGCAGAACAAACCTTAATCGCTTACCCAGTCGAGCAAAAGCGGCTTGATATCATCGCCCATTTTTTACAACCTGCCGGCATTGAACCTGCCAAAGTACGCACGACAGAGCTAACCGCTATGTTGATTCAGCTTGTCGCAAGTGAGCGCGGCATTGCAGCGTTACCTGATTGGATCGTGGCTGAATATGAGAAAAAAGGCTGGGTAACGTCACGTCCATTAGGCGAGGGCGTCTATTGTCAACTCTATGCAGCGACGCGTGAAGATAGCCGCGAGTTAGCTTATGTTCAAGGCTTTCTCAACCTGTTATCAGATATGGTGAAACCAACTTAACCGGCACTTGTATTATTGATTAAAAAAGGCAAAGTTATCTACTTTGCCTTTTTACAGTTTATACATGATTACTTAAACCAAGGATTGGGTTCATTCGTTAACGGTGCGGTATCGGTCATTGATTGACGATTAACCATTTGTGGTGTATCAAGTTTGGTTTCTTCAACCACCAGTTCTTCATGTCGTAGCGTTACAGGAACCGTTTGCTCATAACTATGCGCTTTGGTCGTGATATTGACCTGTTCAGCAACCTCGGTTGAAATCGAAACCGTGGCGACTTGCTGACTAATCACCAACTCTAAAGGCTTATCCGTCACAGTAACGGGTTCACCATTAATCATAATATGAGACGTATTGGTTGTGGTCTTTGGTGCGACGATTTTTACCAAGTCTTTATCAGTAAGAGAGATGCCCGTAAGCTGATTAGCTAAGATAGGATTATCATAACCCGTGTGTTCAATGACTAAGACTTCTTGGGTCAAGGTTACAGGGACATTCACGGTCTGCGTGCGTACTTGTTTGCTGAATTTCACATTGCCGGTGACCACACGTTGGATATCGATTAACGGACGTTCTGCCAATAACTCAAGCGTATGTCTATCAGGCTCTTTGGGTGCAATAGTGTAAGAATTATCTGTGGCTAGCGTGTCTTGGACTGTCTTTGACCACACCGTGCTCGGTGATGGGCCAGGCGATGAGGTATCAGTGATAGTCGTACCAATATCAAGGCGCTGGGCTACGCTTTCATTTGTTAAATTGTTCGCAGTTAGTTTATCCATATTATTCCCCTATTGTTTCCTTTAATCTAATCTTCAAGTTTAATCTAGTTCGAACCTTTATATAATGCTATAAGCTCATAGTATTTATAGTCATTAACGTAAAAAAGCAGATGAACACCATCTGCTTTTTTATTTGGCCAATGGTTTACCATTCGGCACTTACTCAGTGTTATTAATCCTATTAGGAAATTTCACCTAATAAAATAACCTAAGCTATTTTAAATTACAGTTTACGATTAACATCGTTTAGGGTAGTTGGATTTACACCATCAACACGTTCTACGCCATTTTCTTGTACATCCAATTCTTCACGACGTACTGTTTCGTTAAAGGTTTCAGTGCGTGTTTGTGCTACTTTATCAATGTTAACTTCTTCAGTCACATAAGTTTGTTTGCTAACGTTGGCACGTTCAGCTTCTAACTCAACCTTAATAGTACGACTGTCATCACCAATCACGTGGTCAGTTGGACGGTTCACTGGCGTACGCTCGATGTGTGCTTGCTCTTCGGTTACTTGCACGTCAATGCTACGTGGCTCAGTGATTACGTGCTTACCAACTTGTAGTAGACCTGCAACGATTTTATCTTTATTAACCGTTAGACGCTCTTCAAGCAATTCTAAAGTATTTGGTGCACGGTAGTTATCTTCAGTTAGTTGCATTGGGGTAGCAGCACGGTCGAAAACTTCGCGGTCACGCACCGTTTGTTGTTCAATGCTATAGTTATAGTTTGGATCGTAAGCATCCATGGTGTTAACAGTTTCACGGGTTAGGTTATCAAAGTAAACTTCATCGCCCGCAATACGAGCTAGACCTGCCGGTACCAATACTTCTTTAGAGCTGAACCAACCGCCCACATCAACGATAAAATAACGGATACGACCTGTTGTGTCATCTACTAATGCACCGTTGATTTTACCAACTTTTTCATTGTTGATACCGTAAACAGTTTTACCAGTAGGGTCAAAATAATCTTTACCTAGTAGGTCAGCTTGGGTATCTTGAATATCACGTAAACGCATTAAACTTGCCATTATAATTCTCCGGTTTTAATTATATTTTATTTATTTTTATTAAATCAAATCTGTAATTAGATTTAATAAATTATAGATAGTTAAAGTGAAAAAGAAATGCTCAAAAAAAACTTGAGCCTAAAAAATATCGATTACAATCAAAGATATAAATCGGTTTTTCTCTTAGTTAAACATCATTCTTAAAAAGTATTTTCTGCTTAACTTGGAAACAAGTTTAAGTGAGATAGGCAATATAAAGTAGTGGTCTTTAATAAAGTTTTGTTGACGGGCTGTAAAAGGTAGTGAACTTGGGTAAGGCCACTTGCTAAATCCTTAACCAAAATTAATTCACCAATTAAATTAAAAACGAGTAGAAGAAAATTTTCGGAAAGTTTTGGACATTAACTAATAAAAAATCCATTCATGCCCTTAACCTGTTGAAGTGGGGTATGTTTTTATAAGATTCAATGAATTTTCTTCATTAACAAACTTTGACATTTATTTAAAGGTTAATTTTTGAAGGACTAGTTGAAATATCGCTAGCCATAACATACAGTGACAGCGTTTATAATTGAAATAGGTGTGTGACCATGCGATATACAAGACAGCCAAAGGCTCGTATTAATGAGTCTATCCTTAATACTTGGGTAATATTGGCAATTTTGTTTATATTGGGGTTAGGTGGCTTAGTGGCTGCTAAGTTATTACCAATGGGTATATTAGGTTGGTATTTTGCGCTGAGTTTGGCGACCTTTTTGCTGTATGGTCATGATAAGAATGCGGCGCAGAATGACAGTTGGCGAGTGCAGGAAGCGACATTACATAAACTTGCCTTGGCCGGTGGTTGGGTAGGGGCAGCTTTTGCGCATAAGCTATTACGTCATAAATCACAAAAACCCGAGTTCCGCAAAAACTTCTATATGACAGTCATTGGTAATATCATTGCGCTTGTTGTTGTATGGTGGATAAAATTCCGTTAAGTGGCCAGTAGCACTACTATAAAGTGATAGAAGAAGCAATAGAGCATTTTCTGACAATAAAAAAAGCCCCTAATTATATGATTAGGGGCTTTTTT
>CALJUC010000160.1 GCA_937975585.1 uncultured Moraxella sp. | reverse complement strand
AATCTACTTTGGCCATTATTACCACAGACAATCCGAGAACTGAAAATCCTCAAGATATTATCAAAGAAATTGAAGCAGGTGTAGAACCGCAGAATTTCAGCAAATACACTTCTATTCCAGACAGAAGAGAAGCGATAAAGATGGCAATAAAATTCGCTGAGCCAAAAGATATTGTTCTCGTTGCAGGAAAAGGTCACGAAACGTATCAGGAAATCAATGGAGTGAGACATCATTTTGATGACAAAGAAACGATTGTAGAGTTATATAAATTGATGAGCAAGTAAATTGTGAATTTTTTCTTCTAGCGAAGAAAAGTGAATAAGTAAATTTTAAAAATTTTTTATTATTTATTTTTCTGCTTATTAAAAGCCTTTTAGGATATTTAACTGATAAACTTAAGTTGGTTTCAATCTTCCAAAATCCCTGTCCTTATTGCCATAACTCGAGTTTTTTGTAACGTTTCACACGATTTTTACCATTCTATGGTATAGTTATTTTATGTTTTATTATAGTGATGTTATCAAATAACTGGCTATGTAAGACATCAGACTGTTTGGGTGGCTTTCGAAAATAAGGCTGCCTTAGTAAAGCAAAGTGATAAGTTAAATAGGTAGATGAATGGTTAAGCAGTTACAGCCAGCTAATTTTTTACATCAAGGCCGCTTGGGTCAAGCACTTGGACTTGTTATCTTGGCAATCGGTTTACTCAACACCACCCAGGCCAATGCAGGCAATTTATACGTATTTAAAGATAAACAAGGGCAAGTATTATTGACCAACGTGGTGCGCAATGACCGCCCTGCTGGTGATAGTTTTCAAAAGTTTACCCAAAAAGTTAAAGTTACCTATTACGCTGATACCAATGTGCATACTTATAGCAACTGGGGCAGCAATGAAGCGGCGGTGCCTGCAAGTGGTAGCAAAAACCGCTCCGCTTATGATAATTTAATCGTTGCCTCTGCATTACGTCATGGGGTTGACCCAGCACTGATGAAAGCCATGATGCATACCGAGTCGGGCTTTAACCCATTCGCCCGTTCACCAGTGGGCGCACAAGGCCTGATGCAGCTGATGCCAGCAACAGCACGTCGATTTGGTGTGATGAATGCTTGGAATCCCGCCGAAAATATCGAAGGCGCGGCCAAGTATCTTAAGTTCTTACAAGGACGGTTTGGCAATATTCAACACGTTATCGCAAGTTACAATGCCGGTGAAGGCAATGTGTCAAAATACGGTGGTATTCCCCCTTTTCGTGAAACGCGTGACTATGTACAGCGCGTATTGAGCCGCTACAACAACTTATATCGCAATGACCCAAGCTTACGTGCCTCAAATAATGGCGTGCAAAATAATAGCGGCGTGCAAAATGTCAGCTATAATGGCTCAACCAGTTACCGCATTGTACGTTAAGCCAACCTGTCATCACGTTAAAATCTCATTAAGAGCCAGTTAATTAACTGGCTTTTTTATTTGCGACAATATTAACGATAACCTTATTGAATTTAGCCAATATTATGCGATATTTGACTTTAATTTGTTGCTTTTACCACTATATTATCTTTAGCAGCATTGACAGAGGATTGTGCGTTGGTTGTATCACGTTTAGTGCCATATAACTTGCAGGTGTGATTGTCTGTCTTGTTAGTTTTTTTTATTTTTATAACGATAAAGCACACTTGCTCATTCAGTGAAAATTTTTCAGAGGATACACTCGCTATGTTAAGAATTGGGTTGTTTTTATTAACCAACCTCGCGGTGATGGTCGTGTTTGGCATCATCATGAATATTATTGCGCCGATGCTTGGCATTCGCTTAGGCAGCGGTGGCACGACAGGCCTATTGGTCATGTGTTTTGTTTGGGGTATGGTTGGCTCATTGGTTTCGCTATTTTTATCAAAATGGCTTGCCAAACGCAGTACGGGTACCCAAGTCATTACCCAACCGACCACGCCAACTGAAGTTTGGTTGATGCAAACAGTACAACGACTTGCACAAAATGTGAACATTGATATGCCTGAAGTCGGTATCTTTGACAATCCATCACCCAATGCGTTTGCCACGGGTTGGAACAAAAATAGCGCGTTGGTTGCGGTATCAACGGGTCTACTTCACTCGATGGATGCCAAAGAAGTCGAGGCGGTATTGGCGCACGAAATTGGTCACGTGGCCAACGGTGATATGGTGACATTGGCGTTGGTACAAGGTGTGGTCAATAGCTTTGTGATGTTCTTTGCGCGCATCGTGGGCTCAATCGTTGACCAAGCGGTGTTTCGTAATGAGAGTGACTCACCGGGCATCGGCTACTTTATCACCACGATGGTATTGGATATCGTGTTTGGTATTGCCGCTCAAGCAGTGGTGATGTGGTTCTCGCGCTATCGTGAATACCGTGCCGATGAGGCGGGCGCCCGTTTGGCCGGTAAGTCAAATATGATTGCGGCATTGGAAGCGCTAAAGCCTGCGACGGCTTACCCAGACCAAATGCCCCAAGGTATGAAAGCCTTTGCGATTAATGAGGGTAAAAGTGGTGGTTTTAGCTTTGCCCAATTATTTGCCAGCCATCCAAGCTTAGATGACCGTATTGCCCATTTACAAAAACTGGCAGCTTAATATATAGGTAGCAAATCGTAATCGCATAAAAAAACCCCCTAACCAATTTGGTTAGGGGGTTTTTCTTGGTTAATGAAATAGCTCTAGGACAGGGTATTCATTAGTCACCGACTTGTTTACGTTCTTCGGCTTTTTCACAGTTATTAAATGCCATCGCGTCTTTATGCAAACGCGTATTCAAATCATCAATGACTGGAATCCATTCAGCATCTTCTTTAAATTCATTTTTCAAAAACTTGCATTGATTATCATTCCAAAATGGTGCTTCTACCAAGTTGACTGATTGCGGTAATTGGTTTTCTTTAACGAATTTGTCAATGGCTTCATCGCTGCTGTCTAAGCCAAGTTGTTCAAATAAGGTATTCATCGTTGGTTGTTGTTGAATCATAATCGTTATTCCTTGAAATTAGTTGTTAAAATATTATCCATCGTTATCACTAACGCGCTAATGACGCTTACGATTGGTGTATCGTTATTAATTAGCACTAAGCTTATGCTACCAAAAAGCCCTCAGCCGCGTTGTCTATGTATTGTCAATAACTGGTTAATAACTGTTATTATTATCGCGCGTTTTCTTATCTTGACCCACTTTTGCTTAACAAACTGAATCGTTTGTAAAACGCATAAAAAAACGAGCCAGATATCCCGACTCGTCTTATGTACTGACTCACTGACTAATGTAAAATTAGTTAGGTAGTA
>CALJUC010000159.1 GCA_937975585.1 uncultured Moraxella sp. | reverse complement strand
ACGAGTTGTTAAAGCGTTTATGATTGACATAACGGGCTTGCCCGCTGATATGGTTGTCTTTTTTATGGATTTGCGAGGCTTGCGAAAAACCGGCTTGTTGTTTATGCACGGATTGGGTGACCAAAATCCCCGGATCGTTTTCATTGAGTTCAAGCAACAATGGCGAGCAATCGCGCATCATTGGGATAAACTGCTCATAGCCAACCCATGCACTATCAAACAAAATATAATCACACAAGTGACCGATTTTATCGATCACTTGGCGCGCATTATAAATCGTACCGTCATACGTGCCCAGCTGAATCACCGCCAAGCGAAATGGACGCTTGTTATCAGCTTTTTCCGGCGCTACTTCACGAATACGCTCACGAATCACCGCTTCATCAAAGCAATACGATGGGATACCACCAATCAGACCATACGCGTTACGGTCGGTTTCAAGATACACCGGCGTCCCACCCGCCATTGATAGCGCACCTTGGTACACTGACTTATGGTTATTACGATCAAATAACACCAAATCCCCATGCGCTACCAACGCCCCAATCGCGATTTTGTTCGAAGACGATGTACCGTTTAGTACAAAATAAGTTTTATCCGCATTAAAGACTTTGGCAGCATGGGCTTGCGCTTCATAGGCTGGGCCTTCATGAATCAGCAAATCACCCAAGCGCACATCGGCATTGCACGAATCGGCACGGAACAAGGTTTCACCAAAGTACAGATAAAAACGACGCCCGGATGGGTGCTTACGGAAGAACTGACCGCCTTGGTGACCCGGGCAATCAAATGCCGCATTGCCATAATCGGTATAATTCATCAACGCTTGGAAAAATGGCGGGTCTAAGGTATCGACATAGTCACTGGCGGCGGCATTTACCAGCTGGCCATTATAATATTTTTGGTCATCAGCTAACTCAAGCACCCCATACACATGCGGTAACCACTCATCAGGCACGACATCGCCATACGGTAACGCCACAAAAATCGGAATTGGGAAACCTAGACTGTCAATTTCGGCATAAATACGCGGCAAGTCAGCCATCGTTACCACAATCGCGGCAATATTGGTAAAGTCAGTCGACTCAAGGTCAATGGTGCGGTAATTCGCATTTAAAGCGTAATCAATACCGTCACTGATGGCTATTTTCATAAGACAATCCTAGGGCTATATCAAGCAGTTATCCTCGGTATATTAACGTAAAATCTTGATAATGTGCAGTAAAGATGTATAGAAAAAACGATTTGAAAGATTGCCTTTACCTAGTGCTAGCGAATTAACGTCTTAGCCACAAAAACTTACAGCAAATATGTATAAGACCCAACAAAATTTGCTACGATGCCTATATGAACCTTCGTATAAATCGATTATCGAAACGGCTAATCAGTATAAGTAACCCGTCATAATTAGATAATCATCAACCAAGCGGAAGACTCTTACACCATCAATTGATATATAACTAATAACTGGAGGTTACCATGCCAGACACCAGTCAAATTTGGATAACGATTTTTGCTTATATGGGATGGGCGATTGGTCTATCTATTATCACGCATTTATGGATACGCCATCATCTCAAGAAAAAGCGTCAACACAAGACCGAGGTCAACGCAGCCAATGAGTAATCGTTGATTTCTATTAGAAATTTTCTTGATATTACTCTTAAAAAAATACTATCTATTAAAAAATTGGCAAAGTGATAAATTTTTTTCATTTTTTTAAAAAAACTGCTTGACGCCATCATCAAAAATCTTTAATATACGCACCACTTCGACAACAACGGTGAAAGCGGTC
>CALJUC010000158.1 GCA_937975585.1 uncultured Moraxella sp. | reverse complement strand
GAGATACATTGGCGTGACTGGAGTTCAGACGTGTGCTCTTCCGATCTAATAAAGTCACTAATTTTAACTTTATTGGGGCTATCTTATGTATGGCGGCGGGTATCTATTATGCGCAAGCGGGTAGTGAATTATTGCCAAAAATCTTTATCGGTGTGATGGCAATCACCATGCTGCTCACTATTCTCAGCTACCGTGCGAGTACCAAGGTTAGCAAAATCATCAAAGTGGTACAGCAAAAGAAGCCCAAACGCTAAGCTAAATCTCTTATGCAAGAATTTAACTACCGTCTAAACTATGCTGAATTAGACTTGCGTCAGCACCCGGAGCTGTATCGGGTGGGACGCGGTGAGCAAGGCGTGTTATTGGTTGAGCCGTACAAATCCGAAATCTTACCGCATTGGCGCTTTGCCACGCCTGAGATAGCCAAAGTCAGTAGTGAGAAAATCTACCAGTTATTTTTGGACTATATCGCCCAAGGGGACTTTGTCGGGGCGGATATGGCACGTAAATTTATCCAAATGGGTTACACCCGCGCAAGGCGCTATGCCAATCATAAGGGCGGCAAAAAATACGAGGGTGCCGTACCTGCGGACAAAAAAGGCCAAAGTGGCGCGCATGGCCGCGATGAGCTGCCACAGCAATCCCAAGATTTAGCATCCGCGCAAATCAAAGCTGAAGCCGCACAAATCTTTAAACAAAAATGGGATGACGCGCGCGCCAATCCCGATTATCAACAGTTAAAAAAACAGCATCAAGCCAAGTATGAGCATGATGGTCAATATGACAATCTACCGTCTGAGTTTTTCAAAGCTTGAGCAAACTGTTCGTCATTCAATCACGATCGCAAGGCTGTGTTGCTGTTAAGACTTGCTACTAAGAATTGGGCATCAACACTTGACTAATGTATTTGACGATACTACTAGCTAAATGTTGATACGCTAATTCACTGGGATGAAAGCCGTCTTTGGCAAATAAGTTATCACAGACAGGCTTATCTATCATGGCATCTGGTAAAAAGTCTGACGAGAAGTAATGGAGGTGTCCGTTAGTCTTGTCGTTTTTGGCTTGACGGCTTTGATGACGTTGCTGCTCACTTGCTGTAATTTGCTGTTGTAATGCCAAATCCAAACGCTGCGCCATTTTACCAATCAAGGTATTCAATGGGGTTGGTAGGGCAGGCATAAGCGCCATCGGTGGTAGGCCAAGGAAGATAATATGCTTGGCTTGGAATTTACGTTGCAAGATAGCAATGATATGTTGGGTATGTTGTTGCCAGTCAGCCATCGGAGTATTGCTAGTAACATCATTGACGCCCATGCTAATCACCACAATATCGACAGGAAAGCCTGTTATCGTGTACAGTCGTCTTAAGATATCAAAACTGGTATGGCCGGTTGTCGCCGCTAGCTGCCAATCGATAGCCGCATATCGGTGAGCCAATGTCGACTCATTGCTGAGCGCGGTAATCAATTGTCCCAGTAACGCTTGTGATTGGTCTACGACCCCAACCCCCGCTGCCGCGCTATCGCCCAATACCAACATGGATAGTGGTGCTTCGTCCTGTGACGCTTTATCAATAACACTATGATTGAAAAAAGGACTGCGCCCTTTGCGCTCACCTTGTGGTTCTGCAAGTCTGAGCGTATGACGTTTGACTTGTTTGGTTTGATAAAGATAAACCGGACTTAATAAAATAGTCTGCCAATTCCAAATAGACGTATCCAAGGTAACAGTCCTTCTGACTATGATGAAAAATGATACACAGCCATTGTCCATCAAACTGGGTATCGGACTAAAAACGCAAAAGCCATGTTGCGTATTATGTCGCGTTATAGCCCAAAAATAACTTACCCATTGACCAATTGGCTGCGATAGCTAAGAGCTTCAGTCAAATGCGGTGTGTCAATTGTTTCACTGTCTGCCAAATCAGCAATGGTACGTGCCACACGTAGTACGCGATGATAACCGCGCGCGGATAAATTTAAGCGTTGCTGTGCCAAGGCCAAAATCTTGGCTTGGGCCTCGCCTAATGGCGCATGTTGCTGTAACTCATTGGGTGATAACTCGTTATTGGCCTTGCCTTGGCGCGTTTGTTGGCGGTTAAAAGCGGCAATCACGCGAGCGCGTACACTGGCCGAGCTTTCTCCGGCTTGGGTTGACTGTAAATCACTGACGGGTAGTGCGGGCACGGTAACGTGTAAATCAATACGGTCAAGTAACGGGCCGGAGAGTTTTTCTTGGTAACGTTTGATTTGCTCAGGGCGGCATTGGCAGCGTTTTGACCCATCGCCGCGCGTCATATCGCCATAGTAACCACATGGGCAAGGGTTCATCGCAGCGACGAGTTGAAAGTGCGCGGGAAATGTAGTTTGGGCGTTGGCGCGACTGATAACGATTTCTTTATTTTCAATCGGTTGGCGCAGCACTTCAAGTACCTTACGGTCAAACTCGGGTAACTCGTCCAAAAACAACACGCCATGATTGGCCAAGGTAATCTCACCGGGTTTTGGCGATGAGCCACCACCGACCAATGCCACAGCCGAAGTGGTGTGATGGACTTGGCGGAAGGGACGTGTACCATACGCATAGTCCGTATTGGCAATCGAATAAATACTGGCGACCTCTAACGCTTCTGCATCGGTTAATGGTGGCAAAATAGTTGGCAGGCGCGATGCCATCAAGGTTTTACCCGTACCCGGTGAACCACAAAACAATAGTGAATGACCACCGGCGGCAGCAATCTCGAGCGCACGGCGGGCTTGGTGCTGACCTTTGACATCGGCCAAATCAAGCGTGTAGCTGTCAGTCCGGTAGATAGCCCGTGGCTCAGCAAAGGTGAGTAACTGCTCGCCTTGCAGATGCAAACACACGGATTTTAGATTATCCGCTTGCAGCACCTGAATACCATCGACTTTGACCGCTTCGGTGGCATTGTCTTTGGGAACAATCAAGGTACGTTTATCCGCCTTAATCGCGCGCGCCACGGCCAATGCGCCTGAGATAGAACGCAAGTCGCCATTGAGCGCCAATTCACCGATAAACTCATACTGCTGTAATTGACTATCATCAATTTGCCCACTGGCCGCCAAGATACCAATCGCAATCGGCAAATCCAACCGCGCGCCATCTTTTGGCAAGTCTGCTGGGGCGAGGTTAATGGTCAAACGACGATTGGGAAATTGAAAACCACTATTGATAATCGCGGAGCGCACACGGTCTTTACTTTCACGCACCGCGGCTTCAGGCAGACCGACAATGGTCACCGCAGGCAGGCCTTGCGACAGATGGACTTCAACCATCACACTTGGGGCATTTAGACCCACCACCGAACGCGTATATACTTGTGCAAATGACATTTTTTTATAAATCCCTTTAGATGACGAATTTTTTGATAAATTTGAGATGAATCAACATCAGTTTTTTCACACCATATTCTCTTTGTTCCATCGCAAAAGGTACAAAGCCAAGCTGATGATAAAAACGCAAACCATCTGTATTGTGATTAAACACGGATACTTGGGGCGTGGCGTACCATTGATTTTGACAAATCTCCATCGTGTATTGCATCAATTGTTTACCAACGCCATGTTGTCGATAGTTAGGTGCAATAATCACATTTCCAATAAACGCCGTTTGATTGCTCATCGCTTTATAAATATTGGCATAACCGATGATGTTTTGGGTGTCGCTATCAATCGCCACGGTATTGTGTAACCGAGTAATTGCAATGGCTTCGACTTGTTCGGCTGTCCATGGAAACTGACTGCTCGGTGAAATCAACAACAACTCATCGGCACTCGCTACAAGCTGTGCGACTTTAGAAAAATCATGCTCGGTAGCAGGTCGAAACTTAAGGTTCATCTCGGGTTGCCTTTTCTAATACCTATTATTTATGTTTAACCATCACTTGCCCGTTGCATTAAAATCAGCGTCAACAGCGATAACGCAATCAATTCGCTATCGCGTTCATTAACCGTTTGGCTGGCGCGGATTTCGTATTTGCCATCCCACAATGCCGGTAATTTTTTCATCGTGGCGACTTCATCACCACTAAGTGTCGTTACGGTGTAGGTTGGATTGAGAAAATAACCGCTCAACATATTCAAAATATCACCAAGTAATGGAATCATCGATAGCAAGCCTTCGATAAATTGCACCATCGGATTGTTTAGACGGATAAAAAATCGCGTGCCTGTCTGGTCAAGAATCTCAAACTCCGTCCGCCATAGTGAGCGTAACCCATGTTGTTTGGTGCGACCAATCACACCATCATGCATCGAGACAAAATGATAATTGGCGCTAAAATCAATCACCCTATCCGCAGAAATTTTATAATTAAGCTTAGTTTTATGGCTGTCACTGTACACCTCAATCGCTTCTTTAAACTTGAACAGTTTTTGCTTAATAAATCCGACTTCTTGACCGTCAAGGTCGTAAATATAAAACTGCGGCGCTAAGGCAATGAGTTTCATACTCACATTCAGATTGAGAGGCAACGGTGTAAAACCGCTATCTTGCGAGGCAGCATAAGGGGATGATTGCATAAATACTCCAGTGATATGATGCTAGTTTTGCCATGCAATAAGCCTAACATCAACTGTGTTATAATACCAAAAATTTGATTTGTCATCGCAAAAATCTAAAAATTAGTTGAGTAGACTATGAACAACCAACCTGATGCTAGCCAAACCCAACGCCTACCTGTCGATGAGCAGCCGTTCTTTGAGCGCCCTGTCGAGATTATCGAAAACCCGTATGCCTCGCACGCGAGCGACTTTTCGCCACAGCATCATTTGTTCAATGAAGCGATGATTCATAAATACAATCGCTCAGGACCGCGCTACACCTCGTATCCGACTGCGCTTGAATTTCAGCCGATTACTGATAATGGCTCGGTGGGTGGCGTTGAAGAAACCATGCTGCACAACCGTGATGAACGCGTGCCATTGTCGTTGTACTTTCATATCCCGTTTTGTCGCCATCTGTGCTATTACTGCGGTTGTAACAAAATCATCACCAAAAAAAATAGCGATGCGGGCGACTATCTTGATTATCTCTTTGCTGAGGTTAAGCAAAAACGCGCCTTGCTAAAAGGCAATCCGGTAGTCGAGCAGCTACACTTAGGTGGTGGTACGCCAACCTTTTTAAGCGATGACGAATTGGTCAAGTTGTGGCAATTTTTGCAAAGCCAATTTACCTTTAGCACCAAAGACACGGCCGATTTTAGCATCGAAATCGACCCACGCGAATTGCGCCCGAATACGCTACAAGTCCTGCGTGAATTGGGCTTTAATCGAGTCAGTTTTGGCGTACAAGACTTAGAAGAACAAGTCCAAATCGCGGTCAATCGCGTGCAGTCAGAAGAACTGATTACCAATGTGATGGCTGAAGCAAGACGTCTAGGCTTTCGTTCGATTAACATTGATTTGATTTATGGCTTACCGCATCAGACAGTGAGCAGTATGCAGCGCACAGTGGCAAAAATTATTGAAATCGCCCCTGATCGTCTATCCGTATTTAACTACGCGCATCTACCAGAGCGTTTTAAAGGTCAACGCCAAATCAATGAAGCGGATTTGCCAAGCCCAGCCGATAAGTTAACCATGCTTGGTAATACCATCAATGCGCTCAGTGAAGCGGGCTATCAATATATCGGTATTGACCATTTTGCCAAGCCGGATGATGAATTGGCGGTCGCCCAGCGTGAGGGTAAGCTGCACCGTAACTTTCAGGGTTATACCACCCATGGCAACTGTGATTTATTGGGCTTTGGCGTGTCGTCGATTAGCCAAATCGGCAATGATTATTTGCAAAATGCCAGTGACCTCAGCGAGTACCAAGCCGCGATTAATGCCAAACGCTTGCCTGCGGTGAAGGTGATTAAGTCACGTTTGCCGGATGTGCTACGCCGCTATGTGATTATGAATTTGCTATGTCACGACTATGTGGATTTTAAAGACGTGAATGCGCGCTTTAGTGTTGACCCAATGACGTATTTTATCAGTGAGATTCAGGCATTGGGTGAAATGCAGGCGGATAAGCTTGTGGATATGGACGCCAAAGGCATTCGGGTGCTACCAAAAGGGCGACTTTTGGGGCGGAATGTGGCGATGGTGTTTGATACTTATCTAAAAAATAAACATCAAAATCGCTTTAGTAAGGTGATTTGATGGAAGATAATTATTGGCGAAGTGATGAAGACCAAGCGTTAAGTGCGTTTGTAAAAACCTATGACAATCACGCTGATTTTGGTTTATTTGTTGAATTTTGCCAGTTAAAACAAAAAGGCTTACGCAAACCTGCCCTGCAAAAAGTTGAGCAGTTCGTCAAATTTTGCCAATCTCGACCACTTGAGAAGCAAAGAGAAATTGTTAAATGTATATTAGATTTTTTCATTAATGCTTATGTGTATAGCCTTGATATTGTACTGGTGTCGCCCATTCGCCAGTATATGATAGCTGTATTTGAGCATTGGCGAGAAGCAGAGCCAAATAACGTTAATTTATACATTGCTTTAGCCAAATTGACACGCCAAAGGGTCTATTATTTTCAAGGGCTAGAAATTGACCCTACTAATCAAGAATGTGCTAGACAAGTGATTTTAACCAAACTCGATTTTGTAGATTATCAACTTCATCACGTTAGCGAATCAAAGTTTGTGTATGATGCAGGTGATGAAAAAGACGGTGAACTAGCCTTACAAGAAGTGTATGATTTGCTAGAAAAATATCCCGATATCGATGACTATGTCAAACAAGAATATCAAGATACCAAGCAATTATTCGATGATTGGATAGCCTTTACCCAAAGTGAATTTGACGATTTTCCAACGTGGTGTCAGGCTCATCATCGTCATTATAAATTTATCTCTGCTTATTATTATACTAAGGATTAAAAATGCACCAAATCGACGCTGATTTACTCAAAAAATCTGCCCACTGGCGTAATGACATCCAATTTACCCAGGACGTCCTTGGTAAACCGTTTAAATTTACCAGTACATGGGGCATTTTCTCCCCTGAAAAGCTTGATGACGGTAGCTTAATGCTACTTGACTATATCGAGTTTCGTGACAATGATAACTCGATTGACCTTGGCTGTGGCTATGGTGTACTCGGCATGACTGCCGCGCGCGAATGCCCAAATGGTCAGCATTTATTGATTGATAAAGACTTTGTCGCGGTCGAATATGCCAAACTCAACTGCCAAAACAACAACCTTACCAATACCCAAGTGCAGCTATCTAATGGCTTTCGCGATGTCGACCCAAGTCGCAAATTTAGCCTAGTGATGTCAAACCTACCGGCCAAAGCCAGCAAAGAACAACATTACTTGTATTTGCTTGATGCGTACAATGCGATGGAAAGTGGTGCGCGTTTTTATGTCGTGACCATCAATGGCTTACGTGACTTTATGAAACGCTCATTTACCGAAGTATTTGGCAACTCGGACAAACTCAAACAAGGTAAAACCTACACCATCACTATGGCGGTAAAAGACTAATACCATTACCAAAAAATACAATATTTTTGTCAAACTCGCTTGTTGTACTGATTGTACTATCTTCGCTCGTTTTTCTCGATATTGTAATTTTTGGATTTGGTATAAGTTTGAATTGAAGCATAAAAAGGGCGTATTCAATACACCCTTTTTTTTATGGTGAGTTATTAACGTACTAGGATTTGAATGGGTGTTTGTCCGTTTTGGCTAATTTGACCATAAGTGCCACTGGTTTGTCCTTGGTTGCTGATATAGCCAACGGTCGTCCATTGGTTAGGATTGACGGTGACGGTGGTAGATAGCGACTGCCCTGTGACCACAGGTTGATGATAGACACGGCTAAACTTATCATTGGCTTGGCTGAGTTGGACTTGAAACTGACCATTGGTAAGTTTGGTTGGCGTAACTGCGATGCCTTGATTGGCGTTAAGTAAGGTTTGCCCAATCCATATTTGTGGGTAGCCATAACCGTAACGCGTGTTAATGGTATTAACTGGCATAATTTGGCTAAGGCCGATACTGGCCGATTGTCCCGATAGCGTCTGGATTTGATACACATAGTTGCCCGTGGTTTGGCTTTGGACATTTTGCCAGTGACCGTTCACATACACGCGGCGATTGATAATACCAATATTGCCATAGCCCGTGTTTTGGTAATCGCTGCTATTTTCACCGACACGGACAGCCACCGTGACTGACTCAGGCACATGGTCAATCTGATGGATAAATTGGCTGATAGTCCGGTAATTGGCAGGCGTGGTATTGAGAATGAGTTGGTCTTGGTACACCATCACCCGACCGCCTTGTGGCAATTGATTGAGTTGACTTTGTACCACGGGCTGTAATGCCGCGCCGCCATTGGTATGAATGACATAGGTTTCACTATGGGCAAGGATTGATAGGCTAAACGCCAATGTGGCGACAGTTTTTTTCATGGCGGTAACACTCGGTTGTCATTAAGCTTTACAAGCTGGCTCAAATGCGGCTGGATTGGTGTTTGGATTTGCTAAAGTCACGTAGACGGATATAGACTTTTTTCTTCACAATGGCGACCACTTCGCCTTGTTCGTCTTTGATATCAAGTTTATAATCGCGAAACACTGCCTTACCATCTTGGGCTAAATCTTTAATGGTGGCGACTTCGTCATCCGTCAAGGTAAACGCAAAATGTACCTGATTTTTCCCCGCCTTTATAAAGTCGATACAAGCAGATTTGTCCCATACCACATAGTCATCGCCCAGTTTTTGCATGAGTAATGTCATCACAAAAGGGTCAGTCATCGAGTACAGGCTGCCACCAAACTGCGTACCAACGATATTTTGATTGAGCTTGGTTAAGGGCATACTTACACGGACATGCTGATTGGCAAAATCCATGGTTTCGACTCGGATACCTGCACCAAGGTACGGCGGATATAGGTTAAAAATCTTGGTCAATAACTTCGCGTTGTTAAAGGGATTGAGGTAGTGCTTTGCTTGTGACTGAGCAGATTTAATCAGATTGGTTAGCATGATTGACTCAAAAAAGACCGAAAATAAAATTGGCAAAGTAGCCTGATCAAGATAGCATTGGCAAGCTAGCTTAGCTACTGTTATGATGAAATGACTTGTATATAGACAAATAGCGAGAAAACAATGGCAAAAGGTAAATCAAAAAATACAGAAGATGACGCGTTTTGGGAAGCAATTCTTGCCGAAAAAGCACCATCACCGCCTTGTGAATTGTGTGGACGTGAGGAAGTTGAGCTGACGCAACACCATCTGATTCCCAAATCTCGCCATGATAAAGCGCGAACCAAACGCGAATTTAGCCGAGATGAGATGAAAAACGAAATTGCAATGCTCTGTCAGGCCTGTCACGACCAAGTACATGAAGTATTTAGCAATCAAGAGTTATCAAGCTATTACCATACGGTAGAGCGACTAAAAGAACATACCGACATGCAAAAATTTATCAATTGGGTCAAAAAGCGCCCAGCTGGACAAACTATTCGTGTCAAAAGTGGGGGTTCGGATTAGTAGTTTAAGATTGAAATTACTTAAAAGTCAAAACAGTGATATATGA
>CALJUC010000157.1 GCA_937975585.1 uncultured Moraxella sp. | reverse complement strand
CAAAGTACGTCTAACAGGTGGCGAGCCATCCATTCGTCACGATTTACCACAAATCATTGAACTAGCCAAACAAACGCAAGGTATTAAAACCGTAGCGGTAAGTTCTAATGGCTACCGGCTTGCCAAACACTTGACCGACTGGAAAAATGCAGGGCTGGATAAACTCAATATCAGTATTGACAGCTTTAATCCCGCTGTATTTAAGCAAATCACTGGCTTTGATATCTTACCGACTTTGTTAAAAGATATTGATAAATTGCTTGAAAGCACTGAAATCCACTTAAAATTAAACGGCATTCTCAAGGCAGACACTGCCTTTGACAATTTGCAAAATGCGTTGGCGTATGTCAAAGACCGCCCTGTGACATATCGTTTTATTGAGTTTATGCAAACAAGTGACAACAGCGAACTATTTTTTGCCGAACACGCCAGTGGCAAAACCATTAAAAACCATCTGCTTGAAAATGGCTGGACGGCTACCGAACGCGCAATTGACAGCGGGCCTGCGACTGAATTTGGTCATGATGACTATGTGGGCAAAATCGGACTGATTGAACCGTATGCACCGCAATTTTGCGATAGCTGTAATCGTCTTCGTGTCAGCAGTCAGGGCAAAATTCATCTTTGTTTGTTTGATCAACAAAACTATGATATTCGCCAATTTTTGAGCAATCAAGACAAAGACGGATTGATATTAGCGTTACAGAGTCTTATGCCGATCAAGCCAGAACACCATTTTTTGAATGACAGCAATAGCGGCATGATGGCAAATCTTTCCATGGTTGGTGGTTAGGGAATGGGCGGTTAAAGGTGGATTTGACTTTGCTTGAATGTTTTAAACATCCTATCATGCTAAAAAACCACAAGGAAACAGCATGAGCGACAGCCTAAATTTACCCCAATATATCGGCATTTTAACCGAAGTCCGAGCAGGCAAGGCTGAGTATTTCGCCCGTGACAAACTCTCTGCCATTAACAAATACCCGGTCAAAGGCGAAGTCGCTGTCAACTATCTTGGACTAGAAACCGATGAGCAAGCCGACCGCAGACATCATGGCGGATATCTCAAAGCCGTCCATCAAATGCCGATTACCACTTATGAAAAAATCAATCAACACTTTGACATGAACGTGGCCATTGGCACATTGGGTGAAAACTTATCCGTTACCACCGAAAATGAACCTATGTCCGAGTCCAATGTGTGTATCGGTGACGTTTACCAATATGGTGAAGATAATGCCGATAGCGAAGGCAAAACAACCAGTGTCAAACTGCGAATCGTCCAACCACGCCGACCCTGTTTTAAAATTAACGACCAACTTGGGCATTATGAAGTCGCGTCATTTATCACCAATAACGGTATTGCAGGCTGGTATTTTCAAGTCGTGCAAAACGGAAATTTATCCGTTGGCTTGCCTGTCTATCTTGTCGAGCGACCCTATCCATTTGCCAATTTAACGACTTTGTGGCGAATGATAAACCAAAAAGACAAAATCCCTGTCGAAATCGTCAATCAATGGCTTGCGATTGATTGCCTTGAAGATAGCTGGAAAGAGAAACTGTATAAAAAACGCTTGCAGTAGAGGTGCTTCGCATTCGCCTACTGCAACAATGAAACAAGGAAAACCTCATGACCAACAAACCGCAAAAACCTTTTATCCCACTGAATATTGCTGTGTTGACCGTGTCCGACACGCGCACCCTTGACGAAGATACCTCTGGCAAATACCTTGCCGACAGTATCATCGAAGCAGGGCATAACGTGGCGGAACGCACCTTGACCACTGACGACATCTACCAAATCCGTGCGATGGTCAGCAAATGGATCGCCGACCCAACGGTTCATGCGGTCATTACCACAGGCGGCACGGGTTTTTATATCCGTGATAGTATGCCAGAAGCAGTGTCGCCATTATTCGACAAAGAAGTGCAAGGCTTTGGCGAAATATTCAGAGCGTTATCGCGTGATGAAATCGGCATGTCCACGCTACAATCTCGTGCCGTAGCCGGTATGGCGAACAATACAGCGATTTTTTGCTTACCAGGTTCGACAGGGGCGTGTCGCACAGGTTGGACAGGGATTTTAAAAGACCAACTCGACAACCGCACTCGTCCGTGTAATTTTGTGCCACATTTAATGCGTGTTAATCCAACTCATGATTGATTTGGCAGGAATTGTGATTTTGGCAGGGGGCGAATCTACTCGAATGGGTTCGCCAAAAGCCCTGTTAACATTGCCAAACGGTGAAACCTTGCTAGAGTGGCATATCGATCATGCTAAATCTTTAAGTACGCAATTAAGGCATGAAACAAATTTAAAAGTGCCAGTGATGATAGCGGATAATGGCAAAAATTTTTATCACCCAAGCTATTTGGAAAAAGGCAAAGTAATTGTGATTGCTGACGAATTGCCAAGCGATGACAACGGTAAAGGAGCAGGGGCATTATCTGCGATTGCCAATGCAATGTTGCAAGTGGTTTATCCTGAAGATTATTTAATGGTGATTAGCTGTGATTGTTTGATTGGTGCAAATCAGCTTTATCATCAGTTGTTTGATAGAGCAACTAATAAACATGAAGATGTTATTTATCTAAAGGGTGAAAAAGATTACCCACTATTAGGGCTATATCGCACTGATTTATTGCTTGAGCTTTATGACTATTTAGATAAGGGCAATCGGTCGGTGATGAAGTTTTTGGTGGATAAAACGGTAAAAATGGTTGAGTTGCCAGATCCTTGGGTAAATTTGGCGAATTTTAACACGTTAGATGAATTTAATTTAGCATTAAAGCAACTAAATGAATTAGGATAAATAATGGACTGGCAACCAATTTCAGAAGCTGACCTTTGGCAACTCATCATTGAATCTGAAAGTCGTATGAGTATCGCCCAAGCCAAACTTTGGGAAGTTATTAGAATAGACCCAAGAAAATGGCAAGAAAAAACTTATGGCAAACTGGGCGGTGGATTTTGGGCAGTTGCTCTGATTGGCAATTTAGTTGTTTATTATAACGATATTGAAGACGGTTTTAACATTTCTCCTTATTTTGATTATGGCGTGATTGCTAATTATCAATGCAATCAAGATGAATTGGAATGGTCGGTGCAATATATTTTAGACATGATTTTGCAAGGTGGAGTTCATTATCCACGTTGCTCACCACCAAAACCGATTGAGTAATTTATAAAAGAGTAAAACATGACCCAGAATTTAACGCATTTAGACAGCAATGGCGATATATCAATGGTCGATGTATCCGCCAAAACCCCTACCCATCGCACCGCCACCGCCACCGGTAAAGTGATTTTCCCAACCGATATCTACCACGCCATCAAAACCGCAGACGGTATGACCAAAAAAGGCTCAATCACCCAAACTGCCCATATCGCAGGGGTCATGGCAAGCAAACGCACCCATGAACTTATTCCACTTTGCCACCAACTGCCGCTAGACGGTGTCAAAATCAGCTTTGACTACGATGACGACAATTTTGTCATTAACGTCACCGCCACTGCCAAAGTCACCTACAAAACAGGGGTCGAAATGGAAGCCTTGACCGCCGTGTCAGTCGCTTGCTTAACCATCTATGACATGACCAAAGCCTTATCGCACGACATTATTATCAGTGATATCAAATTGCTAAACAAAACAGGGGGCAAGTCTGATTATGTCAACAATTAAACATTTAGAGATTTTATACTTTGCTAGTCTTGCCGAAAGTGCAGGCAAAGACGAAGATCGCATGACCTTTGACGGTGACAGCTTGACCGAGTTGTACCAATTTTTGACCGACAAATATCAGTTTAAATTACCCCAACAAAAGATTGCGGTTGCAATCAACCACGAAATCACCAATTGGAACGCACCCCTTCAAGACGGTGATGTGGTCGCCTTTATTCCGCCTGTGGCTGGGGGTTAGCATGACTTCCTTACATCAAACCTCATCCAAAATTCTTCTAAACGAAGACCAAGCCTACCAAACTGCTATTAATCAAGGCTTTGCGTTACTTGATAAGCCAATAGATGACAGACGGCTGAAACAAGCTTTGCTCAATGGCAACTGTGGGGCATTAGCAACTTTCGAAGGTTGGGTACGCAATCATAACAACGCTCGACCCGTCACCAAGCTGACTTATTACGGTTACGAAAAACTCGCTATCAATCAAGGCAAAAAACTCATCGAACAGGCCAAAGCCCAATTTGACATCGAACATGCCGTGGCGATTCATCGTATTGGTGACTTGGCTATTGGTGACATGGCAGTGTGGATTGGGGTGACGGCTCATCACCGTTATCCTGCATTTGATGCGTGTCGCTGGTTACTTGATGCGATCAAAGCCGATATCCCTGTGTGGAAGCAAGAGTTTTATGAAGACAGTAGTGAGAGTTTGTGGCTATCGAATAATGGCTAAAAATTTTTAACAAGCATGGTTAAAATATAATGCAATCGATTGTTTTAGCGGTTTTATTTTTCTTATCGGCACTCTTGTATTCATCGGTTGGTCATGGGGGTGCATCAGGCTATCTTGCCATGATGGGACTGGTAGGCGTTGAGCCAAGCATGATGAAACCGACGGCTTTATGTCTAAATATCTTGGTATCTGCCATTGCCTTTTGGCGGTTTTATTCTGCCAAAAACTTTTCTTGGCAATTTTTTATGCCACTGGCAATAACAGCAACACCGATGGCGTTTCTTGGTGGCATGACCCATTTGCCCAGTTATTTTTATAAGCCGATTGTAGGGGCAGTGCTGATATTCTCTGCCCTTTATTCCTTTAAATCTGCCAACAAACTTACCAGTGAAAAAGCGTTAAAACCCGTGTCAAAATGGCTACTGGCGGTCGTTGGGGCAATTTTGGGCTTACTTTCTGGTTTAACCGGTATCGGCGGTGGCGTGTTTTTAAGTCCAATTTTGCTATTTAATCGTTGGGCAAGTCCGAAAACTGTAGCAGGAATTGCCGCAGGTTTTATTTTGCTCAATTCTATTTCAGGCTTATTTGGGGTGCTGAGTACGGGGGCAAAATTACCAAGCGAGTTGCCATTGTGGCTTGGCGTGGCTTTGGTAGGTGGCTTTATTGGCGCAACGTATGGTAGCAAGCGTTTCGCAGACCCAATGCTAAATAAATTGCTAGCAGTGGTACTACTGATTGCAGGGGTTAAAATGTTGGCTAATTTCTAATCACAACAAGTCATCAAAATTAGTAGATTGCATAATAGCATGTTAATTGAAATATTAGGGGTAATCACAGAAAACGGAAAAAATAGCACGTTAAGGAATTTTATCGAGCATTTTTAAGTATTTTTCACTTGCATAAAAAACCTATTTATTAGTTAGGTAGCGTTACCGATGTTTATTGAGATGCCTATAAGACGGTAGCTTTATAGGCTTTTTATTTTGCGATATTTTCATAGTTAATGAGGTCAACTCTGACTATAACTTTTTGTCATGATAAAAATTACTTACGAAGAACAATTATTTTTAGTGAGCTATTAAAAAAGCTAAAGAATTAAAGAGATATTTAAAATCGAACAAAATCTCTTACAACCGGTTACTATGCTACCTGCTCAGTATTACGTACAGGTCCTTATAACCCACTCCAACCCTCATACTCAAAGTTAATGATGTTCGGGTGTTTAGGTCGCTCATTTTTTTGTTGCAACGTTTTACTACGATGAACCAGAAAATCAAGTAAGTGATTGCGAATCTTATAATAATGGCTGTGATGATGGATATTGTCGCGATGCCGTGGCTTAGGAATGGTATTTTCCACAATTTCTGCCAAAAACGCTCTAGGGCCATTACTCATCAAGAAAATGCGGTCGGCAAGCAAAATTGCTTCGTCAATATCATGGGTAATCATAAACACGGTTTGATGCGTTTCATCAACGATATTCACCAACTCATCTTGAATCACACCACGAGTTAAGGCATCCAACGCCCCAAAGGGTTCGTCCATCAACAGCATCTTCGGTTGTGTAGCAAAGGCTCGGGCAATCCCGACGCGCTGTTTCATGCCGCCTGACAGTTCACTCGGTTTTTTATGTTTGACCCCGGCAAGACCAACCATCGCCAAATAGTGATTAACTTGTTCATCTAATGCTGTGGCGGTAATATTAGGCGTTTTAGCTTTGATAGCGAAGGCAATATTCTCAGCAACGCTAAGCCAAGGCAATAACGCGTGACTTTGAAAAACCACACCACGCTCAAGGCCTGGTGCAGTGACAGCGTGACCTTCCATCAAGATATTGCCACTACTGGCACGCTCTAACCCTGCTAGCGCATTCAGAATCGTCGATTTACCACAGCCAGAATGACCAATGAGGCAGATAAATTCATTCTTATGGATGTCAAAGTTGACGTTTTCAAAGACATTCTCATTGTCGCCGTAATGTTTGGTTAAGTTTTTGACCTCAATCAATGCTTCTTTATTCAACATAACTTACCCTTTTTTGTAGCAATCCAAACATCCAATCTAGCATCATCCCCACAAACCCGATGAGCAACACCGCAAAAATAACATTAGCAAGTGACAGATTATTCCATTGATTCCACACAAAATAACCAATACCCGTACCACCGACTAGCATCTCTGCCGCCACAATCACCAGCCAAGCAATCCCCATCGAAATTCGCATACCCGTCACAATCGTTGGTGCGGCAGCAGGAATCACGATTTTGGTCGCTGTCTGCATCGGTGATAACTCAAGGGTGCGCGCGACATTGCGCCACTCTCGTCGAACATTGGCCACACCGAACGCCGTATTGGTCAGCATTGGCCAAATCGAGCAGATAAAAATCACAAAGATACTCGAAGCGTTTGAATCCTTGATGGTATAAAGTGCAATTGGCATCCATGCCAAGGGAGAAATCGGCTTTAACAGTTGAATAAATGGCATTAACGCACTGCCAAGCACAGGTGACATCCCAATCAGATAACCGAGTGGAATCGCGACAATCATCGCCAATAAAAAACCAAGCAATACACGCCCAATTGAATAGCCTAGCTGAATACCGATACCCTTATCATTTAGACCTCTGTCATAAAATGGATCAGAAATATGTCCCCATGCGGTTTGGGCAAAATCAGTCGGGCTTGGAAATTCGCTTTTTTGACTTTTGATTACCGCACCCGGTTTGGTGCCTTCTGGGATATCACCCATCAGCACACTGTACTCAAGCTTTAGCGGCTCGGTCGGTGCGTGGATTTGTTTTGGCAAGGTTGCCAGTTGCCATATGCCAATGGTGGCAAGCACTATTAGCAACGATAACAGATAGCCTTTGGTCTTGGTCGAGAGTTTTGTCATGTCGCGTTACCCCTTTTGACCAATCGCAAACGAATTGAGATAACCTGTCGGATTGCTTGGGTCGAAGGCCTTACCCATCACGCTAAACGCAGGATAACCAGTTACCAAGCCCGAGCCATCTTTGCTGAGTTTGTCTTTGACTGGGTAACCCATCGCTTGCATTTGTTTTTTGGCATCCGTCAGCATAAATACCTTTTCGGCGATATCTTGGTAATTAACATCGCCTTTTATGTAACCCCAGCGCTTCATTTGCGTCATCATCCATACTGCCACGCTATACCACGGCAATACGTCAAAGTTCATGCGGTCTGGGTGGTCTTGCACGTGTTCAACGCCATCGGCAAACCGACCCATGAGTGATTGACGCAGTACCAATTCTGGCTGATTTAAGTAATTTGGCTGTGACAATAACGTTGAAAGCCCACGACGTATCGTACGGTCGTTGGCCATCACGTTGGCTTTGATAATCGCTCGATTCATCGCCAAAAAGGTCTGAGGATTTTCATTAATAAAGCTTTGTGATGTACCAAATGAACAACAGGGATGACCATTCCAAATATCTCGAGAAAGTGTATGGATATAACCCGCTTTATCCCAAACCGCTCGTTGATTAAATGGCTCAGGACCAAAGAAACCATCAATATTGCCTGCTTTTAAGTTGGCAATCATATCAGGTGGTGTGGTCAGACGTAGCTTGACGTCTTTGTCAGGATCAAGGCCATGTTCCGCCAAAAAGTAACGCAATAAATAATTGTGGATTGAATGCTCAAATGGAATGGCAAAGATCATGCCTTTCCAGTTTTTCGGGTCACGATTATCCTTGTGCTTGAGCGACATGACAAGGGCTTGACCATTGATATTTTGAATTGCGGCTACTTTCATGTCTTGCTGTGCCGAGCCAAGCCCCAAACTAATCGCAAGCGGCATGGGTGCAAGAAAGTGGGTCGCATCAAGTTCACGGTTCATCATTTGGTCACGAACCAATGCCCACCCTGCTCGCTTGAGCAAATTTGCCTTAATACCCTGCTCTTGGTAAAAACCCATTGGGTCCGCCATAATGAGTGGCGTCGCACACAAGATGGGTAAAAAACCAATATCGACTTGTTTTTTTTCAGGATTGAGCTTATCAAGTGCGGCCGCTTCTTGTAAACTTGCGATAGGTAAAACGCTGGCAATCGCTGCCATTGCCGTACCCGTACCGACCGATTTCAAGAACGCGCGTCGAGTCGGTTCATGCGGAAACAAGGCTTTGACTGCAACTGCTTCGACCAAGTCATGGCTTAATTGCTCAGTGGTACTTTGCTCGCCATAGCTTTTTTGCAAATTACTCACTTGCCCTATTTGGTCTTGATTAAAACTGGCATTACACTCAGATTGGCTTTGGTGCTTGCCACAGGTACAACTGCCAAAGTTTAATTGGCTATCACTATCAAAAGGGCGGAAAATATTATCAGGGCGGTTGCTCATAAATTTTTGCTTTTACAATGTAACAAGAAACGGCTTATATTAAAAAAAGGCAAGCCAAAATACTTATCATATTTTGGGATATGGATAGTTGATTTTTACCTAACTACTTTTTCTACTAAAAACTATAAAGAAAACCCATTATTTACGACAATTTCTACACGGCCATCGCCTGTCTCTTTCGGTTGTCGCATTGTCAGCACGTTACCGTCATCGACCACGGTTTCCCATGCGGTGTCTTTGCAAGGTCTACCTGTCACCGTGACCGCAACGGATTTGGTTTTTAGGCGAATCACTGGGGCTTGGTGATGATAGTCCTCACACGCAAGACTCAAGATTTGGTGAGCAATGGTATCGGCTTGCTGACGTAGTGGCGCGACAAAGCGGCAAGCTTGACCACCAATGGCCATACAATCCCCTATCGCATAGATATTCGCTTGGGAGGTTTGCAAGGTGTCACTATCGACAATAATGCCTTGCTGCGGCACAAATTCCACACCTGCTCGATTTGGCAAACGTCCGTCCACGATTAAGCCGGTACTTGCAACCACTTCATCAGCGATTACTGTTTTATCATTCTCAGCAAAATGAATGACGTATTGTTCATCAGTTTGCTCAATGCGACTCACGCTGTGGTTGCCCAAAAAGTTGATATCAGTACGTACCAAAGCGTCTTTGACCATTTGGCTTGCCTTGGTTGGCAAAATTTCAGCCAGTGGCAATGCATTGCGGTCGATTAAGGTGACTTTATGGCCTGCTTTGACGATATCTTCCGCCAATTCAGAACCAATCATCCCGGCACCGACAATAGCAACTGACTGCGTTGGCTTATTGGCAAGCTTTTGCTGTAGTTTGGCAAACATATCTACGTGGTTAATTCGCCATACGAACTCAGGCGGCAGGCTTTTTGGCAAAGCAGGCTTTGCCCCAATCGCAAACACCAGTGATTCATAACCAAAGTCACCACGAGTCGTACGAACTTGCTTATTTATGGTATCGATATGCAGAACAAACGTGTTGGCAACCAAGCCGATATTCAGCCGCTCGCTTTCGGTTACCGCGGTTTGGGTGATCAAGTTTTCGGCATTTTTGTTTTGACTAATCGCAATCGACAGTTGCGGTTTGTGATATCGATCGCCGCTATCGGCTGTGATTAACGTAATCGGATACTGGTCATCCAGCGCACGTACGGCTTCGATGACCGACCAACCGGCTAGCCCCGCCCCAATCACCACCAAACCGCCCGTATCCCCGACAGGGTTGAGCTGTGGTTTGACAATGTTAATAGCACGCTGAATATAAGGCTCAAAATCTCGCTTGGTCACGCCACACAGCGGACATTCCCAGTCATTTGGAATCTCTTCAAAGCGAGTGCCTGGCGCAAGCCCGCCATCAGGGTCACCCAATTTTTCATCATAAATCCAGCCGCAAGCTCGGCAAAGAAACTTTTTCCAATCCCCACGGCCATCTGTTGGATTGCCTTGCTCATCCATATTGATAGGTGCTAATTCTGAGTCTTGCTCAATCATTGCGGTGTTACCTCGGTCAACAATTGATGTGATAAAAACCGTAGATGCTTAATAGCTGGGGTAACAATCGCCACAAACTGCGCTTCGCGTAGGCGTCGTTGTGGATTGGCAGTCATCAAATAGCCCCTTGCCCCTTGATGAAGCATGGCAGCTTGCGTGGCTCTCAGTGATAACTTCGCCCCTTGGATGCGTAAATCAAGCACATCAAGCAAATAGTCTTTGCTTGGATCAAACGGGGTATTGGCAAGCGCCCGAGTACGAGACACTGCCCCATCTAATCCTAACTGCAAGCCATCTGCCTGGTCTTCTAGGAATTGGTTAACGTGCCCCAATTGACTTTCCACGGCGCGAATATCATTAATCGCCCCTTGAATAATGCCAACACCAATACCTAATTGCATCAACACAAATGTGGCTCGAATGCGCTCAATAAACGGCTTGGCAGGGTCGGCGATGATATCATCAGTCGGTACAAAGTAATCGTTGAGTTCAATCTGCCAAGTGCTTGAGCCTTCCATACCACTAAACACCGGACATTGATTTAACTTCCATGCGCCCTTTCTAGCTTCATCAAAAGCCAATAGAAAGAAAATATCGAATGTAGCACCACCGATATTTTCGACCGTTGCGACTGCGCCACAATACTGATTAGGCGCAATATGGCTAATCCAAGGTAGCGTGCCTGAAACACGGTAGCCGCCTTCAACTTTTTTGGCGCGCATAAT
Organism: uncultured Moraxella sp.; assembly: GCA_937975585.1. Lineage (GTDB taxonomy): Bacteria > Pseudomonadota > Gammaproteobacteria > Pseudomonadales > Moraxellaceae > Faucicola. Next base: position 10,952 of record CALJUC010000157.1, on the reverse strand, counting down.
CATCGGCTCAATATTTGCCCAAGTTTTCATTGGATTGGACAAGGCCGTACCGCCAAAGGTATTGCCAAGCGCGTGATTTGGCAAAACACGATTTTTTAAGCCCGTATTCTCAGATTGGTCTAGATAAAATCCCATGACTTGATGGCACCAAGACAAAAAGCCGGTCGTACCACATACTTCAGCAATTTGAGCCGTGCTTTCGATGGCGGTCATAAAGCGATTGCCTTGACTGGTTAAATGTGTGGCGAACGCCCCTAATTTAGCCAACTCACCCATTTCTTTGATGGGGTAATAGCCTTTATCAATTGCGATAGGATCAAGCAGTTGCTGTGCAGCAACGTGTATATTACGCAATAAATCGCTATTATGTTCCCACGCGACAATCTTCTCTAAAGGCGCAGTGAGTGCAAGTGGTTGACTAGCATAAGTCGCTAAATCTAATGGGCTGAACTGATTCATGAGTTAACCTAAAAAAAATATATCTAAGCCAAAAAAGGTAAATCAAAAAAACCGTTCACCACCAGTTGAGATGAACGGCTTTATGCAATCAAATTTGCAAAATCTCAACGATTTGCTTGGCGTATTATTGCGTTAGATTACGATTATCTTTTTGGTGCAAAAGGTTGTAATTCTGGGTTGATATCTGTTTTTGCCACGTTATTGGCATAGTTACACAGAGTCGCCAGGGCAACACCCATAACGATATCAAGAATATTGGTATCATTATAGCCAGCGTCTTTGATTGCTTGTAATTCGCTATCTGATACTTGGCCACGATTGTCAATTAACTGCATAGTAAACTGTGCAAGTGCTTGATATTTAGCATTGTCTTCGATGTTAGTGCGCTTACATAATGCATTTATCACGTTTTCAGGCATTTTTAGCTTTGTGCCAACTTTGGTATGGCCAGCAACACAAAAATCACAGCCATTGTGCGCTGCAGCAGTGATTTGTACTACTTCAATCTCTTCTGCCGTTAGGCTATTACGGCTATTCATTTTGCCGACTTCTTGATACATTTCTAATGCATGTGGTGAGTTTGATAGCACACCAATCAGATTTGGGATAAAGCCATTCGCTTTTTCAACGGCGGCAATACGCTCTTTTGCTTTTTCTGGGGCGGTTTCTACAGTATTAACAGTAAGACGTGCCATTTGATTTCCTTTACTTACTAAGCGGTTCTAAAATTATTAAAGAATATTAAAGTAGGGATATTGTAAAATCTTACTACGCAAAGTTCTATTCATAGTTAGACTATCTAAATACCAATATAGACTAAATTGCTTTTCGTCTATATTTTCCCAAGAATATATGCTGTTTACGATGCTATTCAATAGCACGAAAAAATAGCTTTCGTGAGTTAATCTTATGATTAAACTGAGTGATAATCGTGAAAATCTATTTTTTTGCCAATAACTTATCGCCAGCCACCGCCAACACCGCGCCTGCCACAACAACAAAAACCCCATCACAATTATGCCAAAGGGCGCAAACTGCCATAACACTTGATTAGTCGTTGGCGAAATATAGAGCAACGCCTGCGAATATAGGGTGAAATTCAATGTTAGCCCCACCACACCCATCACAATAATAAGCCAAGTTTTACGAGAAATCTGCTTAAGTGGCAGCAGCCCTTTGCGATACCACAGCAAACCAAACACCACAATCGCTGCCACCAAAAATCGACTCCATACGAACGTTGGTGCATCCATCACTTGTAGCACCTGTTGTGCTGCCAATGGTAGTGACCCCCAAGTCATGCTGGCGATGAGGGCAAGAGAAAAGCCCAATAAAGGGCTTGGTTGTTGAGACATGATGATTGTCCTTGCTATAAAATGACAGCGGTATTCTAAAACGATTTTTGTAGGTAATCCCCTAAAATACGACAGTTTATAAATCGAATTTCTTTCTTAATAGATATGTCTAGCCTTCATCAAAATGCGTAGCGCAGCAAACCATAGATTTTTTTGAATGTTTTTTATCATGATGAAAATTTATAAAATGGGATTAAGCTTATGTATTGGAAAAGCTTATCAACTAAATCTCTGAAAGATCCAAACCTTTTGTCAGTATAATACGACGTAAATTTATTATAAACGCTCTTTAAAAACAAACCCTCTTTTCTAACCAACTATTAAAAAAAAGGATAAATGTTTATCAGTTGACTTCGTTTGGCGATTATCTATAATCAAGTATTTGTTGATTGATGCGGTAGGTAAAATTATGTCACTGATTCATTGTCCAGAATGCGCTAATACCATTAGTGACCAAAGTGTGTCCTGTCCGCATTGCGGCTATCCAATTGCGGAGAAATTACGCCCGGCACAGCCGCCTGTACCACCGCCACAACCTTTGTCACCGGTACAAAACATCGCGCAGCAGCCGTCACACCCCCTACCTGTAGCGTCCAGTGAGCCGTCCCGTAACCTTGTTGCCCTGCTTGGGTTTGGCGTGGTAATTTTACTGGCTATAATATTGATGGTCACTTGTTCAAAATCCTCGGACGAGGAAACCACACCGGTTGCCAGTACCCCTAAATCAACCACTAAAGTATTACGCCCTGTCGTCAAGTCAATCGATACCTCGAAATTCTTACCCATTCCAATGCGCCTATCAGGCGCACCCGAAGATGGACGTTATTTCTTGATGTCACACGATTTATTAGCCAATGGTATTCATGAGATTACTTATCTTCGCACACGTAATCCGAATATATCAGATTCCACCGATACTTATGGCAAAATGCAATTAAACTGTGGGCTAACCCAGATTCGCACAGCGTCTTTTAACAATCAAGCAGCGTTAGCCAATGCAGATTTGGGCGATTGGTATACGCCAACGCCAAATTGGACGGATCGGGATATCTTTAACTTTATTTGCGAATCGAATGCCATTGCCGATGCCGAGCAACCGGCTGACGAAACCGCAACGACCTCTGACACCCCAACCGAGGCTACAGATAGTACCGCCACGGCCTCTGCGGATAATAATAGCACCCCGTCAAATAATGACACTGCCCCATCGGCTACTACAGACGTCTTAGAGACCACTCCTACGCCTAAACCAAGCCAATCAAATGCGCAAAGTAAGCCAAGCGAACCGGATAATATTGCCAAGCTCATTGCCGAGCGTGAGAACTACACCAAGCAAATTACCGATATCGTCAAAGGCAACTGGCAATTGCCGATGAAACCCGAATTTCGCACCGTAAGAGCCTCATTTAATATTGCGCCGGATGGTACGATTAGCAATATCAAAGTCGATTCCAAAGATATGTATGCCAAGTCAACCCTGACCCAAGCCATCGAGTCATCGTCACCATTGCCACCGATTCCGAAAGGTTCAGAATCATACTTTGCCGAAAACAACCTGACTTTCCGCGTGAATCAATAATACAAAAGGGCACGTTAACTGAGAAACGTGCCCTCTCTTTTACTACCCCAGATTTTTCATTGGCTATCGGATAACAAAAGTCATCCAAGGTTATATTAGGCTTTTAAAAATTTTACCCCCAATCAACCGATTATAGTGATTGGGGGTATGGATAAAGCTTAAACTGTGAGCGTCATAAACGCTAGAACAATACCCAGCTATCTGACGGCTTTTAGTTAGTCGCAGCTTGTGCCAAGGCTTGTTCAAGGTCAGCTTTGATATCGTCAATGTGTTCAATACCAATCGATAAACGAATCATATCTTCGCTCACACCCGCTTTGGCCAATTCTTCAGTATTGAGCTGACGATGGGTGGTGGTGGCTGGGTGACACGCCAATGATTTGGCATCACCGATATTGACCAAACGAGTAATCAGTTTGAGCGCATCAATAAAGTGTGCGCCCGCTTCACGACCGCCTTTTACCCCAAAGGTCAAAATCGCTGACGGTTTGCCATTAAAGTATTTTTGTGCCAAGTCATATTCTGGGTGGTCTGATAGACCGGCGTATTTGACCCAAGCCACTTGTTCATGGTTGTTTAGGTACTCAGCCACAGCTTGCGCGTTTTCACAATGGCGTTCCATACGTAGCGCCAAGGTTTCAAGGCCTAACATGATTTGCCAGGCATTCATTGGGCTAAGTGCGGCACCCATATTACGCAGTGGCGCCACGCGGGCACGCGCGATGAACGCGGCTTTACCCATCGCTTCAACAAAGTTAACCCCGTGATAGCTCACATCTGGCGTGTTCAAAATCTCAAAACGTTCTTTATTCGCGCCCCAATCAAAGTTACCGCTATCGACAATCACACCACCGATAGAAGTACCTGAGCCACTGGCATATTTGGTCAATGAATGCACCACGATATCCGCGCCATATTCAAACGGACGGCATAATGTCGGGGTTGCAACGGTATTATCGATGACTACTGGCACGCCTTTGCTATGCGCAAGTTCGCTGATTTTTTCGATATCTAGTACGTTGCCCAATGGGTTACCGATACTTTCACCGAATACCAACTTGGTACGCTCATCAATCAAGTCAACCAAGGTTTCTGGATGACGGTAGTCAAAGAAACGCACTTCGATACCTTGACGTGGCAAGGCATGAGCGAATAAGTTGTAGCTACCACCATACAAGGTAGACACCGACACGATATTGTCGCCAGCTTCACATAGGGTTTGGATAGTATAAGTAATCGCCGCCATACCCGATGCCACACTAAGCGCACCAATACCGCCTTCAAGGGCTGCCATACGGGCTTCAAGCACCGCATTGGTTGGGTTCATGATACGCGTATAGATATTACCTGGCACTTTAAGGTCGAATAAATCAGCACCGTGTTGGGTATTATCAAAGGCGTATGAACTGGTATGATAAATCGGCACTGCCACGGCTTTGGTGGTCGGTTCTGGCTCGTAACCTGCATGAATAGCAAGCGTTTCTGGGCGATACTGATTTGTCATACTCAAGTCCTTTTTTTTGTGTACGTGGTCATAATAAATAGCTTATTTTACGCAGGGTCATACCTGTTTTGCAAATAATTCCAGCGACTTTGTATATTCCGCATGCCAAACATTTACTTGGCGATGGCTTGTGTAAACCATCGCCAACACAAGCGTATCTATAGAAGCGGTGTGATTGGCGCTTTCGTGTATCCAAACGCTCATTAGGCCACGTTTTTTGATATAATGCTAACCTAATAACCCAAGGTTTTGCCATCGGGGTTACGCGGGTCGGAATACCCATAAAACCCAGACTCATCCGCTTGGATAATTTGCACACGTCCCATCGGTGCTTTAAGCGCGACCTTATGGCCTTTTTGCTGTAATAGCGCGATGGTATCAGGGCTAATACCGTCTTCAATGCGCAACTCATCCGGCAACCATTGGTGATGCACACGCGGTGTTACAATCGCTTCAGCTGGGTTCATACCGTGGTCAATGGTATTAACGATACTTTGCAATACTGTGGTGATAATACGCGCACCACCCGGACTTCCCGTCACAAGCCACGGTTTGTCATTTTTCAGCACGATGGTTGGGGTCATCGAGGAGAGCGGGCGTTTTTTGGGCGCAATGGCATTGGCACTACCACCAACGAGTCCAAACGCATTTGGTACACCCGGTTTGACCGAAAAATCGTCCATTTCGTTATTGAGTAAAATACCTGTCCCTTCAGCGACAATCCCTGTGCCAAAGTTTAGGTTCAGCGTATAAGTCACAGCAACGGCATCACCTGTTTTGTCCATCACGGAAAAATGAGTGGTTTGGTCACTTTCATACGGCTGTGGTTGACCCGGTTTGATTTGCGCGGCGGGTCGCGCCTGATTCATTTGTATGCCTTTGACTAGGCTATCGGCATAACCTTTTGAAATCAGCCCAGTGACAGGAATCTTGACAAAGTCAGGGTCACCCAAGTATTCCGCCCGATCTGCATACGCCAATTTCATGCTTTCTGCCATCACATGAATGGTATTGGCACTGTTCACACCATAGTCTTTGATGGGATAATGCTCAAGCATATTGAGGATTTGGACAAGATGAATACCGCCAGAGCTTGGGGGTGGCATGGTTACGACTTGATAGCCTCGGTAATTGCCCAGAATGGGTTTGCGCTCAACGACTTTATAGTCTTTGAGGTCTTGCAAGGTGATTGCCCCGCCATGTTTTGCCATTTCTTTACTGATTTTTTTGCCGATATCACCTTGATAAAATGCCGCTGCACCGGACTTGCTAATCTGACGCAATGAGTTAGCCAAGTCCTTTTGTACAAGCTTATCACCGGCTTTTAGCGGTTCACCTTGTTTAAAAAAAATGGCGCGGCTCGCAGGCCATTTACCCAAGGTGTCTTTTTCTTCGGCCAAGGTGCTAGCAAGCACCTCACTCACCACAAAACCTTGATCGGCTAATTTAATCGCGGGTGCTATGACTTTCGCTAATGGCATACTGCCCCATTTATTGAGCGCGTGCACCATACCTGCCACAGTACCAGGCACACCAACGGCATCATGGGTAAATAGCGACTTGCCATCAATGACCTTACCTTGCGCATCCAAATACATATCGCGATGCGCACGCGCGGCCGCCATCTCACGAAAATCAAGCGCCACATTTTGCCCTGTTTCGCCATCATGCAGCACCATAAAACCGCCACCGCCTAGATTACCCGCGTTTGGCAATACTACCGCCAATGCAAACCCAACCGCCACTGCTGCATCGACCGCGTTACCGCCTTGTTTTAAGATATCAAGACCAACTTGACTGGCTAAGGCTTGCTCGGTCGCCACCATGCCATGCTTGGCGTATACTGGTTGAAAAATATCATTGCGACTGTCATAACGCTGCGCGGCGGCTTGGGTTGTAGCATTTTCGCTAACCGGCGGCGTTGACGCAATGATTGCGGCTTGACTGAGGTTAGCACCAAACGGGGCACTAATTAGGGTAAGGCTTATCATAAGCTGAGTGAGTAACGGACATCCTTGTACGCGCATAATATGTTTTCCTTTTTAGCTGACGGCCTTGTCAGTGTGTGAATCGTGATGGATTTATATTGTTATAATCGCTTAATACAGATTTAGCAAAACCATCATGACAAAAAAGTTCAATCCTGACAAGCACTTCCCACTATCAAAACACATAAACTATTATATGCTTTGTTACGTATAGCGCTACTTAACGCAGATTCAAGCCCAAAAATCGAAAAACGTTAACGAAAAGTTTTTTGTTATCCATGCCTACTCCATTGCCAACTTACCGCTAAAATACGTTAAAATCCGTACCGACTTTTAATTTTTCAGTATTATCAATACTATAAAATGCTAGACATCTTTGATTACCTTATCACTATCACGAGCTAGCACGTCTGATGCCTGATACCTTGCCTACCCTATCACGCCAAACGCTTACGACAGTGACAAAGCAGCACCACCGCGTCTTAATCATAACGACGGTGATTGGGGTGTCGGTATTGCATGGATTGGCCATCGCGGGGCTTATGCGCCTGTCGTGGCTGGATTGGCAATCTGACCATTGATTTACAATAATTAGGTAAGATATTTTTATAATTTTAGAGTGGTTATGGATTTGGGGCATTATTGGCAATACACCGATATGGTGACCAAGACCTTGTGTTTTATCTTATTTGCTTTATCAATGGCATCTTGGGTTGTTGGTATTTTACGCATCATCCATAGTCGTCAATTGGGCGAGCGTGTGGTTAGCGAATTAACCGAACATATTCAGCGCACCTTAGCCCCGCTAACACAACTTTCCCTTGATAGTAAAAAGACGGTGGTCGAACAAACCCTACTCCAGCAGCTTAGCCGCTACCGTTTTGACAGTGAACAAGGTTTGAGCGTATTAGGGACAACTGCAGCTATTGCGCCGTTTATTGGCTTGTTTGGTACGGTTTGGGGTATTTTTCACGCACTCAATAGTATCGCCCAATCTGGACAAGCAGGATTAAGCCAAGTGGCAGGCCCGGTGGGTGAAGCCTTGATTATGACTGGACTTGGCTTGGCGGTGGCGATTCCAGCCGTGCTACTGTACAACATCGCTGTACGCATCAACCGCAAGGCGCTACACCGAGCGCATGACGCCGCCCATAGCCTATTGGCGCAAGTTATGTTGCCACATTCAGCAACACAGGATGACTGAGCATGTCTTTTCGTTTAGGTGATGACGACTCACAAGGTATCAACGACATTAACCTCTAACCATACCCCATTGATTAAGGCTTAGCTGGCTCACATGGAAGAATTGATTAAAGCCTGGCACAATCACCGTAACCATCATCAAGATAAATGCCAATAAGATTGCCCAGTTAAATAGGGTATTGTTGAAAAAACCGACCCTGAATATTGATTGGTATACGGATTTGACATTGTAAGCATGCACCAACTGAATCAGACCCAAGGTTACATAGGCCATGGTTAAGGCATCTTCATGAATGGCTTGTTCGTTTTGGTGTTCCGGAAATTGTAACGCAAGTCCATACACACCTAACACTAACATAGTTTGCAATACGCCCTGATATAAGATTGCTGGCATGACACCGCCTGAAAAAAACTCGAGTCGCGTCCGCGTGGTGGGCGTTTCATACTGTCTTTTTCCGCAGGCTCAACCCCTAATGCAATCGCTGGCAAGGTATCAGTGACTAGATTTAACCACAGTAAATGCACAGGCTTTAATACATCCCAACCTAACAATGTCGCCAAAAAGATAATCAATACCTCAGCCATATTCGCTGATAAAAGGTATTGAATGGTTTTTTGGATATTGGAAAATACTTTGCGTCCTTCTTGGACTGCTTTGATAATCGTCGCAAAATTATCATCGGCAAGCACCATATCCGAAGCACTTTTTGATACCTCGGTTCCGGTAATCCCCATACCGATACCGATATCTGCTTGTTTTAAAGATGGTGCATCATTAACACCATCGCCTGTCATGGCGACGACTTTACCATCCTTTTGCCATGCGCTGACAATCCGTACTTTATGCTCAGGGGATACCCGGGCATATACTGAATAATTCTTGAATGACTTTTCAAAGTCCGCATCGCTCATGTCATTTAATTCTGCCCCTGTCAGTACGTGGTCATCGGTATCATTGGCATCGATAATGCCTAATCGTTTGGCAATCGCTTGTGCGGTATCGTGATGGTCACCGGTAATCATAATAGGGCGAATACCTGCTTGCTTGGCAACCCTCACAGCTTCAGCAGCTTCTGGACGTTCTGGGTCAATCATGCCCACCATCCCCGCGAACACTAAATTACTTTCTAATGACTCGCTATTCACCGTTGACATGCTCGGTATGATTTTGTAGGCCATCATCAAAACACGTAGGGCTTGCTGTGCCAATGCTTGATTGGTTGCCAAGATTGCCTGCGTATCGGTATCGGTTGTTGGATAAACACCGTCTTTTTTTTCTATTCCATCAATACGTTTTAATAATTGATCTGGCGCGCCTTTAACGGCAACAAAAAACTGCCCATCAGGCAATTGATGAATCGTGGTCATCAGTTTGCGTACCGAATCAAAGGGTAACTCAGCGATCCGGGGTTGAGTTTGATGCCATTCTCGTACATCAAATTGATGGTCAAGTCCACATTGCACTAGGGCGGTTTCGGTTGGGTCACCTAATAGCTTCCCTGTTGGGTCAATTTTGGTGTTGTTGGCAAAGTTCATGATACGCAAGGCGTTGTTATTCGTATCAATGGGCGCAGAAGCGGGTACTGTTTCACCATGATAATATAGCTTTTCCACGGTCATTTGATTCATGGTCAAGGTGCCGGTCTTATCTGAGGCGATAATTTCTGTCGAACCTAATGTTTCGACTGCTGGTAAATTACGGATAATGGCATTACGCTTAGACAAGACTTGGGTGCCAATCGATAGCACCACCGTGACAATCGCAGGTAGTCCTTCAGGAATGGCAGCGACTGCTAAGGCAACTGAGGTCATCACCCCATCAAGCGGCGCTTGCCCACGCCAAAACACGCCTACGACAAAGGTTGCCACGGCGATAATTAGCACTAAATATGTTAAGATCTTTGACAGTTGATGTAGGCTTTGCTTTAACGGCGTATCGGTATCATCGGCATTGGCAATCAAACTGGCGATATGGCCAACCTCAGTGAACATACCGGTATTCGTCACCACACCGATACCACGACCATAACTCACATTGGCATTTTGATACGCCATATTGACGCGATCCCCAATACTGGCATCTTCAGCGACTACTGTATCGAGTGTTTTTTCCACAGGTACCGACTCGCCGGTTAATGCTGCTTCTTCGATTTTTAATGAATTGGATTCTAAAAGACGCATATCCGCAGGTACCACATCACCTGCTTCAAGCATTACGATATCACCAATGACCAATTCTTTCGCATTAACTTGTTGCACTTGCCTATCACGCTGAATTTTGGCCATGGGGCTAGACATGGATTTGAGTGCTTCAATCGCTGCCTCAGCACGCCCCTCCTGATACACCCCAAATATGGCATTTAGTACCACAACCGCCAAGATAATAATCGCATCCGTCATCCCCTCTGTACCTTGGATAATAAAGGATAGCAAAGCTGCTACTAACGGGATGATAATCATCAAATCTTTGAACTGGTCGATAAACCGCATGAATAAGCTACGTTTTTCATCAGATGCTAGTTCATTACAGCCATACTGCTGCAGACGTCGCTCACCTTCAGTTTGGCTAAGCCCATTTGATGAAGCATTTAACGCATCAAGGGTCTGCTCGGGACTTAACGTGTGATAAGGTAATTGGGGTTGGTTTTTATTAGACGTGGTAAGAGAATGGTATCAGACACAAGAGATTCCTATCATTTATTATCTTTATTATTTGTAAACAGGTGCAGCCAATTAGGTTATATTTTTTTTAATTTAGCGCCCTAAAATATACGACAAAAATTCGCACTGGCTAGAATTTTAGCATAAATAAGAACCTGTATTCATAAATTTTAATAAACAAAATATTTAGTAATGCAACTATG
>CALJUC010000156.1 GCA_937975585.1 uncultured Moraxella sp. | reverse complement strand
CCAATTCTTCTAACAGTTTACGCCCGTCATTGACCAGTCGATTGTCGGGGGGCTGGATAAAGTCAAAGTTTTCTACCTCGCCCAGACCCAAGTTTGCCATTTGCAAAATTACCGACGCCAAGTTGGTACGCAGAATTTCAGGCTCGGTAAACTCAGGACGGCTGGTAAAATCTTCTTCTGAATATAAACGGATACACACGCCCGCCGCGATACGTCCACAGCGACCTTTTCGTTGATTGGCGGCAGCTTGGCTAATCGCTTCAATCGGCAGGCGTTGTACCCGCGAGCGATAGTCATAGCGTGACATTCGGGCAAATCCCAAATCTATGACGTAGCGGATATTGGGCACGGTCAAGGCGGTTTCGGCAACGTTGGTGGCGATGATAATGCGACGGCCGCCTGTCGGGTGAAAAATCTGTTGTTGCTCGGCAAAACTTTGACGGGCAAATAACGGCAAAATCTGGGTATGACGAGGGGCATATTGGTTTAATATATCTGCCAAATCATGAATTTGCGCTTCTGTCGCCGCAAAAATCAAAATATCCGCTTGGTCAGCATGCCCTTTGCTGGCAGCGTCTTGGTAGCACTCTTCCACTGCTGCGGTAATCGCTCGCGGCAAGTTTTCTTCGACATCATCAAAGCTGTCATCATCCGAACCTGTGACAATCTCATCCGTCAACGGACGGTAGCGCACTTCTACGGGATAACTGCGACCTTCAACCACAAATACAGGCGCGGGCGTCGCTTTTTTGGTTTTACCATCAACGCTAGAAAAATACTGGCTAAACCTTGCTGTGTCAAGCGTCGCCGATGTGATAATCACCTTTAAATCGGGACGTTTTGGCAATAGACGCTTGAGATAACCCATGATAAAGTCAATGTTAAGACTGCGCTCGTGGGCTTCATCAATGATAATGGTATCATAGCGGCTCAAAAACTTGTCATGCGCCATTTCGGCAAGCAAAATACCGTCGGTCATCAGTTTGACAATGGAATCCGATGAGCCTTGCTCAGTAAAACGCACTTTGAAGCTGACTGTCTGTCCGAGCGTTTCCCCTAGTTCTTCAGCAATGCGATTTGCCACACTACGCGCCGCTAATCGTCTTGGCTGTGTGTGTCCGATTTGCCCTGTTACCCCTCGCCCTGCGAGCATGGCAATCTTAGGTAACTGGGTGGTTTTGCCTGAGCCTGTCTCCCCTGCCACGATGATGACTTGGTGGTCTTGGATGGCTTTGATGAGTCTATCGGCTTGTTGGCTGACGGGCAAGTCTTCATTAAGATGAATCGTTGGCAGACTGGCGATACGGCTTTGCACCCTGTCTTGCGAGTGTTTGAGTTGTTTTTGGTAACGGTCAAACCTTGAGGTATAGTCTTCACTTTCTTTGTCTTTGATTTGTTTTAATTGCTGGGCAAGGCGTGACAGATAATAGCTGTCTTTTGCCATCACTGGGGCATTAGGGGGTAAACTTGGATTTTGAATTTGAGCAGTTTTTTCGGGTAAAATTTCGGTCATTTGCTTGGGCTATTTTATTTTTTTAGAGAAAAAGTCTTTTGATAAATGGGGGATATATAAAGTATATCAAGTTCTATACATCAAATCTTATAGCTTCAAATTTTAGGTTGTGATTGTCATCATTTCTATTAAACTGCTTTATGCTACAATACGATTTTTGCAAAGTTTGAATTGATAGGTTTGACAATGGAAAATATGATTAAAACTATAAAAATCAGCCAATTATTTGGTGATAAAGATATTGAATGGAATCTGCAAAAAACCAATGTGCTTGTTGGTAAAAATGGGATGGGGAAATCGACCGTTTTACAACTGGTGGTAAATACAATCTCTCAAGAAGAGATACATGACAAATCAAAGCTTTGCTCAGAAGTCACAATTGAGCTTGATTCCAATAACATTCTTAAATTAAGAAAATCTCAAGAAAATATTTCTAATTTATTAGACTTGGTGGATGAGCAAGAAATGAAGAGACTCATCATTAAAGAAGTGAGAGAAAACAATCACATCAAAAGTGAATTAAAAGACGTCATGATAAATAGTATTAAAAAGAATAAATTCCGTTTCAATATAACTGATTCAATTGAATACACTGCCACCAAAAATGAAACAAAGGTCAATTTTGAATTTGTCTCAACTATGGCTTTAAATGCAAACTCTTTTCAAAATATTGAAATGGGAAACGGAAAGACAGAAAACATTTTAGATTGGCAAATACAAAATGAATTAGATAGATTATCAAAAATTAATAACCTAGATTTGAACAATAAATTTATTACTTCATTGAATCATATGTTTAGTGAGAGTAATAAAAGTGTTTCCCTAAATAATAAATTTGAACTTGAGTTTAAATTTAATAATGAAATTTTAAATTTTCCACAGCTATCATCAGGTGAACGTCAAGTTATCTATATTTTATTAAAAGTCGCTATTGCTACCAAAGATAACGCATTGATTTTAATGGATGAACCCGAAATATCATTACATTTATCATGGCAAGAAAAGCTTCTCGCCCAAATCCGAGAAATTAATCCTAATAGCCAAATCATCATCGTAACCCATAGCCCTGCAATCGTCATGAACGGTTGGCTAGACTGTTTTGTGGATATTCAAGATATTATTGTAAAAGGATAATATCAAAATGTCTGATTTTAAAGAATATTTCACTAATCCAAACTATATTGGCGGTTATAATGCCATCTTATCTGGCAATACAAATGACCGCCAAAAAGGTATGGTGTATGTCGAAGATGATTCGGATATTTGGTTTTGGAAAAAATTCATTGAGCAACATCTACCTAATCAATACGAATACAAACCTGCCACTAAAAATACTGAAAATGCTTCTGGTAAAATGGCTTTACGTCAGTTTTATAGCGGATTGAACCCAAAAGTTTTAATTGCTCGTGACGCTGATTATGATTGGCTATTACCGAATGGTAAAGATGATTTGAAAAATCCTTTTATTTTACATACATTTGCCTATAGCAAAGAAAGCGTATTGATAGAAAAATATAGTTTGAATAAATTCTTTGACGATATTTTTCACACAGTTAAACATCAAGTCAATATAGATGAAGTTTTTGAAAAACTCTCTGAATTAGTATTTTTTGGGCTTTGCACCTTAGTACATGATGATATGAAAGCCCATTTGACAGACCTGAAATCTTTTCATCAAAATTATCATCTACTTGATAAACCAATGATTTTAGAAAACTTAACATTTGATTTTACCGTTTTTGATACAATTTCTGATGCTATAAGTACCAACTCTAATCTATCTGATAAAGATTTTGACAATACAAAAACATACCTTTATCAACATGGTATTAATGAAGAAAACGCTTATCGCTTTATATCTGGACACTTATTATCTGACTTAATAGCAAAAATTCAGAAATTGTTGTTTAATCAACTCAAAATGAAAGAGATGAGCAATATTACTCAAAAATTTAAGGGCAAAGATATAGCAGATAGAAAGAAGCAATTAGACCAAATATTCGTTACAAATTTTCAATTAGAAACTTTTTATAGGCAATATCTCATTAACCCACAAGACGAAATTCATCAAAAGATATTAACGAAAATTGCTAATTTAAAGACTGTTTAAATTAGCAATGTCACAAGGAAAACCAAAATGCCCTTACTAAAAACCGTCGAAACTATTCACAACCCGAACAACTTACCCGTTGATAGAGCCGTGATTTGGCTACATGGCTTGGGCGCCAACGGCCATGACTTCGAGCCTGTCGTACCGGAACTTGGCCTGGATGGCAAACATGGCGTACGCTTTGTCTTTCCACACGCGCCTGCCATTCCAGTGACCATTAATCAAGGCTATGTCATGCCGGCTTGGTACGACATCTTTGAAATGTCGTTGGCGCGCAAAATTGACGTTGTCCAAATCGAGCAATCAGCACAGCGTATCCGCGATTTAATCGCCCGCGAAATTGAGCGCGGTGTAGCGCCTGAACATATTGTACTTGCTGGGTTCTCGCAAGGTGGCGCGGTCGCCTACCATACCGCGTTAAGCTATGACAAGCCGCTCGCAGGGTTATTGACACTATCAACCTATCTTGCTACCAAAGACAGCGTACAACTTAGTGATGCCAACAAACAGCTAAGCATCGCCATTCATCATGGCACGCATGACAATGTGGTACCTGAGCAACTGGGTCGCCAAGCCAAAGATTGGCTTGAAGCGCAGGGTTACCAACCGAGCTACCACACTTATCCGATGGCTCACCAAGTCTGCTTACCGCAGATTAAATTGATTGGCCAATGGTTAAATACTGTCTTGGCATAAACCAAACTGATACTTAGCATATTAGGCATTCATTTTTGGTAAACGTTTTAGCAAAATAAACAGCCAACCATTAATGAGTGCCAATAGCACAAAATCCACCAACCACACGCCCATCAATCCCCATTGCTGGTCAAACCCATGCTTGAGTGCGACCATACCACTTCCGCCAAGATAGACAAAGGTAATCATACTAATCATCAACAGCGCATACGGACTTTTACCCTTAATAATATAAGGGGTAGCGACGAATGCCGGAATAAGCCACATTGCGTGCCATACAATACCGCCAATAATGGCCGGATGCGTTTCTCGCAGTAGTGAGCTGGCCACCGCCACGCCCACCAAGCGAAACAATAACCACAACCACCAAACAATCTTTAACCGTTGATGAATCGGGTATACCGGCTTTGGCGCGGTATTGGTTTTTCGTGCCATGCTGTGGTGTATCCTTTATCCGTTTGCCGTATTGATTGTCATCAAGGCTTTCGCCACTTGGGCTAGGCGTTTGCCTTGCGCTTTGGCCAAGGTTTTTTCATCTTGACTCATAATATGGTCGTGCTTGGCGCCACTGACATGACTCGCCCCATATGGGGTACCGCCTTGATTGGTGTGGTTGAGCGCGCTTTCGCTATACGGAATCCCGACAATCACCATGCCATGATGCAATAATGGCGTCATCATACTGGTCAAAGTCGTTTCTTGCCCGCCGTGCATCGTCCCAGTACTGGTGAATACCGACGCCGGTTTGTTTTGCAAGTCACCGGCTAGCCACAAGGTCACGGTATTGTCCCAAAAATACTTCATCGAGGCGGCCATATTGCCAAAATGGGTCGCACTACCGACTGCCAAGCCGACACAGTTTTTTAGGTCATCCATGGTCGCATATAGATCACCATCCTCGGGAATCGCGGCGGCGGTCTGTTCAGCCACGCTACTGACCTTGGGCACGGTGCGTATACGCGCGGTAAGTCCCGTGCCACTGTCTTCGATACCTTGCGCGATTTGATAGGCCAAGTCTTTGGTTGAGCCATATTGGCTATAATACAAAACTAAAATATATGGTTGTACCATATCGCATCCCCTAAATCTATTTTCGTTATCTGTCTAATATAAACAGTCAATGTAATGATTTACCCGAAACATGTGGCTTTCTAAAACACGCTACTCCACCATCTCAAGCCTAGTCATATCAAGACAGTCCGATACAATGTTACGCCGAAGCAAGTTTGATTACCAAATGACTATTTTGTTGCAAAATCCCATCACAATTAACGGTAAATAATCAAACTAAATTGGCGAGTATGATACCATAATTGCTCATACGCTAAGCGTTTTTTGCCGAATGCTGTCCATCCTATTGCTATAACAGTGGTTCAACAGCCGTTGTTGGATAGCAGCGGCGTAATACTAGTGGTCTAATAACAATAGCCTGATAACGATAACGAACGATTATGAACCAATTGATTGCAAAAATAAAAAAGCTGCCAATCATGCAGCACAAATGGGTGCAATTTTTGATTTACTTGGTCAAAAATTTTATTGACGATAACTGTACCCAAAAAGCCTCTTCTCTGACTTATACCACCTTGCTATCTATCGTGCCGATTTTTACCTTGGTCGTGGTGATTTTGTCCTCAATTCCCCAACTTGCTGAGGCTAAAGAACAAATTCAAAACGTGATTTTTAGCAACTTACTCCCCTCAACCAGTTTTCAGGTCGCCAAATACATCAACCAATTTGCGGCAAACTCATCTAACTTAACGATGATTGGTTTGGGGATTTTGTTTTTTACCACTATCAGTACCTTGATTACCATTGAAACGGCCTTTAACCAAATTTGGCGTGTGGAGAAAAAAGAAACCACCATGCTCAATTTTTTGCGTTATTGGGCCATTATCACCTTAGCGCCTTTTGTATTGGGCACCGCGTTTATCGTATCAAGCACTGTACAAAGCTTGAGCTTTTTAAACCAAAAAGTCGCAGGTTATAGCATTGATTGGGCGGTATGGATTCAGGTGGGCTCGATTGTTGTCATGACCTTAGGCTTTGTGGCCATGTATTGGTTTGTACCACGCGCGCAAGTACGTTTCAAACACGCCTTGGTCGCGGGTGTCATTGTCGGCATTATTTTTGAGCTGCTTAAGCAATCATTCGGCTTAATTGTCGAGAACTTTACCAGTTATAAAGCGGTATACGGCGCATTTGCGATTTTGCCGTTGTTCTTATTATGG
This sequence comes from uncultured Moraxella sp., assembly GCA_937975585.1. Classification (GTDB taxonomy): domain Bacteria; phylum Pseudomonadota; class Gammaproteobacteria; order Pseudomonadales; family Moraxellaceae; genus Faucicola. Next base: position 2,198 of record CALJUC010000156.1, on the reverse strand, counting down.
ATTTATATCTCATGGAACGTCATTTTGTTGGGCGTTGAAATCAGTTATTGCTTAACCATCTTTGAAACCAAAAAAGTTCACCCTCGTCATGCGTTATTTAGCCTGATGGATATGCTTAATGTCATGTACCGCGAGCATAAAAAAGGCCATGCCGTGTCTGAAGCCGGTCTACGCGATGTGTTAGGCCGCCAAGAAATGCCAAACTGGTTTACCTACGTAAGCTTTTTACAGGACAATAATCTTATCGCCAGTAGCGACAAAGATGAATATATCTTAAAGCGCTCACTGAATGATTATACCTTTTGGGATTTTTATAAAAACTTACCGTATCCGCTACCGCATTCCAAAGACCTAAAAAAACTGCAAACTCATGCACCTTGGAATGGTCAGTGGATTAACACCTTGGCACGCGGTGAGGCCTTGCTACAACAAAACTTTAATATCCCATTAGCAGATATTTTTGACCAAATTGAACCGCGTCAAACCCCTGACCCAAAAGACATTGAGCAAGCCAATAAAGGCACTGGCAAAGGCGAAAATAGCTTAGCCGCCACACGCGAAAAATCGGGTTTATCCGGTGGTCAAGTTAGCGATGTTGTGAATGAAGATAAACGCATCAAGGACACCGACAAGGAACAGGCTGCAGGCTTTGATGGCGCCCTTGATTTTAATGGTCATGGTAGTTTGGGTGCGGATAGTGGTAACGCAACGCTGAATAGTAAAGATGGTACCCAACCGGATAATCTATCAAACCGTCAAGTCAATCAACTTGGCCAAACCGGTAGTACTTCTGCGGTTGATACCAAGCAAATTGATGAGGCCGAAACATTATCAGCGCCCAAGGTTCAGGCCAATTTTATCCGTAATGACGCCATTGACCAAAGCACGCAAAGATTGCCAACGCGTGACACAGACGATAACACATCAAGCCAGAAAGATAAGGATAATGGCAACGGCAAAGCCAGTCGAGTGACTACGCGCTTGGGTCAAACCATCAGCCAAACCGTGCGCGATAAAATCACCCCACATATCGAAAACTTGGGTGATACTACCGGTGTACGCGCAAAGCTACGTCAGCTAAATCCAATACATTGGTTTAAAAATCGACTCGGTAAAAAAGACCCAACGATTATTACCGATGATGATAAACCGATGACGTGATAATCCGCTGAATGAAAAAGGGCAAATTCATGATGAATTTGCCCTTTTGCTTGTTTACTTTACGATGAATCGCTTAGGGTTTTATTTTAGAATTACAGCAAGCCTTTACGTTTCATATTGCGGTAAACCACCACCACAATGAATACGTTCAAAAGAAAAACCCCAAGATGCACCCAATCAAAAGGTTTTACCAATAGAGATAATACAACTCCACTGGCACAAAGATGCCATAACCCAGCACACTGTACCAATACGCCCACGTTTTATCACGATATAGACCATACGCCTCGATAAAACGTAATAACGCATACACCGTCACTAGCCAAAAGGCTTTATGCCAGTTTTGGTTTGCCTTGTCCGCGAACTGTGACAACTGCTGCAACTGCACCGCAAGCAGCGACCCAATCACATGATGTAAGCCATTGATAAAACCTTGTATCAATTCAGGCAAGCGCGTATGCCACCGCCACACCATAAAGGCGACTAACAGGGCTACCGCACCTTTTAATACCTCATACACCGCCACCATCACAATCGACTGATTAGCACTGTGATGTGCCGATGGACGCTTGTTGTCAGGTACGAACATTATCTTAGACACCGCATTAACATAGCAAAATGGGCCTAGCAAACCTTAACTCAAGTCACCCCGGTTTAGAAAAAAACCTGTTTAACTTTACCTGTTAACTGGCTATGGATAAATGGTGTGTTTTTACCTTGTGACAACATGCTGTCTTTGCTGACCGTCCACGTGTGATTCGGGTCAACCAATACCGCACCGCCTTTTTCCTGCCAAAGGGTGTCAATGCCCGCGATTTTAGCCGGATTGATGGCGATTTTTTCGACCAATTGCTCAGCGGTTAATACACCGTCTTTGACCAACTGACAGCCCAAGCCCATAAAGGTATCAAAGTTACTGATGCCTGGTTTGCTTTCGGCAAATGGCGCTTGTTTAGCAGTCTTCGCCAGTGGTTCATGGTGGCTACAAATCGCGTCAATCGTGCCATCTGCCAAGCCCTCAAGTAGCCCTTTTTGAT
>CALJUC010000155.1 GCA_937975585.1 uncultured Moraxella sp. | reverse complement strand
GTTCTTGCTTTTCCTTTAGCATATCATGCTTTCTTTGGATAGTGCGTAAGTTCTAGTATATATAAAGTCGATGAGTTGCAATTAACGACCCGTAGATACTTTATTCTTGACAAGTGTACCATTTAACCTTTTATTTATACCAATTATCTAAAATATTTGTGCTTTAGGCTGCTGAGCAATCGAAGGATTTTTTGCTCGAATAAAATTCCGGCTTGCCCATTTATAAAGCAGGTTAGAGTTGTTACAATAGCTTATCGTATTTTGTTATGAGTATCTTAGCTTGCTATGACTTAATGGCTATGCGTTAGCTAGTTTTAGTGCGCGTTAAGGTTATTTAGAGGTTAGGGTTATACTCGCGATTCAATTTTTTATCGCCTGAAATTTCATTGGGTATCCGGTTATTTGATAAGGTTATTTGCTCTCTATTATGTCAACACCACATCGCCAATTCTCCATCAAAACCATCGTCGTTAAGATTGGTTCATCGTTACTGACTAATAATGGTCGCGGGCTTGATCGCACGGCTATCTATGAATGGGCGAAACAAATCGCGCGGCTGCATAACAAAGGTTATCAGGTACTACTGGTGTCTTCGGGTGCGGTCGCTGAAGGTGTGGTGCGCATGAATTTGGAAGAGCGACCCAAAAAACTTTCAGCACTGCAAGCCTGTGCGGCCATTGGTCAAATGGGGTTAATTGAAACTTGGTGGTCGGCACTGATTCAATACGGTGTGCAAAGCTCGCAAGTCTTATTGACTCATGATGATTTGGCCAATCGTAATCGCTATTTGAACACCTCGCATACCTTGGGTCAGTTGATTGATTGGCGCGTATTACCGGTGATTAATGAGAATGACACGGTAAGTGTTGATGAAATTAAATTCGGCGATAACGATAGCTTAGGCGCGATGGTCGCGGCGATGGTCAAGGCTGATTTATATATTATCTTGACTGACCAACAAGGGGTTTACACGGATAATCCACGTATCAATCCAGAGGCCAAACTGATTGAGTCTGAGCGTGCGATGGCGGATTATTTATTTGATATTGCCGGTGAAGGTGGTAAGCTTGGGCGCGGTGGTATGCTCACCAAAATTCGTGCAGCGCGTTTAGCCGCAATGGGCGGTTGCCCAACAGTGATTGTGAGTGGTGCCTTTGAAGACGTGATTAGCCGCGTTGTGGCGGGCGAGTGCTTAGGTACTTACCTCACGACCAATGAAGAAGACAAACAAATTGCCAAAAAGCAATGGCTTGCCGCGCATCTACGCATGGCTGGGCGCTTAATTATTGATGATGGTGCAGTTGACGCGCTGATTAATAAACACAAGAGCTTATTACCCGTAGGCGTGACCGATGTACAAGGTCACTTTGATGCCGGTGACGTGGTTGAATGTGTCGATAAAGACGGTGTGCGCATTGCGGTGGGTCAGGTAGATTTTAATGCTGCGGATGCGCGTCGTATCGCCAGAAAACGCAATAGTGAAATTGAGTCGGTGTTAGGCCGACATGATGAACGTACCGTGATGGTACACCGCGACAATATGGCAGTCATCGTATAACGGTGTACCCGTAATCGCGACCAAACAAATTGAAAATACCAGCTTTGATAAATTTAAATAACTTAATGGGGCATTGCTGTGACACATGATTTTCCGATGTTAAAAAACGACCGTATCCTACGTGCCATGCGCTTTGAAAGCATTGACACCACGCCCGTATGGATGATGCGCCAAGCGGGTCGCTACTTACCAGAATACAAAAAAACGCGTGCCCAAGCCGGTGATTTTTTAAGCCTGTGCAAAAACACAGAATTGGCGACCGAAGTCACGATTCAGCCGTTTCGCCGTTTTGATTTGGATGCGGCGATTTTGTTCAGTGATATCTTAACCATTCCCGATGCGTTAGGTTTGGGGTTATATTTTGAAGCGGGTGAGGGCCCTAAGTTTCGTAAGACCGTACGCAGTCTTGCCGATGTTGAAGCCTTGCCGACTGTGGATATGGCCGATGCGCTTGATTATGTCATGAAAGCGGTGACCAGTATTCGTCATGCCCTAAATGGCCGCGCGCCATTGTTTGGCTTTTCAGGTAGTCCTTGGACATTGGCGACTTACATGATCGAAGGTGGCAGTTCGAAGGAATTTCGCCATACCAAAGCCATGCTGTATAGTGAGCCTGAAACCTTACACGCGCTGTTGACCAAGCTTGCTGATGCGGTAATTGACTATCTATCGGCACAGGTCGATGCGGGCGCGCAGATGTTGCAGATTTTCGATAGTTGGGGCGGGGCGCTTGCCCACCGCCAGTTTGTTGAGTTTTCGCACAATTATAATACGCGTATTGTAGAGGCGCTGAAAGCCAAGCACCCTGATGTGCCTGTGGTGTTATTTACCAAAGGTGGCGGGCTGTGGCTTGATACCCAAGCGTACAGCGGTGCGGATGTACTTGGGTTAGACTGGACGATGCCATTAACCCGTGCGCGTAGTATCGTGTTTGAGCAACAAAAAGAATTGACCAAATTACATAAAAAGTTACATAAAGGTATCGCCTTACAAGGTAACCTTGACCCAGCGACGCTATATGCCAGCCCAGCAGATATTCGTCAGCACACGCATTTGATGTTGGATGATGCGTATGCGGTGGGTGAAAAAACCGGTTATATTGCCAATCTAGGTCATGGCATTCAGCAATGGGTCAATCCTGACCATGCCAAAGCCTTTATTGATGCGGTACACGAGTACCAACTGTAACAATATGGGTTACACCTAATAAATCATTCAAGCTAGACAAAAAAGGACACTTATCATGATTAAAGTCGGTATTGTTGGCGGAACAGGCTACACAGGCGTTGAGTTAATCCGCCTGTTAAGTCAGCACCCAGAAGCACAAATCACCGTACTCACGTCACGCAGTGAAGCCGGTCGTCGCGTTGATGATATGTTTCCTAGCTTACGCGGTGTTTCGGATTTGGTGTTTTCAGACTTGGATGAACATGCCTTAGCAAACTGTGATGTGGTGTTTTTTGCCACCCCACATGGCGTTGCAATGAAACATGCCAAATTCTTGACCGACAATAATACCAAAGTGATTGATTTAGCGGCTGATTTTCGCTTGCAGTCACTGGATGATTTCAAACAATGGTATGACCTCGACCATGAATGTCCTGATTTGCTAAAAAATGCGGTCTATGGGTTACCTGAGGTAAACCGTGAGCAAGTGGCAAATGCTGATATTATCGGTAACCCTGGATGTTATCCAACAACTGCGATTTTGGGTTTAAAACCATTAATTGCGGAACAAAATCGTCAAGGGGTGGCATTGATTGACCCTTGGATTGTGATTGATGCCAAATCAGGTGTATCCGGCGCGGGTCGTCAAGCGAAGATGAATTTGCTATTTAGCGAAACATCCGATAACTTCTCGGCCTATGGCGTGGCGGGCCATCGTCACTCACCTGAGATTAACCAAGGTATTCATGAGCTTCTAGCCGTTGATGGTAACTCGATACAACAGCACGATATTCGCTTTGTACCGCACTTGGTGCCGATGATTCGCGGTATGTTTAGTACCATTCATATCCGTTTAACCAAAGCCGGTCAAGCCATCGACTTGCAGGCGTTATACGAACAAGCTTACCAAGATGAATTCTTTGTCGATGTGTTACCAAAAGGTAAATACCCAGACACGCGTAGTGTGCGCGCAAGCAATCGTTTGCGTATAGCATTACAAGTTTTGGAAAATAGCCCGATGGCGACCATTATGGTCGTACAAGATAACTTGGTCAAAGGTGCGGCAGGTCAAGCGGTACAAAATATGAATATCTTGTTTGGCTTGCAAGAAACTACCGGTTTGACGTTAGCGCCGGTTGTGCCTTAATACAGGTTTTAAGAGCCGCATTAATTGCTTTCACGCGATACAGCTACCCTGCCAACTTGGTGGGGTATTTTGTTTTTATTTATCTATTTTTCGGTCGTTGAAATAATTGTCATGCGTATTCTTAGCATTGATTATGAAAGGATTTATAACGAATTTGTGCGCTTGGGTAACAATTTTAGCTGTAATCAGTGGCAGAATTGTTTATAATGGGCAACGTTTTCAGCGGTCATTTTCTTTGCGGCCGTTTCTAGTACTTATATAAGTGCTTCAATCATTCATTCGAGTAATAATATAAAAAAAGGCTGAAATAAGTCTTTATTTGATTACATTTTGCCTTGAGTATATCTATGGATTTGCCTGAAGATAAACCAACGTCCAGTTCTGCCTTGCCCAAGGAAAGTCCAAATTTTATTAAAGATAGCACCCTAAGAGGGGTGTTAACGGCATTTGGCGTCGGTATACTAATTGTGGCGACCATTGCGCTATTATTTGGGCAGCAAATTGGCTATAAGCGCGGTATCAGCTATGCTGCTGAGCAAGCCAAGCGTATCGCTGATGGCGAAGAGATTTCTGCCAGTAATGTAAAAGCATTACGTGCGCGTTCTGACACCTTACAAAGCCAATTGACCACAGCGCAGCAAGAGCGTGATATTAGCTTGGCCAATTTGGCGGATTTGCGTGATAAGGTACAAGCCCTGCAAGTGGAAAATTTGCAAGCCCAGCAAGAAGAGCAGTTTTTTACGGAAGCGCTGGCCAAAAAAGGTGGTACCCCATTACAAATCATCGGGGCCAAGATTGCGCCTTTGCCAGAAAATGCTTATGAGTATCGGTTTGATATCGGCCGTGTCGATGCCGGTAACCAACAGCGTGTCTTAGTACCAAAATTGACCTTGCTAGACGATGTCAACATGGTTGAAGTACCGCTTGAGCCAAATAGCTATAAGATTAATGGTATCGCCCGTATTCGTGGTCGTTTTATCATGCCAAAAGACTTTGCGCCAAAACAAGTGAAGCTTGAGTTGGCGGTTGGTAATGATAAGCTTGAGCATATTTATGATTGGCAGTTGGGTCAACCGGTTGATAATATGCCATACTCGCTTGAAGAAGCCCCTGAAGCGGACAAACGCCCAGTGAGTAATCCTGATAAGGCCGCTAGCACTACCGCTTCTACAGCAAAATAGCACAACGGCCAAACCATTGGTCACGTCATCCATTTTTTCCTTTCACTATTTTTAGTCGCGTCGTTTACTAGCCTATGTTACAAACTGAACAATCATGCCAACTGCTACAACAGGTTGGCATTCAGCTTGCTGAAGTATCAAGCGTTTCGCCTAAGGGTCATGATTGGCACTTGCCCAGTCAATTGCCTATGCTTGGCTTATCACAGCCTGTACAGTGTGGATTGGCAAGTTCAGTTGCCAATAATCCTCTAGCGATTCATGCCACTATCAGTAATAGTGACCCTGAGCAGCCTGAGCATGAAGCGGTTGAAGATGTATTGTTGGCCGATCCTGAACTCAAAAAACCACAGTTGTATGCCGTGGTGATGTACAATGATGACTACACGCCGATGGAGTTTGTGGTCGCGGTATTGCAAGACCATTTTAAGCACAATATTGATAGCGCGGTTAACATTATGTTGTCAATTCATCACCACGGCAAAGGTGTGGCAGGTATCTACCCGAAAGATATCGCTGAAACCAAAGCCCAGACCGTCAATCGTCAAGCGCGTCAAGCCGGCTATCCATTATTGACCCAAATTGAGCCACAACCTGAAGGCTAACCTGCGCTTTTCTTTGGTTATATGAGCTGATATGGTCGAGGTCATACAAGGCACCTTGACCTGATATAGCGTATAACTCAACGTTTTTCCCATCATTATTTTAGTTTTATTCGATTTGGCACTCGTCGATAACCACGTCGCAAATAATTCTAATTCTACAAATAATCCCCCCTTGATTTTATAATTTTTAGCCTTATCTTAGCGCTAATACCGTGGTTCTTTCCTTGTTATTCCTGAGGTCGATCTTGACCGATATTACTTTTCCAACCTGTGTGCTTTTCTTATCTGACACATAACTTACTTCAAGTTATTTCTTGGTTACCAAACCAATGAATCACTTGACCGTCGGACATGGATAATGTAATAGTTAACGCTCGTGACAAGTATAGCAAGCCTGCAGGAATAGCAGGATAGTATAAGCCCACGGATTTTGATTAAGGATAAAAATATGTTAAGTCTTCAATTACAAAGTACCTTACGGCTTGTGGTAACCTTGGCAAAGCAACGTTCCCATGAGTATTTGACCGTGGAGCATTTGTTATTGGCCTTGTTGGAAAACGAAGATGCGGTGGAAACCTTGGCGGCTTGTGCTGTCAATATCGACCAATTGGCCAGTGATTTGACCCAATACATTGAAGAGCATACCCCAACGGTGGATAAGGATGAGGACTACTCACCGCAGCCAACGCGTAGCTTTGACCGTATCTTACAGCGTGCAATTTTCCATGTGCAATCCGTTGCCAGTAATCGCTTGGTCGAAGGCTCGGACTTATTGGTGTCTATGTTTTCAGAGCATGATACCTATGCGGTTTATTTACTGAAAAAACAGGGCGTGACGCGTCTTGAATTGACCCAATACTTATCGCATGGACAAGATAAAAAAGCGACGCCTAAGGTCAATGACATGCCGAGTGAAGAGATGGGCGGTGATAAGCCAAGCAAAGACCCATTAAGCGAATATGCGGTAAACCTTAACCAAAAAGCGGCCAAAGGCAATACCGATCCGCTGATTGGGCGTCAAGCCGAGATTGAACGTACTGCGCAAATCTTGTGTCGCCGTCGTAAAAATAACCCGTTATTAGTGGGTGACCCAGGTGTGGGTAAGACATCCATTGCTGAAGGTTTGGCATGGCTGATTGTGAATGACAAAGCCCCAAAGCCGCTATCAGGTTGTGTAGTATATAGCTTGGATATTGGTTCTTTGGTAGCTGGCACGAAGTACCGTGGCGACTTTGAAAAACGCATGAAAGCCTTGCTCGATGCGTTGAAAGCCAAGCCAAATGCGATTTTATTTATTGATGAAATTCATATGATTATCGGTGCAGGTTCATCCATGAGCAGTAGCATGGATGTATCAAATCTGATTAAACCGGCATTGGCGAGTGGGGAGTTGCGTTGTATCGGCTCAACGACCTTTACCGAATATCGTCAATTATTTGAAAAAGACCACGCGCTTAGCCGCCGCTTCCAAAAAATTGATGTCAACGAACCCAGTGTGGATGAAACCATCGATATTTTACGCGGCTTAAAAAGCAAATATGAAGACTTCCATCATGTTAGCTATACGGATGAGGCTATCAAAAGTGCGGTACATTTGGCCGTGAAGCACATTCATGAGCGCTTTTTGCCGGACAAGGCGATTGATGTGATTGATGAAGCGGGTGCCTATGTGCGCTTGCAGCAAAGTGCCAATGATACCGTAGAAGCCAATGATATAACAGCCGCACCGGTTACCGATGAAGCTGCGGATATGATTCCGGCGAGCTTGGATAAAGTCGAACAAGCCAATGACATACCTGTGAGCAATCCGGATGTGACAGTGGTGATTGATGTACCAGAGATTGAGCATATTGTTGCGAAAATTGCGCGTATTCCACCAAAATCGGTATCCAATGATGATAAAGCCACACTCAAAGACCTTGAGCAAAACTTGAAGCATTTGGTATTCGGTCAAGATGAAGCAATTAAAAGCTTGGCTGATGCGATTAAACTATCACGCGCTGGGTTAAAACCCGATGACAAACCGATTGGTTCATTTATGTTCGCAGGCCCTACCGGGGTGGGTAAAACAGAAGTGAGCCGCCAATTGGCGAACTTATTGGGTATTGAATTGGTACGCTTTGATATGTCTGAGTACATGGAAGCGCATACCGCGTCACGTTTGATTGGGGCACCACCGGGTTATGTTGGGTTTGACCAAGGCGGTCTATTAACCGAAAAAATCAACCAATTTCCGCACTGTGTGCTGTTGTTGGATGAAATTGAAAAAGCGCATCCGGACGTATTTAACTTGCTATTACAAGTGATGGATCACGGCTCATTGACGGATAATAATGGTCGTACTTCTAACTTTAAGCAAGTGATTTTGATCATGACCACCAATGTCGGTGCAGAAAGCATGAGCCGTAATAGTATGGGCTTTACGCAGCAAGATCATAGTCGCGACAACACCGAGATGATGAAGCGGGTGTTTACGCCTGAGTTCCGTAACCGCTTAGACGCGATTATCCACTTTAATCCGTTGGATAAATCGGTGATTGTGTCTGTGGTTGATAAGTTCTTGGTCGAGTTACAAGCCCAACTGGATGACAAAAAAGTTGTCCTTGAAATTGACCATGAGGTACGTGATTACTTGGCGAACAAAGGCTATGACCGCTTTATGGGTGCGCGTCCAATGAATCGCTTGATTCAAGATGAAATCAAAAAGCCATTGGCAAATATGATTTTGTTCGGTGACTTGGTCAATGGTGGTACCGTGTCCGTGCGTTTAAATGCTGATAAAGACGCGATTGAATTGGTGACTATTGGTGCCACAGAGCCAGATGGTGCATAACTAACCCATTAGTAAGTTGATATATAAAAAGCCCTTATCGTAATGATAGGGGCTTTTTATATGGATTAAAGCGTTGCTTAGAAATGCTGATTAACGCTCACTTAACCCTTCAGATAGCGTTTTGGTAATTGGTTTGGTTAAGTAGTTTAATACCGTGCGCTCTAATGCTTTGATTTCCACAGTTGCTGTCATGCCTGGGCGGATGACGATATCTTTACCACGATCTTGAAACTCGGCTTGTTTGATACGGATTTGTACACGGTAATAGGGTACTTCGCCTTTTGCGGTTTTTTCTATCAGGGTGTCTGGGCTGATATAAGTGACTTCGCCATTCATCGCACCAAAGATAGAGTAATCATAGGCATCAAGTTTGACCTTAGCGCTTTGACCTTCTTTGACATAAGCAATATCAGCAGGCGTAACCTTGGCTTCAATAATCAGGTCACTACTGGTCGGTAATAACTGCATAATAATATCGCCCGGTTTTACCACGCCACCAATGGTGGTCACTTCGATATTATTCACTTTTCCATCAGTGGGGGCAGTTAGACGTTTTTGTTGTAACACTTGCGCCCGGTCACGTAGTTGTTCTTCTTCGGCTTGTAAGTCTTCTTGAGCCTTGGTTAACTCTGCCTGTGCTTCCTCGAAGTATTTATTACGTTTGTTATTGATTTGCGCTTCGAGGTCAGCAACTTGGCGCTGTAACTTAATGATATCCGCTTGGCTGACGTCACCATATTTAAGTAACGGCTCATTCATCGCCAGCTCCTGACGAGCAAGCTGTAGCATATTTTGCAGTGCCATCACATCTTGGTCAATGGCTTGTTTGCGGCGCATGTACAAGTCTTTTTGGTTTTGCATATATTCCGGGTATTTTTGTACATCACTGGTAAAGATTAATGGTTTATTAAAAATCTCGGCTTCTAAGCGCGAAATTTTGGCTTTTAATGCCGCGATTTTGGTTGCTGAGTTATCAACGGACGCTTGCGCTCGAGCTTCTTCTAAGATGACGAGTAATTGACCTTTTTTGACATTGTCGCCTTCTTTGACTAACAGCTGCGTTAAGATACCCCCTTCAGACGATTGAATTTCTTGAGTGCGCGCACTGGCAATGACGCTACCACTGGCACGCGTCACTTGGTCAATCTTGGCGAACGATGCCCATATCAGTAGCACAACGATGGTAATTAAAGCGACCCAAATCGTCCACCGGGCGTGCGTGTTTTTAGGTTGAAGCGGGTGGTACTGGTAGTTGTCTAACATGTCATCGGTACCCTTGTCTGTTCGGCGATAACGGCATTGTCGGTATAGATTGCTAAATAATAGATTGGTCTAGTATTAGCCATTGGGCTTATTGGGTAAGTTGTTTGGCGGTATGGGCATTTGGCTCGTCATCGATTGCGATTGGGCGGTGGCTACCATAGGCGGTTGTTGGGCACTACCGCCATTTAAGTTTGGTGGAGGGTTAGCCGGTGGATTTGGTGGCATATCACCGTGAGGCGTTGGCCCATTGGGTGGTAATTGCCCTGTATTTGCTCGGTTGGCCTGCTGCTCTCGCGCAAGTTGCTGCTGACGTGCCTTAGCTTCATTTTCTTGTAACTTCGCCAATACGGCCTGTTTTGGGCCATCCATCACGATTTGATTGTTAGACATAATGATGATGCGATCCACCAGATTAAGTAAACTCATTTTGTGGGTCGAAACAATCAAGGTTTTACCCTTAACGATGGTTTCTTGTGCAAGGACTTGAAGGCATTGTTGCTCTTGAATATTGTCCATCGAGGCAGTTGGCTCATCAAGCAGCCAAATATTCGGATCGGTGAGTACCAGACGTGTAAAGGCAACGAGCTGTTTTTGACCACCTGATAAGCCTCGACCACCCTCAGTAATCGGTAAGTCAAGGCCACTTGAGTGACTCGCCACCAAGCGAATCAGGCCGGTGCGGTTTAACGCTTTTTGTAACACATCATCTGGTGGGCTAGGCATGCCGATGAGTAGGTTTTCACGTAGGGTGCCTTGGAATAGACGATGGTCTTGTTGTAAATAACCGATGTTCTCACTGATACTATGGCGGCTTAGTTGCTGCATATCGAGGCCATCAAGCAATAATCGGCCTTTGGTTGGCGCATACAGCCCTGACAATAGCTTTAGTAAAGTTGATTTACCAGAGCCAATAGACCCCAAAATTGCCACGCGTTCCCCCGCACGAATATTAAGCTGGGGCACAACCAAGGCGGGGTTGTTATTGTCGGCGTAATGAAATACCACATTTTCTAATTGGTAGTTACCGGTCAGTCGGGTCGGTGCCAATGGATAGGTGACGCCATCGTTATCCTGCGCCAATTCATAAAGTTTTTCGACGTTTTGTTGAGCGGCTTTGGCGTGTGAGTGCTGAAGTAGTAGGCTAGGAATTAGCATAATCGGTGATAAGATACGCCCGCCTAAAATGCTACAAGCAATCAGCCCCCCTGTGGTCATGTCACCCGCCATCACGATATAAGAGCCGATAATAATGATCCCAACATAGCTAATTTGCTGAAGCAGCTGTACCGCATAGTTGAGGTTGTCGCTGATGTGCTTAACGGTTAGGTCGTTTTTTACCGTGGTATCCATGATGTTCAGCCAACGTGATAAAAACTTCCAATGCCCAGCACCCGACTTGATGGTTTCCATACCCTCGACTGTTTCTACCAAAATACCGGTTTTGGCATACGAAGCGGCGGCGCCCTCGGCAGCAGATTGGTCCATCTTTTTGCGACTACTTAACCCCATGGCTAAACCAATAATCGCGGCTACCACAGGCACAGCGGACAACCAAGGTGAGCCAATCATACCAATAATCACGATAAACAGTAGACTCATTGGTAAGTCGACCAAAGTAAACAGGGTCGATGCCGTATAGAAGCTACGTACTTGCTCATAGCCGCGCAACTGTGCCGCCAGTGAGCCAACTGAACCTGGCATTTGGTCAACTCTTACACCCAACAAGCGCTCAAAGATATGACGTGATAGGTTGTGGTCTAAGGCCATCACCATGTTGTCCATAATCTTAGAGCGAGCAAATTTCATAATCATTTCAAATAAAATGACCAAAGCCACACCGGATGACAGAATAATCAAGGTGTATTTGCTATGCGTCGGAATCACACGGTCATAGACTTGCATCGAAAACAGCGAAGACGCCAATGCCAAAAAGTTAATCATTAATGACGCAATGACCGCTTCGGCAATCACAAAGCGGTAATTTTTTAGATTGTTGGTGAGTAATTGATGAAAGGTCAGCTTTTGGCGTTGATTAGGTTGGGTAGGATTAAGGCTATTGGTGAGTTGAACTCTGGCAATCAGGCGAAAGTGCTGACCATCAACGCTATACTGCTGTTGGTGATGTACGAAAAGCCATTGGGTCGGTGCGACCTGTTGCACAATACGCCCCCAACCATACTGTTGATGAAAAGCTAGTAGCGGTAAATAGCCGATATCTGGCGCAGACAGCAAACGCGGCAAGTCATTGATACCCAATAACTGTAAGACTTTTAGTACTTGTAACTCTTGATTAGTAAGTAGTTTAATAGCATCTAAAGCCGCTTGCAGGCGGTTATTGTCAATTGGCATACCTTGCTCTTTGAGTAAGGTCGCCAGTGCATCACCCAGTGCTTGCGCATGTAGCTCATAGGGTGGGAGAGTTGTGGCAATATCGTTAGTGACCGATAGATTATTGGCGTCTTTATTTATACTAACCATGTCGCTTACCTAACCATTTTTGAAATGCTTGTCTTGGATAAAACTCATTGACGGGCGCGGTCAAGTCATTGCGTTGTTGCCATGGCATCTCACCAAAATCAACTTGTAACTTATAAAAAGCCCCTAGCATCTGACTGCGTACTTGCAATAATTGCTGTTCGTAAGCGGTTTTTTCACGTACCGCATTCAACACCTCTAGCCAAGTCTTACGACCCGCAATAAACTGGCGACGATAGGAGTCGACCACAATCTGCGCACCCGCCACGGCAGCAATCAATGACGCTTCTTGGTCTTTGGCGCTGACAAATTGTTGGTATTGGGTTTGTACACTTTCCATGACCACGCGGCGCGCCGCTTCCTGACTTTGCTCTAAGCTTGTGACACGCGCTTGGGTGGCGCGGGCTAATGCGATGTTGGAAAAGCCTGCACCGGGGTCATAATTGAGTCCTAACGATACGATATTATCGTCACGACTGTTTTTATGGTAATACAGTTGTTCAACTTGCGCATACACAGTGGGGTAGCGGCTTGACTCTTGAGATTTGACTTTTTGTTTGGCGGCTTCGATTTGAAAATATTGCTTGATGACACTGGGGTTGGCATCCACATTGGTGAACGCCTTTTGTTCAAAATCCGTTGATTGGGCTTTGATGGTTTTGACCATTTGCGATATAGGCACCGTTCTTAAGGTGCTATTGCTGAGAGTTTCGCCAATGCTTTGTGATAATCGCGCTTGAGCAATGCGTTGTTGCTGTAAGGCTGCTTGATAGCTGTTTTGGTCTTGTAAAATTCGGTTGGTGATTAAATCTAAATCAATCCGTGCTGATGTGCCTTGTGCCACGCGGCGCTGCATCATGGCCTCAAATTCACTGAGCTGTTTTAGGCTATCAACATATAGACCTTGTAAGGCCATCGAATAGATATAGGTCTGCCAAATATCAATGGTGTTTTTGGCGACGCTGTTTTGTTGTTCAGCGATATAAGCATGGGCGGCTTTGTCATCATAAATGGCTTGGTTAATGTTGGCGGTCAGGCGACCCCCTGTCCACAATGGCTGACGCAACCCTGCACGCGTTACCATGCCGTCATTACTGTCATAATTTGAGGTTACTGTCGGTGTGGGTAGGAGGTTTAATTTGGCAGCGTTGATGCCTTCGGCGGTGGCTTGGGCTTCTGCTTGTGCTGAACCCACTAATGGGTGGGTATTGATGGCTTGATTGACTAACCCGTTAATATCAAATACATCAGCGGCCTGTACTTGCAACGAACTTACTGACAAGGCCAATATCATTAACCATTTGCCCAGTGTAACCACAATATCTTCTCCAATACCCAACGCGTCATTATTGATGAATCATCGCCAATTATAATTTTTATTAGGTTTATGCCCGGTGATAGTGATTGTTTAGTAATTATAGTGATAGCACAGTTTGACCAATTTTTTAGAACAAAAGTTAATAGAATATCTTTTCGTCACATTGATTAAACCAAACTAAATTTAGGAATAAGGCAAAAACTATGGCGTGATTTTAAGCATATCGCCTTAAGAATGGCATAAAAACAAGATAAATTGCGGCAAAAATCGGTTAATCTGTTAAATAACCCAATAATTTTTATAAAAATTGATTTAATATTGTTTGGAAAATAAGAGGTGCAACTGAATTGAGGTGTAGTATAAGAAGGTAGTGATTAATCACTAAAGACCTTGCATAGAGAAATTTTAGGCATAAAAAAACCACCTTAACGGTGGTTTTTAGTATCTAGACTAAGCGTTGGTAACAACTTAATTGGTGGGGTTGGAGAGACTCGAACTCTCACGCCTCGCGGCGCTGGAACCTAAATCCAGTGCGTCTACCAATTTCGCCACAACCCCATCGGTTGTTACTGCGTCTCAGTGGTTGCGTATTATATAGAATTTAAATTTTGCGTCAAGAACTTTTTATAAAAAAATCGCAAAAAAACTAAAATTTTTTATCATTTTTATAAAAATCAATTAGTTAAATAAAATCATTTAATTCTGCTACGATATCACTCAGTGCTATGGCACGATATTGGGTTGATTTTGCCAGTAAGCTATCGATTATGTGCTGTAGTTGTGTTTGTTGATGCGCGGATAATTGAGCGATATTAGGTAATAGGGGAATAGGTTGTTGGCAATGCGCCAATGCCCAATCATGAAGATGATGGGCACTAAATGGTCGAGTGCCGCTAAATAGCTCAAATAGTACAACGCCTAAACTATAATAGTCACTTTGTTGGGTTAATGCTTGCCCCGTCAGCTGTTCAGGGCTCATGTACGCAGGCGTACCGGCAGTGGTTGAGCGATGAATAGCTGAATCCTGTGTTGCCGATTGAAGGTCAGTTAACGCTTGTGCCAAACCAAAGTCTAACAGAATTAATTTATCAGAATGGGTCAGTAAGATATTGCTTGGTTTAATATCACGATGTAAATAGCCTAAGCAATGAATGCGATCAACTAACTGACATACCCTGATGGCCACACTTAATCGTTGAAACCAATCAAAATCTGTCACTAATAATCGCTGCGACAGGGTGACACCATCATAATAACCTAGCACCCAGTAAGGCGCATCTTGGGACAAATCCGCCGTGATTAATTCACTAATCCCATAAGACGGTGAGCCATAAGACTGTGAAGTAGTATCGTGGCTGTGTTTGTTGGTAATAGCGAGTGGCTGGCAAGCGGTTAACGCCTGATAAGCATTCAACCATTGGTGATAGAGCCAGTCAGGGGAATTTGGCTGTAATTGTTTGATCAATACAGGAACGGCGGGTAAAGTGGCGGAAGCTTGCCATCGACCACGCCAAAGTTGGGTGTGATTAAGCGAGTTAACCGACAATAGCTGTAACTCGCTTAACGCAGGGTGATGAGACGCTGACATCATTTATAAGAAACGAAAAAATCGATTAAGATGCGCCTTGAGGATTGGTCATGGCAAATAACCGTTCTTGTAGCTCATCAATTGCTTGGATGCGCGCAAGTTGCTCGGTACTATCCCAACCTTGCGCATCACGCTCGCTAAGATGACGCTCCGTGTGCGCTTTCCAGGTTTGTAGGGCATTGAGTAATAAATCAAGCTCGGCTGTTGTTAGGTCAAGTGTGGCCATAGTCATCCTATCCTAGTCATTTTGTCTTAGTCATCTTGTTCTAGTCATCCTGTCTATCGTTCATTTATCGCTATTTGAGCAGTTGTTGGTATTTTCGCGTTACGGTATTGCGCCCCCAACCGAGTAATTCAGCCGCTTGGCCTTTATGATTATCCGTAAATTGTAGCGCCACTTCAAGTAAGCATTTTTCAAAGTCTAAGGTTGCGGTCTGTAGAATACCTTGTTCGCCACGCGCCAACGCTTGTTGCGCCCATTCGCGTAATGGGCTTAACCAATCAGCAGCGGTGAGTGAATTGTTAACAGCGGCTACACCGTCATTACTGATAGGCAAAAAACTGCCTGATGCAGGATTGGTCATTTGCTCAGCTAACAAGTGCGACGTTAATGTTGTTGGTAAAGTAGAGTGGCCAGTATTATTTGCGGTATTCGACATTAACGATGGTTGATGTGTTTGCGTTGTAAAGCCAGCGTTTGAATGGGTATTAGCGTGATTTGCACTCTGAGGAAACGGCATTGCATTGTTAATATTAGCCGCTTGATTGGCTAATTGCTGTTGATAAAACACCAAAATCTCGGGTGGTAAGTCACTGATTTGAACTTGCTGTCCGGTTGCCATCACCGCTAGCCAACGGCAAACATTTTCGAGTTGACGTACGTTGCCTTGCCAGTCATAAGCTTGTAGCACTTGCATCGCCGCTGCTGACATGGTCTTGATTTGGGTCTGCATACTATGGGCAATACGGTGCATAAAGTAATTGACTAAAAGCGGAATATCTTCGCGGCGTTCGCGTAATGCCGGTAATGACAACCGAATAACATTGAGTCGATAAAACAAGTCCTCACGGAATCTGCCTTGCTTCACCAACTGCTCTAAATGCTGGTGCGTTGCGGCAATAATTCGCACATCGACTTTGATGGGATTTTGTCCACCGACTCGGAAAAACTCACCATTGGCCAAGACGCGTAATAATCGCGTTTGTGTCGGTAACGGCATGTCACCAATTTCATCCAAAAATAGGGTGCCGCCATGGGCTTGTTCAAAGCGACCTGGTCGAGTCGTAGTAGCACCGGTAAACGCGCCTTTTTCATGGCCGAACAATTCAGCCTCGATTAAGTCATGCGGAATGGCGGCCATGTTTAAGGCGATAAAAGGCTTGTTTTTGCGTGGTGAATGGTCATGTAAGGCTTGCGCAATCAGCTCTTTACCCGTACCTGACTCGCCCGTGATTAGCACAGTCATCGGTGTATGCGATAAGCGGCCAATCGCCCGAAACACCTTTTGCATGGCCGCTGATTGACCAACGATACCGGATGGGGTATCAGCGGTGTGCGTGCTTTTGCTTGATGCGGCATTATCGCGATTAACAAACTGCGTGCTAGATTGTCCATAAGCCTGTGAGTCATTGGTAAAGTCGACAGACTGGGATGTATTCGCCGCAGATTGGTTATTCAGTGCTGGGTTGCCTAGCGTATGATGATTGAGTGCATGATTATTGATAGATTGGTTATCTGCAACCGACTGTGCCATGGCTTTTTGGATGACCAGAACCGCATCGTCCAAATCAAATGGCTTGGGCAGATAATCAAACGCCCCTGTTTGGTAGCTGTCTACGGCAGACTGTACATCGGCATGGGCCGTCATGATAATCACTGGAATGGTGGGGAAGTGCTCACGCATTTTTTCGCTAAAGCTTAAACCATCCATCATTGGCATACGAATATCGGTAATAATGACATTTGGCAAGTTGTTGGTCGTCTGATGGTGTTTGAGATTTTCCAATGTTTGCCATGCAAGTTTGGCTTGACCAAAGGTTTGTACCTCAAAACCTGCATCCGTCAAGGCATCTTGCAAGATAGTACGTAACGCCACGTCATCATCAATCACCCACACACGATTACTGGTCGATGTGACAAAAGAAGGCGCAGATGTGTTGGTCATTAGGTTCATAAGTGAATATCCTTGGTATTGGATGCTAACTAAAGTGTCATTATTCAGTGCTAAACGTGATTAATGGCTTTATTTTATATGGTTGGGCTTTTAAGCTGTCGGGCTAGTCGGGTCTTGTGTTTGTGACCGCCAAGGTAAAAATACACTAAATTGGGTATGATGCGGCTGGGATTCGACAGTGACCATACCGTGGTGACGTTGGACGATATCCTGTACCAAGGCCAGTCCCAAACCTGTGCCATTGGCGCGTCCGGTTACTAATGGGAAAAAAATCTGCGGCAATAATGCGCTATCAATGCCGATGCCATTGTCAACCACGTCAATTTTTAGCAAGCTTTTATAACGGATATCACCGATAGTTTGCTGATAGGCGATACGTGTCCGTAGGGTAATTGTTGGCTCTGATACTGGGTGTTCTTGTAGCGCTTGAATCGCATTATTCACCAAGTTTAAAAACACTTGAACCAAGGCATCGTTATCCGCTTTGATTTCTGGCAACGATAAATCATAATCGCGGATGAACTTAAGCTGTTCACTACCTTCAGCGACACTGACCAACGCCAGTACTTGCTCAAGCGGTTCATGGATATTGACCATCTGCCAATTAGGCAAGTTAGACGAACCGAGTAATTGATTGACCAAGGTATTCAGCCGTTTCGTTTCATCAACGATAATCGATAAATACGTCTGTGATTTTTGCTGTATCGTTTGTAAGGCTTGCGCGGTATCCGTATCAAGATGCCGCATATCAAGTTGGTCAAATTTTGCCATACTCTTTTGCAGCAATTGACTGGCCCCATAAATCCCTGCCAAGGGGTTTTTTACCTCATGCGCCAAACCACGGATAATCTGACGAGTGGCATGGTGTTGCGCGTGCTGTTGTTGCTCTTGGTGGATACGGCTTTGTCTATCTTTTGACCAGATTTCCACTAAATAGAAAAAGTCATCCTTACTGTCAACGCTATCGTATTGTGAATGAGCGTTATCAACCGTTGATATCCCATAATTGACTAATAAGGGTTGGGTAACGCCCACAATCGTCACATCATGCTGAATAAAGGTTTGGTGAAGCGCGCGGCAGTGTTCAAATTGCTGTTGCAATGAGTCATATTCTTTATCATCATCAGGGTCATTATCTTTTTTAATGGTACGTAACAAAGCAAAAATACTGTACTGGCATAACTGACTGCTGCTAGTAGAGAGGATTTGCTCAGCCGTCGCATTCGCCCAAGTAATACGAAACTCACTATCGACCAACAGAACGGCAGTCAATAGGTTATTCAACACAGGCTGATAGAGGCCATTTAAGTTCATAGGTTTTGCCACGACAATGGTTACTATTATTATCTAAACATCAGGCACGAATCAGTGGCCGAGGTAAGTTTACCTGACCTTATTAGCAATAGGATGTTGCAAACATAATACCAAGTTTAATGCCATTGATATTTGATTTGTTGTGGCAAAATTACCCAAAACTAACCAAATATGCACAAAAAAAGTGAAAGTTTATGGGTTTGACGCTGTGAATTACGCCATAGATTGGCAAATTTTGCACCAGTATTAGGCAACTCATCAACAAGTTCAACATAAAGGCTGTATAAACACGGCCTAAAATCGCGTGGTAATTTAGGGCTAAAACGATTAAAATACACGGTTTAGTCTGCATTTTTGCAATTTTTATTATTGCCTAGCCAAAAGTGACCGCCATGCCAAGCCAACCGCAAGTGTTTAACCCTAATTCTACCAGCCAAACCCTTACCGACACCTCATCCGACACAATAGCTGCTAACCACCATTTAGCCAATCACAATGAAAACCGTAATTTGGCACAAACGGCGACTTTAGCCAACGAAACAGCGGCCAATCAAAACGTGGCCAATGGTCAAGCACCAAAAATTGGTTTCGTATCACTCGGTTGCCCGAAAGCCTTGGTTGATAGTGAGCGCATTATTACCGAGTTGACCCGTGATGGTTACCAAGTCGCGAGTGATTACGATGGGGCAGATTTGGTGGTGGTGAATACCTGTGGCTTTATCGAGTCAGCCGTACAAGAGTCGCTTGATGCGATTGGCGAGGCGATTAACAAGAACGGTAAGGTTATCGTCACCGGCTGTTTGGGCAAAGATGCCGAAAAAATCAAAACCATGCACCCGTCTGTACTTGCGGTAACCGGTGCACATGCGTATGACGAAGTGGTCAGCGCGGTATCGCATCATGTACCAAAACCCGCTAAAGCAAAAAACTATGACCCGAAAATCGACCTCATCAATGATGCCGGTATCAAGCTTACGCCAAAGCATTATGCGTATGTCAAGATTTCTGAAGGCTGTAACCATCGTTGTACTTTCTGCATTATTCCAAGCTTACGCGGTGACTTGGTATCACGCCCGATTGACAGCATCATGACTGAAGCGACCGCGCTAAAAAAAGCAGGCGTCAAAGAGCTACTCATCATCTCGCAAGACACATCTGCTTATGGCGTTGACCTAAAGTACAAAACCAGTTTTTGGAATGGTATGCCACTGAAGTCGAAATTTTATGACTTATGTGCTGCATTGAATGATTTGGGTATTTGGGTGCGTTTGCACTATATCTATCCCTATCCGCATGTGGATGACGTGGTCAAGCTTATGAGCGAAGATAAGCTGTTGCCATATTTGGATATTCCATTCCAACACGCTAGCCCAAGCGTACTAAAAGCGATGAAACGCCCTGCGCATAGTGAAAATGTACTGGAACGTATTGCTAAATGGCGCGAAATTTGTCCAGATATCGTCATTCGTTCAACCTTCGTAGTAGGTTTCCCCGGGGAAACTGAAGAAGATTTCGAGTATCTGCTTGAATGGCTCAAACAAGCCCGTCTTGACCGTGTGGGTGCCTTTACTTATTCAGAAATTGAGGGAGCAGTTGCTAATGACTTGCCAAACCCTGTCCCAGAAGAGGTTAAGCAACAGCGCTATGAACGTCTGATGGCGCTCCAACAACAAATCAGCGCTGAAAAGCTACAAGAAAAAGTCGGTAAAACCCTAAAAGTATTGGTCGATGAGATTGATACTGAAGAGGGTATTGCCATTTGCCGTAGTTATGCTGATGCGCCAGAGATTGATGGCCATGTGTATGTGGACAATATTGATGCACGTGTCAAAGTCGGCGAGTTTTTAACGGTGACCATTGACGAGGCAAGCGAGTACGATTTATTTGCAAGTTTTACGGGTTAATCTCTGTTCTCTAATGCGTGTTCTTTAGCGCCTGTTCTATAATGACTGTTTTGTTTGATATACATAAAAAACCACTGATAATTGTCAGTGGTTTTTTACTAAGATGACTTGATCGGTAGTCGCATCAAATGAAAAGCAAACAGTGACAGCTCAGCGTATTTTGTAGCGATAATATCAGTCATCAACCAGTGATGAGAATAATTTGACACAGTGCTATCAAAATCAGGCTAATTTTGGTAAAATTTCGCTATTTGAACGTCATTTATCATAATCAAAAAGAGGTCGTTATGTCTGATAAAGCCCCCCGTTATCAAAGAATTTTGCTAAAACTTTCCGGTGAAGCCTTAGCAGGCAAAAACGACATGGGTATCGACTCTGGTGTCTTGGACAGTATGAGCCTAGCGATTGCGCACTTAGTCGGTTTGGGTGTGCAAGTGGGTATCGTGGTTGGCGGTGGTAATCTGTACCGCGGTAGCCAACTCCAAAAGCAAGGCTTGGTTGGCCGTGTGACTGGCGACCAAATGGGTATGTTAGCCACTGTGATGAATGGCTTGGCATTACGCGATGCGCTTGAGCGCCGTAATATCAAATGCCGTTTGATGTCAGCCTTGCCGATTGGCGAAGTGACCGAGAACTATAGTAGCCGTAACGCAATTCGTTACCTAAAAAATAACGAAGTGTGCGTATTCGTGGCGGGTACAGGCAACCCATTCTTCACCACGGATACAGCAGCGTGTCTACGCGGTATTGAGATTGAAGCGAACTTAATCCTAAAAGCCACCAAAGTCGATGGCGTATACAACAAAGACCCAAGCCAACACAGCGATGCTGTCAAATATGATGAATTAACCTTTGACCAAGTGCTTGACCAAAAATTGGGTGTGATGGACTTGACCGCGATTGCCTTATTGCGTGAACACAATGTGCCGCTACAAGTCTTCGATATGTCAAAACAGGGCGCGTTACTGAATGTGGTCATGGGTGACCACGAAGGCACCAAAGTCTATCAATAGGGTTTACTAAGAGCGTTTATCAAGCCTCTTTAATGATTGGTGAATCAGCACCTAACAGATAATAAGTGACGCACTAGGCATACGTTATAGACATATTTTTAAGTAAATGTATAAAAGGAAATAGCAATGATTAACGACATCAAACAACAAAGCGAAGACAAGATGAAGAAGGCGTTGGAAGCTTTGGACAATGCCTTCAGCAAATTACGTACCGGACGTGCTCACCCAGGTATCCTAAATGGCGTGACAGTGTCCTACTATGGCTCAGAAATGCCGCTAAACCAAGTAGCAAGCATCAATGTCGAAGATTCACGTACCTTGTTGGTACAACCATTTGACCGTAGCATGGTACAAGCGGTTGATAAAGCGATTCGTGAGTCAGACCTAGGTCTAAACCCAATCTCTGCGGAAGTGATTCGCGTACCGTTACCAGCATTGACCGAAGAAACGCGTAAAGACATGCAAAAATTGGCGCGTGGCGAAGCAGAAGAGCGCCGCGTATCAGTACGCAATGCGCGCCGTGACGCCAACAACCAAATCAAAGCCTTGGTAAAAGATAAGCAAATCTCAGAAGATGATGAGCGTCGCGCTAATGATGATATCCAAAAAATGACGGACAAATATATCGACAATATCGATAAAAAGCTTGCGACCAAAGAAGCTGAATTGATGGAAGTATAAGCGTGTCACAAGATATGACCAATGATGTCGAGCAGGTGGATGCTCAACAAGCTGACATAGACGGCTTGCCCAAACATATTGCCATCATTATGGATGGCAATAATCGTTATGCAAAAGCACATGGCCTGGCAACAGGTGGGGGGCATCTTGCGGGCAAGCAGTCGCTAGACCCATTGGTCGAGCATTGCGCCCGTATAGGGGTGAAAGCGTTAACCGTGTTTGCTTTCTCTAGCGAAAATTGGCAACGCCCCGCGAATGAAGTCGCGCTATTGATGCAGCTCCTTGAGCAAACCATTCAAGACCAATTACCGCGGATGTTCCGCCACCAAATCGCCTTACGCTTTATCGGTGATCGCAGTCAGTTGTCGCCTAAGATTCAGGCCTTGATGGCCGATGCTGAAGCACAGACCGCGCATTTGACCCGGATGACCTTGGTCATTGCTGTCAGTTATGGCGGCCAGTGGGATATCGTCAATGCTGCCAAACAACTTGCTTTGCAAGTCGAACAAGGTCAGTTAGCCGCTAGTGCGATTACCCAAGCGGATTTTGCTCAGTTTGTTTCATTGTCAGATTTACCACCAGTCGATATGCTGATTCGTACGGGTGGGGATTATCGTATTTCTAACTTTTTGCTATGGCAATGTGCGTATGCGGAGTTATTCTTTACTGATACGCTATGGCCGGATTTTAACAGTGATGAATTAGACCGTATGATTGCGATTTTTATGGGTCGTGAACGTCGTTTTGGCAAGACCTCTGAGCAAGTTTTGGGATTAAAATAAGCTTAACTTTTTACCACACATTATAATGATAATATTGATAATTTAGGATAGCGCATGTGGGAACGCATTAGAACCGCCATAATATTGTTAGTTGTTGTTGGCGTTGCCATGTTTGCCACTGATTTACCAGTGTTGATGCTACCGTTGCTATTACTCGGTGCGGGTATCGGTGCGCTAGAGTGGGCAAAACTTATGCCTGACTGGCACAGTGATGCCAAACATTATCAAACACCAACGACACAAATCCCTTGTAAATCTGCGCGTCACGGTGACTTTATATTTATGGCACTGATGCTAGTTAGCATTGGTATTGTATTAGGCCTTCCGGTCATGACGCATGCTGAGCACGAGTGGCGCAATGTGTGGGTGTTACTTTGGGCAGTAGCCGGTCTGTTGTGGTTAATGGCTATCAAATGGGTGAGTCATTACCCGAATGCTACCCAAGCTTGGTATGGCAAAGGCTTATATGCGATTGGCATGGTGATGCTATTAGCGGCGATTACCGCGATTTACTATCTATGGGCGCTATCACCTTGGTGGTTGTTATACGTGTTTGTGTTAGTCTGGTGTGCTGACAGTGGCGCTTATTTTGTTGGCCGTAAACTGGGTAAGCGAAAAATGTCACCCCATGTATCACCCAATAAAAGCGTGGAGGGGTTAATTGGTGGTTTGGCTACCGGCACTATCGTGGTATTGGCAGTAACTTTTGGTTTGCATAGTGATTGGTCAGCATTAGCGATTGGGCTATTTTTGTTATTGTCATTGATGACTATTGTGATTTCGGTGTTTGGTGATTTGTTTGAATCGATGCTTAAGCGCCATGCAGGAGTCAAAGATGCCGGACGTCTGTTACCGGGACATGGTGGGATTTTAGACCGGATTGATTCACAGCTCTCAGCCATGCCGATTTTTGCCTTGGGTTTTTGGGCAATGCAATATATGGGATTGATTCAGATAATTCCTTAAACGTGGCGCTATACCCCTGATAGCGTTAAACAGGTTCGTACAAAGAGAAAGATTATGGTAAAACGCATTGCAGTATTGGGCGCCACAGGCTCAATCGGTGACAGCACCTTGTCAGTGATTGCGCAACACCCTGAACGCTACCAAGTGGTGGCGGTATCAGGGCATTCGCGCCTAGATAAACTGCTTGCGATTTGCCAACAATTTCAGCCCATCTATGTCAGTGTACCCACGCAACAGGTCGATACGTTTGCCAAGCTATTAGCGGATAACCAACTGAGTTGCCAGATTTTGGCCGGTGAGCAGGGTTTGGTTGA
Organism: uncultured Moraxella sp.; assembly: GCA_937975585.1. Lineage (GTDB taxonomy): Bacteria > Pseudomonadota > Gammaproteobacteria > Pseudomonadales > Moraxellaceae > Faucicola. The sequence continues at coordinate 6,117 of CALJUC010000155.1, read as the reverse complement.
GCTTGCCACCTTGCCGGAAGTTGATACGCTAGTGGCTGCGATTGTCGGGGCGGCAGGTCTACCATCCACCTTAGCGGCAGCGAATGCCGGTAAAACCATTTTACTCGCGAATAAAGAAGCCTTGGTCATGGCGGGCGAGTTGATGATTAGCGCCGTAAAGCAAGCCGGTGCGACATTGTTGCCGATTGACAGTGAGCATAATGCGATTTTTCAGTGTTTGCCAACCGTGGTTCAAAAAAACCGAAAAGCCATTCATGCATCTGAACAAGGTATCAAGCAACTGTGGCTGACGGCATCGGGTGGGCCATTTTTAAATCAAAGCTTTAGTGATATGCAAAAAGCCAGTGTTGCCGAAGCGGTCAAGCACCCGAACTGGTCAATGGGGCAAAAAATCTCAGTCGATAGCGCGACCATGATGAATAAGGGCTTAGAGCTGATTGAAGCCAGTTTCTTGTTTGATATGCCGGTCAAAGACATTGGCGTGGTGATGCACCCCCAGAGCATTGTTCATTCGATGGTAGAGTACACCGATGGCAGTATCTTAGCGCAGTTGGGCTCGCCAGATATGCGCACGCCAATTGCCCATGCGCTGGCTTATCCTGAGCGTATCAGTAGTGGTGTCGAGCGCTTGGATTTATTTGCGCTCAGTAATTTGCAGTTTTTACAGCCGGATTTGGTTAAGTTTAAGTGCTTAGCGTTAGCTTACCAAGCGATGCAAGCGGGTAGTTATGCATGTATTGCCTTGAATGCCAGTAATGAAATCTCGGTTAAAGCCTTCCTAGAAGGTCAAATTCGTCTCACCGATATTGCCGATGTGAATGAACAAGTGCTAAACCAAGTGGTAACACAGCGTATTACAGATTTGGCAGAAATCTTAGCCGTTGATACCCAGGCACGTACGATGGCAGCTCAATGTATCAATCAGCTTTAACGTATCACGGGTAAGTTAATCGCTAAAGTTTATACTGAACTTTCACCCTTTTGTCTATTTTATACCGTCAAAGCTTGCCAAATTGCGATATCATCAATTTGGCAACGCACAAATTATCATAGTGATACGCGCTACTGGTTAGCTGGTTTTCATGTCATTGTCCCTGAATTGAATTCGGCAAAAACTCCCCAATCATAGTATTAACCCATCCTTTTCATTTATTCTTATCTCGTATTTTCTTTAGGTCAAACAACCTCGGCTGTGGATAGCATATGACAGTACTTCTCACATTTTTGGCGGCGATTATTGTATTAGGCCCGTTGGTCGCACTTCATGAATGGGGGCACTATATCGTTGCGCGTTTATGTGGCGTGAAAGTGCTTACTTATTCGATTGGCTTTGGCCCAAAGTTAGCCAGTTGGACCAGTAAAAAAACTGGTATTAACTATGCGATATCAGCGATTCCGCTCGGGGGTTATGTCAAAATGCTCGATGAGCGTGAGGGTGAGGTTGATGCCAAAGAGCGCCATTTAGCGTTTAACACCCAACGTCCATGGAAAAAAATTGCCATTGTGGCAGCTGGGCCATTGATGAATCTTATCATTGCGTTGGTGTTATTTTGGGTGTTAATGATGACCCCGAACAAAATCCTAGCCACCAAAGTTGGCTCAATTTTGCCAAACTCACCGGTCGCGCATAGTAGCTTACAAGTGGGCGATGAGATTACCCAAATTGACCAAAAACCGGTACAAAGTTGGCAACAGGTTAATTATGCGTTGGCAGACCGGATGGGTGAAACGGGTAGTGTGGCCTTGACTGTCAGCAATACCCAAGGCAGTCGTGACGTGCAAGTACCGATTACCCAGTTTATGAAAACTGAAGAGGGTAAATCGAACAATCCGATTGATAGCTTTGGTGCGATACCGTGGCAGCCTAAGCTAACGCCTGTGGTTGGTGAGATTGTGCCCAATAGCGCGGCAGCACGCCAAGGTCTACAAGTGGGTGATGTAATTACAGCAGTGAATGGTGAGCCGATTGAGGATTGGCTAAGTTTTTCCAAAATTATCCGTGATAACCCTGAAGTCTTGCTGATGATTCAAGTAAGCCGTGCTGGTAAACCAGTCACATTGGCGGTTATGCCGCAGGCCAAAAAAGATGTGATGGGCAACCGTTATGGCCAGTTAGGTGCCGCTGCCAAAGCAAGTAACGTACAAGTACCAGCCGATTACCAAAAAACTATCCAATATGACCCGATTACCGCTGTTGGCAAGGCAGGGCAGCAAGTGGTAGATTTGAGTGTGATGACCGTCAAGTCAATGGGCAAGATGATTACCGGTATGATAGGACTAGAAAATCTATCAGGGCCGATTACCATTGCCAAAGTCGCCAATCAAAGCTTTAGTATTGGTTGGGAAGCTGTGTTATCTTTTATGGCGATTATTAGCTTAAGTTTGGCGGTGCTGAACTTATTACCGATTCCGGTACTCGATGGTGGTCATATCGTCATGTATACCTATGAGGCTATCATGGGTAAGCCATTACCAGAAAATATCCAGACGGTAGGCATGAACGTGGGGCTTGTCTTACTCGCAGGTTTCATGTTGTTGGCAATTGGTAATGACATTAGTCGCTTATTTTAAGTCTCAGTTGCAGTAACCCTAGGAAAAATCTAGGTTTATGAAAACCGACAATTAATAGGTTGTCGGTTTTTTTATTGTTGCGCTTGCGTATTTTGCTACTAGACTTTGTAGTTAAATTAGCTTACCTTATGGCAGTTTGTCATGTTTGTCGCTTTTTCATGTAAAAAAAGCAAGAATATTGTTAAACTACCTCAACTATTAAATCAGCCAGTTGATTGTTAATTTGGAAATAAGTGTTATGCGAAATTCAGCGTTATTTGTGCTTGCTCCCCTTGCTATTATTACTACTACCGTCCAAGCCGCCAACTTTACTGTTGCAGATATTAACATCAATGGCTTACAACGCGTTTCTGCCGACAGTCTGTACCCAATCATTGCGATAAATGCGGGTGACGTTGCCACTGATAGCTCGATTGCTCAAAGTATCCAAGCCTTATACGCAACTGGCAATTTTTCTGATGTAAAAGCCGCACAAGTAGGTAATAACTTGGTGTTTAACGTCGTTGAACGTCCAGTGATTGCCAGTGTGAGTTTAGACGGTAATAAGTTAATTCCAAAAGAAGCCTTAACCGAGGGTCTAAAGCGTATCGGCATTGCCGAAGGGAATGTCCTAAAACAATCAACCCTTGAACAAATTCAAACCGAGCTAAAACAACAATATAATCAACAAGGTTACTACAATAGCGATATCAAAGTTACCCAAACGGAGCTTGAAAATAACCGTGTGGCGCTAAAGTTTGAATTTACGGAAGGTACGCCAGCGCGTGTCGTTGATATCAAAATCTTGGGCAATGAGCGCTTTAGCGATAAAGAGATTAAAGATGCCATGAACATCAAAGAAAGTTCATGGGTAAATATCATCAGTAAGTCTGACCGTTACGCGCGTGAAAAACTCGCTGCCAGTCTTGAAAACGTGACCGCCATGTACCAAAACGCGGGTTACGTCAAATTTAACATTAACAGTACGGCATTAAATATTAGACCACAAAAAGACAAGGTTTACATTGAACTGAATGTCACAGAAGGTGAGCAATATAAGTTTGGCGAAGTGAAGTTCTTAGGCAACCCAACCTATGACAATGCCAAACTACAAGAACAAGTTGCCTTTAAGCCAGGTGAGCAGTACTCACAACGTCAAATTACCACCACCTTACAAAACTTTAATACCTTGTATGGTAATGATGGTTATTACTTCGCCCAAGTGCGTCCTGTGCCGCGTATCAACGATGAAACGCGTGTGGTTGATTTAGACTTCTTTATCGACCCAGTACGTCCCGTCTATGTACGCCGTATCAACTTTAGTGGTAACACCAAAACCGCTGATGAGGTATTGCGTCGTGAAATGCGTCAAATGGAAGGCGCATTGGCATCGAATGATAAAATCGACTTGTCACGCACACGTTTGATGCGTACCGGATTTTTCAAGACGGTAAATGTTGATGCCAAACCAGTGCCCAACACCCCTGACCAAATCGACCTTAATATCGCGGTTGAAGAGCAGCCATCAGGTAACTCAACCATCGCTGCTGGTTATTCACAAAGTGGCGGTTTGACCTTCCAAGCCGGTTTAAGTCAATCGAACTTCTTGGGTACGGGTAATCGCGTGAATGTGCAGTTATCGCGTTCAGAAACCTTAAATAGCTATAGCTTGGGTTACCTCAATCCGTACTTTACCGCAGATGGTGTATCGCAAGGTGCCAACTTGTACTGGCGTGAAACCAAGTACGATGATAAAAACATCTCAAACTACGTCACGGACTCGTATGGTGGTACCATCAGCTTTGGCTATCCAGTCGATGAAACCAAAAGTGTCAGCATCGGTCTAAATGCAGATAACACGACAATTCGTGCAGGTAAATGGCTAGCATTGGCTAACTTGGATTATCTGCAAAATGAGAACCCAAGTAACTTTCAAAACAATCAAGGCACTACGTCAGATAGAGAATATGAAACCTTTAAGGGTGATTACAATACCGCCAGTATTAATCTTGGTTGGAATATGAATACCCTTGATAAAGGCTTATTCCCAACCAAAGGTATGCGCCACAACGTTGATTTGAACTTAGGATTCGGTGACGCTCAATACCAAAAAATCACCTATGAAGGTAACTACTACCGTCCATTGTGGAAAGGCTCAGTGTTACGTGGTTATACCAAATTAGGTTATGGTAATGATTTACCATTCTGGGAAAACTTCTTTGCTGGTGGTTATGGCTCAGTCCGTGGTTATGAGAACTACACCTTAGGGCCGAAGAGTAACCGTTATGCCTTCCCTGGCACGGACAACTATCCAGAAGAAATCGGTGGTAACGCACTGGCACAAGTCGGTACTGAGTTGATTTTACCAATGCCATTTAAGGCGGATTGGGCAAGTCAAATCCGTCCAGTGTTGTTCGTGGAAGGCGCACAAGTCTTTGATACCACGGGTAAAGAAAGCGAAACCATTAATATCGATGGTACTGACTACAACTTAACGCGTGGTCAAGATAACACCATGCGCTTTAGCGCAGGTGCCGGTATCACATGGGTAACACCAATTGGTCCGATTTCACTCAGCTATGGCGTTCCATTAAATGATGAGCAAGGTGACCGTACTGACAAAGTGCAGTTCGAGATTGGCCGCTTGTTCTAAGCCAGATATCAGTTTATCGGTAATTATCGATCGGATGAAATCAGACAACTTAACTAGCTAATTTGAGCTTATTATGAAAAAAATCGTATCTGCTATCGCAGCAACTGCACTATTGATGACCAGTGTGTCAGCGCTTGCTAATAATGTTGCGGTTTGGAACTCTCAAGCGGCGATTACTAATACCAATTATGCCAAAGCGAAACTGGCTAGTTTGCAAGCGTCTGTTAAGCCAAAGCAACAACAGCTGCAAACATATAAGGCGAATATTGAACGCTTACAGCAACAATATAACAGCCAACAAAGCAAACTAACCGATGCGCAGAAGCAAGATTTGGCCAACCAAATTCAGACCAATATGCAAAGCTATGACCAAGTTGCTGAGCAAATTCAAACAACGTTAGCGAGTAGTGAAAGCGATGTGCTAAAAGCTATTGGCCCAAAACTGCAAGCCATTACCGATAGCATTGTTAAAGCCAAAAATATCGATATCTTGATTGATAGTCGTGACGGCAATATTAACTTTGTCAAGCCTGAATGGGATGTGACCAAGGATTTTACCAACAAGATTAATGAGCAAGTACGTTAATTCGACTGGTGATTATTCGGTGAAGAATTTGAACGTGTTAATAACGCAATCACCCAAGCGGTTGATTGCGTTTTTTTTGTACCTTGCGTTTATAAAGTGCTTTTTTTTATACTGACCATGATGAAATTTTGACTATCTATAAATACTAAGGACATAAGAATGACTTATACCGTAGCGCAATTGATAGAATATCTTGATGGCATGGTGACCAATGCCGATGCACTTAGTCTCACCGAGCGCAATTATCCAATTCATGCAATCGCGCCTTTAAGTAGTGCAGGAGTTAGCGAGTTGGCGTTCTTGTCAGACAATCGACATGTCAATGAGC
>CALJUC010000154.1 GCA_937975585.1 uncultured Moraxella sp. | reverse complement strand
ACCGACGAGCCGGTGATGCCACCCATGTCATTCTTTGCCTTGACGCTGGATATCAGCCTATTGGCCGATGAATGGGCGATTGTATTGCCGGTCATTCGTGCGCATTGTGATTTGTTGCAGGCGCGGCGAATGGAAGGCTCAAGCGCGTTAGGGGTTCAGCCTTTCGGCATTAGTAGTAGTGAGGCAAACCAGGCTTATACGATGTCAATTGAACAAATGAAAAAAGAGGCGTTCAGTCACACGCCGTTTAGCATTGATTGGGACGATTAATTGATTATCTATCTTGAAAATGGCAACCAAATAGCCGGTGCAGATTTGCTATCGGCTATTTTGCGTCATGACTTGGTGCCAATCCCGCTGAGCCTAGAGATGACAGCTCACGCCAGCGACGAACTCAAAACTTACTTGCAACAAGGAAAAAAACTAACGCTTGGAAATGGCGCTGAGGTGGTTATCGTCAAATCGCAGGCCTTTAAAAGCCAACTGGTGCGCGATGGCAGGCGTAGCGAGGCAATGGCCATTGTGGCGGTTTTATCAGGTTGTGAAAGCCTGATTAATGCCACCAAAAAAGCCGTGGTACATGACGCCGTAACGTTTTCTGAAATATACCGAAGTTTGGGCGCTAAGGTGAGATTTAATACAGACGTCAAGGTAAATAGCTTTGCTTGTCTAAAGGGATTAATGCCAACCAAGCGCATTGCTTTGGCCTTACAAAAAGAGGCTGCGACAATCGTTTACGACATTGAGGCGCGCGTGTTTAACGTAGTCCGACTACAGGATTTATTCAAAAATGAAGCGGCACTATACGACCCCAGTAATGTGCATTTTTTTGACCACAGCCAAGCCAATACCTTGCTTAACACAAATTATCTGTCCGTTGACGAAGATGGAACGCAAATTCTAGGGCAGGCGGGCGAGTTTAAAAATATTGACTACATGCCAAGGTGTGATAGCCGCAAATTATTAAATTTAAAGCGAATTCTTATCACTAAGGGCGTAATTATGCGTCCGATGGATGACAGGCTATCAGCCGGCAAAATACTGCTGATAAATGAGCAGAAATACGTCGTTTTAACCAATGCCACTCGATTTGATACAGGCAGCTTTGGCGGGCAAGCGGTGATGGCAAGCAAGGCTTGGTTAGCTCAGATGGTTGATACTTAGGGGAAAAGATGTGGATATTTTACTTATTTTATTTGCTGGGGCAGGCGTGTTCTTTTTTGCGTGCCTGGTGGGTTATGCGCTATTTATGTTTCCGCTTTACCTACAGTTGCGCCGTGAATTGAAAAAAGAGAAGGGTGCTTAACCATGAAACCTTACTTTTACCCGGCCAAACTTGTCAGCTACAACCCCACAGAGCGCACCGCCATGATACAGATGGACGGGCTAACCGATGGTAGTGATGGTATCAAGGCCACGCTGGCTTATCCCATTGGCGATGACGACCTAGACACTGAGCGAGAATTGCTACCCGGTGCCGATGTTTACGTGTTCTTTGAGCAAGGCGACCTATACGCCCCAGTCATTGCCTTTTATCGCAGTCATGGCAAAGGCCGCGCCGTCACTGACACACGCCGCATCCGTCAGAAAAATATCGAATTACTAGCCCGTGCGCGCGTGACTATCAATGCATCCGATTTGGTAGAGGTTGGGG
>CALJUC010000153.1 GCA_937975585.1 uncultured Moraxella sp. | reverse complement strand
TGACAAAGCTGTTCTACGGTAATATCTGTGTTTAAATTAGTTTGCATGGTTGATTTCCTTGTTTGGGTTTTTGTGTTTGATTAAAATTCTAAAATAGGGACACTTTCCATTTACTGACAAGTCTTTATCGTCATCACCTTTTCTAAACTTCACAATTTCAAACTGCTCAGGGCAGTATTTATCCAAAAAACTAATCGGCACGCCCATCACGCCTGTATAATCGCTAGGTATAGCAATAGTTAGCGGTATTTCAATCGCATCATAATTATCATATTTTTGATATGAGTTAGTCAGCAGAATTCTCTGAAAGAATTACTTTACGGAGATAGTCATTTTTAAGCATTTCAATGTTAAGCAAAATATTGTGGCGCTCAAAATAATCTTGTAATGGATTTTTGGTGGTCAACCAGCCTTTACCATCTGTTACCCAAATAAAAGTAATATGTTGAGCCTGCCAAAAACGACTCATTTCGATGTACTCTGTGGCAGTAGATTTTAGCTTAGAGCCACCACCACCATAAAAATTACACTCGATAAAAAATAGCTTTTGTTCTTTTTTAATCACAAAATCAATAATCCTAGAAGACTTGTCAACTTGAACATCCATATTCCAAGCATCTTTAATTTTCTTTGCATTTGCTTGTGGTAGATATTCTAAGTTATGTTCATGGCAAAAAATTGCAACAAAAGACTCGACTAACTTTTCCATTGAGGTACCGCCTCGATTCTTACGCCCATTTGAATCAAGACCCACTTCAACACCAATACAATAATCAGGAATACTTTTTATTTGCTTTGTTTTAATAAGTTCGGCAAAACCACTTTGTACCAATAAACTGATTACATCGTTAATTTTTTCGTCAGTCATCTCTTTTGAACTAAAATCAAAGTTTTTGTAGATAAAAGCCGTATTATCAATTAATACTTCAACTGATTTATCACGAATGGCTAAAAGCGTTGGAATAGCTTTAATTGATTTCGGATATGTCTTAAAAATATCAAAAAGACTAGCTTCAATATCTTCTTTACCAATAGCCGTATTTAACAAATTTAGCTCTTTCTCTATGGGAGAGATATTTTTGAAAACTTTACCCCAATTCACGAAATAGTCAAACTGGGTAATCCCTTTTAGATTTAAGGTCGCTAAAAAATCATCAAAATGCTCAGCTGAGAAAATTTTATTATTCATAATCAGTAATTCCGAATTAATAGCTCGCTAACCGCTTGTCGTCCCTCACCTTTTGCACTAATAGACCGACTGGCGCTGACTCGTTCAATTTTGAAATCTTCATATAATTTATCAAAAAAATCATCATCAGGGTTGGAATTTTTTGGGTCAGAGTTGCTTAGTAAAAATAGATGACCTTGCTTATCTAATGCTTTACAAAATTTATATAAGCGTACTTGCTCACTATCATCAAAAATCTGATGCGAGTATGCCGTAAAACTTGCCGTTGTGCTAATCGGTCGATATGGCGGATCGAGATAAAACCAACAAGGTAAATCGGTCGGTATTTCTTTCAATGTTTGCTCATAGTCCCCTTGCAAAATTACTACCTTTTGCAATGCTTGATGGACAGCGATTAATGCGCTTTTATCTACTATAACAGGCTTTTTATAGCTACCGATTGGCACATTAAATTGATTGTTTTTATTAACCCGGTATAGACCATTAAACCCTGATTTATTTAAAAAAATGAACAAACTGGCTTGTATAACGGCATCATTATCACGTCTATTAAACTGTTGACGTTTGGCATAAAAATAAGGCGACTTCTCCGCCTTGGTTGTTAATTCGTCATATTCACTTTGCAGTTGCTGTAAAGCTTCAAGCAATGGCTCCATATCTGTCTTAATAACCTGATAAAGATTGATTAGGTCTTGGTTGGTATCATTAATAATCAGCTGCTTCAAATGCGGTAATTTACTTAGCGCCCAAAAGCTGACAGCCCCACCACCAAGAAACGGCTCTATCATACAAAAATCTTGTGTTTGAGTCAGGCTTGGTAAACGACTTTTAATATCTTCAATCAGTTGTGACTTGCCACCTGCCCATTTGACAATCGGTTTTACTACTTGCAACGCCATAACAAACTCTTGAAAATAAAATAAACGATTTTACCCGATACACTCACGAATTTGGAGATATTTTATTGACTACTAATAGATTTAATTTTTAAACAACTAAAATCAACTCAATGCAATTTTTCCTTATCACTTATAGGTACTTTTAATTGTCCGTGCAGATTTAGAACATGCCAAAATTCAAGAAACGCTTTATAATAGCAGCAATTTTTTTTAATAAAGGCAATCACATGGCTTTAAATACTATTCCTGAGATTATCGACGATATTCGCGCTGGCAAGATGGTTATATTGATGGATGACGAAGACCGCGAGAACGAAGGCGACCTTATCATGGCAGCGACCCATGTACGCCCTGAAGATATCAACTTTATGATTACCAACGCGCGTGGTTTGGTATGTCTTACCTTGACCCAAGAGCGTTGTGCGCAGCTTGATTTGCCATTGATGAGTGACAAAAACGGCGCCAAATTTAGCACCAACTTTACCGTATCGATTGAAGCGGCCGAAGGCGTGACTACCGGTATCTCTGCCGCTGACCGCGCGCGCACTATTCAAGCTGCCGTATCAGCAACCGCCAAGCCAGCCGATATCGTGCAACCCGGCCATATCTTCCCAATTATGGCGCAAAAAGGTGGCGTATTACACCGTGCTGGTCATACCGAAGCTGGTTGCGATTTGGCACGTTTGGCCGGTCTTGAGCCTGCGGCTGTGATTGTCGAAATCATCAAGCCTGATGGCGAAATGGCGCGTCGTGACGACTTGGAAATTTTTGCCAAAGAACACAATCTAAAAATCGGTACCATTGCCGATTTGATTAACTATCGCATGGCCAATGAGCAGACTGTTGAAGAAGTCGCCAGTTATCCATTGACCACCGAATATGGCGAGTTTACCGCGTATCGCTTTAGTGAATTTGGCTCAACCGATACCCATTTGGCCTTAGTCAAAGGCAACCCAAGCGCGGGCATCAGCACTGTACGTGTACATACGTTCCAACCATTGCGTGATTTATTCGGTGCAAGCAGTGTCAGCGGCAAGAGTAACTGGAGCATTGAGTGTGCATTAAAAGAAATCAGCCAGTCAGAGCGCGGTGTGTTTGTGTGGATTGGTAATCACCAACCGATTGATATGGGTGAAGCGTTAGACAGTTATGCGGCAAACGAACCGCATACCCCACTTCAACACCAACCATATCGTACCATTGGTGTGGGCTCGCAGATTTTGCGTCACTTGGGTGTGCGTGATATGAAGTTATTGTCATCACCACTCAAATTCAATGCCCTATCGGGTTTTGACTTAAACGTGGTTGAAACGATCGCAAGTCCAAACGAATAATCGCTTTGATATCAAAAAGCCCCAAGATAGATAACGCATCTTGGGGCTGTTTTATTATCGGTCATTGCTAGCGCGTTAACGCCATATTCAAGTGACGTTTAGGCGTTTGTCATTGGCGTATCAAGTGCCTGTAATTGGGCTTTTTCGCTATCGCTGATTATACGTTTATTGGTACCCGTGTCATCAAAGAATACCAGTACCGATTCGCCCGTCGCCACAATAGCGTTTTGCGCCGTGCTGTAATAAAGATATTCATTGCTTTATAAATAACCCTGACACTATATTTCCTTGCGTCCATCCCAAATTAATAGATTTTTTTTCTAAAATCAATATTTTCTAAATCTCCAATCTCAACTTTGTAATTCCCATCGCTTGTCAGAAGATTGTAACTGTCTTTTTCTTTTTTGATTCCAATGAAATATTTTTTACTGAAATCATCTTTGTCAATTTTCTCAACCAATTGTCCCAGTTTCTGATATTCCGAAGCATCCACATCGCCCATTACCAACATACACGGATAAGAAAAGTTTCTCGAAATCGGGAATTCAACACCTTTTTCATCGACATAAAAATCCTTTCCATTTTTGCTTAATCTGAAAACCGGAACACGCTGTTTAGATCGGAAGAGCGTCGTGTAGGGAAAGAG
>CALJUC010000152.1 GCA_937975585.1 uncultured Moraxella sp. | reverse complement strand
CTGGTAGTTGCTCCTCAAAACTGAATCGACCCCTGGCACCCACGGCTCGCCGCGAAAGTTGACCTGATTGCCAAACTTGTCCTTGCACAACACAGCGGTGGCAGTTACGGCGGTATTGGCAAGTGGATTGGCTGTCAGTCAAGCAGACATTGCTACTGCCTTACCCAGCGTACACTTAGCAGGACGTTTTGATCGGCGTGAGTTACAAAACCGTCATTGGCTATTTGATGTCGCCCATAATGAGCATGGCATTGCCTTCTTATTAGGTCAATTAATGCCATATTGGCAGCGCCACCAACAGCAGTACCCACAAGCCAAGCTACAACTTGTATTCTCGATGCTTGCAGATAAAGATATTGATAGCGTGTTGGCGGATTTAGCAACTTTGCCGATTAATCAAGTGGTGAGTGGGGAGATTGACCATTTCCGCGCCAGTAATATCGAGCGATTGACCCAAGCCCTGACGCAATATTTTGGTGAAGCGCATGTCTTACCAAAACTTGATCAAGCGACAGACTGGATATTGGCACATAGTGAGCCGCAAGATTTGATTTTGGTTTGTGGCTCTTTTCATACGATTGCTGAGGTCTTAGCGCACTTACAGTCGGTAGAGGTAGTACACAAAAATTAACTAACCCATTTATTCTTTTAACATTTTAAGTTAATATGGCGGGCATGACAAAAATTATCTTTACGTGGTGTACGCTAGGGTAGATGAGATGAACATTTCAAAACAAGCGCTATTAGGGGCAGGTGTATTATTGGGTGGTAGTGTGCTGTTGTATGCCACTGTCCATCAAGTGGTCAATACTAGCCAAACTGCGAAGTCGACAGATAATGCGGCATTGGTGGGCAATGACAGTAATTCGACGAATGCGTCTGCCAATGCCCATGGCGCACCACTGACAGCGGATTTACAGACAGAAAAAGATTTACTCGCGGCAAAACAGCGTGAGCGAGAAGCGCGCGTTCAGCAACAAGAGCACGCAGCACAGCAGTATATGACTGAGCAGCAACGTATTGAAGCGGAAGCCTTAGCAAAAAGCCGTGCCGAAAACCAACTGTATATGAATCCACGCGTTGCATCGGCAAGCGCATCCACACCAATCACGCGCCCTGTTGTGAGTCCACGTCCTACAGAAGTCACGCCGACAACCGTGACTGTCGCGCCAAAGCCTGTGACCCCAATTGCGAATACCCAAACTGAGGTTAAAAAAAACTTAGCCAACACCACGGCCAATTCAACACCTAAAGCTGAGAGTAAGCCTGTAGCACCTACGCCAGTTGTCAAAGAAACCACAACAGCAAAATCAGCCAAACCTGTAGTGACTACAGAAAAAACAGAAAAAGCCGCGACTAAGCCAGTTACTACCACGCCAACCGGAAGTTACCAAGTCAAAGCCGGTGAGGGCTTAATCGGTTTATCTCGCCGTTATAATGTGCCTGTCGAAGCCTTAGCCGCAGCGAACAACCTGAACAAGAACGCTTCATTGCGCGTGGGGCAGAACCTCACGATTCCATCAGTGGCACAGGTACAACGCTTACAGCAACAAGCGCAGCAAGAAGCCCAGAAAAAACAAAAATACCAAGCCGCACAGCAAAAACTTCAAGAAGCGCGCAACACTGTCAAAGAAACAGATGCAAAAGGTACGTTCGGGGTTCAAGTAGCGTTAGCGACTGACCAAAAAAAGGCCGATGAAATTGTGAAAGAGCTAAAAGCTGCGGGTTATAAGGTAAAAACCAGTCAGACCAGTCGCGGTGTACGTGTCGTGGTAGGGCCAGAGAACGGCAAAGTGGCGGCATTAGCCCTGAAAGACAAGGTCAATAGTGATCCAAAACTCAAAGCGAGTAATGCTTGGGTTTTATATTGGTAATAGTTTACATTTTAAAGTGGTGGTTAAGCGTCAGTGACAATCTTAGTGGTACTTGTTGTAACATTTTTACTATTTTTGCTGTTATTAGGACTTGTCAAACAGCCTCAATCACCGAATACCCAATCAGAAGCACCAAAACCTGTTCAGGGTGATGAATTAGCGGTATTTCCGTTTGAGCCGATGCCGCTGATGACGGATACCGAAGTTCGGTTTTTTCAGCGATTGCAGCAAGCATTGCCTGAGTATCTGATTTTCAGCCAAGTCCAATTGTCACGCATGATAGCACCGATTGACGCAGATGATGTCGATGCCAGTTTTTGGTTCAACCGCATTTGTCGTATGAGCGTAGACTATGTGATTGTCGCGCCTGATAGCCAAACCGTGTTGGTCGCGATAGAGCTTGATGATTGGACGCACCAAAACCAGCGCAGACAGCAACAAGATGCCAAAAAGGACAAAGCAGTGAGTAGTGCAGGTATTCCTATGATGCGGTATCACGCGACTGGGATGCCGGATTCGCATGTGTTACGCGCCGAAATCTTATCCGTGATTGGCTAAACTGACCTAAACATTACGATTCGTAAGAAAATTTGCAAAACCCCCTTGCAATCAAAAAAAAACTAGCTATAATACCAACTCCCAGCAATTAAAGGCGATTGGCTCAATTGGTAGAGCATCGGTCTCCAAAACCGAGGGTTGTAGGTTCGAGTCCTACATCGCCTGCCATATTCTTGTATCGGGTTATATGCAAAAGCCCAAGTGGATAATAACAACACGCCACAAGATACATATCATTGTAATTCATTGACACATTTGGTAATTAAAATTCAGACAGGATAGCCTTATGAAAAAGATGCTAGAGAAAAAACTAGCAGACCTTACTGGCGAAAAGGAACGTCTGTCTACTAACCAAGCTGTTACCCAATCTACCACTGCGATTGAAGTTGCCAAGCGTCATTCTGGTAAAGACATTGCCTTGTGGTTATTTGCTATTGTTGCGCTGATTGCTGCGACCTTAGTTAATCAATATCTACCCGCTTATTGGCAACCAGCAAGTAATGTGTGGACACGTATTGGTGTCATCGCAGCGTTGATTATTGTGGCTTTAGGTGCATTGGCATTGACGCACCAAGGTCAAGCATTCAAAACCTTGTTGTTAGATTCACGTGTTGAGCTGCGCCGTGTCACTTGGCCGTCAAAACAAGAAACCACCACTTATACTTGGCAAGTTACTGTGGTAACCGCTATTTTAGCGTTATTGGTTTGGGTGATGGATTTGGTATTTAGTGAACTGATTCGTTTTGTTATTGGCTAGATGGGTGACACTTCACGATACTTTGCTAATAATTGATTAATAAAGCCCATTGTTGATTGATAAAGCCCACTTAGGTGGGTTTTTATGTATTTTGGCAAGCGACTATTTGGTCGTTTGTCTTATCCGTTTTACACCGCTAGAAAAAGGAAGAGTAGCCATGCGTTGGTATATCGTGCAAGCATTTTCAGGCTTTGAAAAACAGGTGCAACGTTCGCTAACCGAGCGTATCAACCGTAGTGAGTACAAAGAATCATTTGGACAAGTGCTTGTCCCAACCGAAGAAGTCATCGAAATGCGCGATGGCAAAAAACGCAAATCAGAGCGCAAATTCTTCCCAGGCTATGTGCTTATCGAAATGGACATGAATGACAATACTTGGCACTTGGTCAAAGACTGTCCACGCGTCATGGGCTTCATCGGTGGTACACCAGAGAACCCAGCACCGATTACCCAAAAAGAAGCGGACACGATTCTTAATCGCTTAAATACCAACGAAAATCGCCCACGTCCAAAAACCTTGTTCGAACCAGGTGAAGAAGTGTTGGTTATTGATGGCCCATTCACTGAATTTAAAGGTTTGGTGGAAAAAGTGGATTACGAAAAATCACGCCTACAGTTGACCGTCAATGTATTCAATCGTCCAACGCCAGTTGAGCTTGAATTCAAACAAGTTGAAAAAATTAGCTAATCTAAACCTATCTATGGTAAAGCCATTTTGCCAGGATCTGAGAAGTGTTAATTAGCTGAATAACTTTTAGATCAAAATAGATCAAAAAATGTGCCACATTATAAAAACTTTCGCTTTATCTTAAAGCAAAAAGTCATTATAATATGGCACTTTAATTTTTATCGTCATGTCATCTTCGAATTTGCAATTTGGCATGTTAACCACGGGGAGCTAGTTTACTAAACTAGCGTTTGCACCCATAACAGGAGTCTATCATGGCTAAAAAGATTGATGGCTACATCAAGCTACAAGTGCCAGCTGGTAAAGCTAATCCGTCACCACCTATTGGTCCAGCATTGGGTCAAAAAGGTGTAAACATCATGGCGTTCTGTAAAGAATTCAACGCCGCTTCTTCAAGCATGGAACCAGGTCTACCAGTTCCAGTTGAGATCACTGTTTACAACGACAAATCTTTCACTTTCATCATGAAATCACCACCTGCAGCGTTCTTAATTCGCAAAGCAGCGGGTGCCGCGAAAGGTTCTGGCGTTCCAAACAAAACCAAAGTTGGTAAAGTGACTCGTGAACAGTTAGAAGAAATCGCAAAAACCAAAACTGCTGAATTGACTGCTGCTGACTTAGACGCTGCGATTCGTACCCTTGCTGGTACTGCTCGCTCAATGGGCATTGACGTGGAGGGCGTGTAACATGGCAAAATTAACTAAACGTCAAAAAGCAATTGCTGAAAAATTCGACGCTGAAAAACAGTACACCCTTGAAGAAGCAGTGAACATTCTTAACAGCTTGCCACCTGCAAAATTCAAAGAGTCTATCGACATCGCCGTTAACCTAGGTGTTGACCCACGTAAATCAGACCAAGTGGTTCGTGGTGCTACCAACCTACCTGCAGGTACTGGTAAAACCAAACGCGTTGCTGTATTCGCACAAGGCGCGGCTGCTGACGCTGCTAAAGAAGCGGGCGCAGATATCGTTGGTTTTGAAGACCTAGCAGAAAGCATCAAAGCCGGTAACATGGACTTTGACGTGGTTATCGCATCACCAGACGCAATGCGTGTGGTTGGTCAGTTAGGTACTATCTTGGGTCCACGTGGCTTAATGCCAAACCCAAAAGTTGGTACTGTAACGCCAAACGTTGCTGAAGCGGTTAAAAACACCAAAGCAGGTCAGGCACAATACCGTGTTGACAAAGCGGGTATCATCCACGCGACTATCGGTCAAGTTGGCTTCACCGCTGACCAAATCGAACAAAATGCTCGCGCATTGATCAACGACTTGAAACGTGCTAAACCAGCTACTTCAAAAGGTATCTACATCAAGAAAATCACCTTGTCTAGCACAATGGGCCCAGGTGTAGCAATTGATGCCGTACCTTACCGTAACGCATAATTTTGCTTTACTGTAATAAATAACGTATTTATCAATTTTATCAATTTAGTTCAGCACACGGGTTGTGCTGTCTAAGACCGTAGGTTCAAAGCTTGTTACCGTTTCTAAAATGGTTATCACTTTGTTTAATCGTCCGTTTGACGGCCTACGCAGACGGAAAGTTATCAAATCTTGATAACACCGTAATCACTGGCAATCATGCTTTTTGTGATTGCCTTATTAAGTAATATGGAGACAACCCATGGCATTAAATCTTCAAGACAAACAAGCGATTGTTGCTGAAGTAAGTGAATCTGCCAAAGGTGCTTTATCTGCTGTTGTCGCTGATGCTCGCGGTGTAACCGTTGGCAAAATGACCCAATTACGTAAAGATGCTCGCGCTGCGGGTGTTGATATGCGTATCGTACGTAACACCTTGTTACGTCGTGCATTGGCTGATACTGATTATGCAGTATTAAACGATGTATTCGTGGGTCCTACCTTAATCGCATTCTCAACTGAACACCCAGGTGCTGCTGCACGTTTGTTCAAAGAATTTGCAAAAGGTAACGACAAATTTGAGATTAAAGGCGCAGCCTTTGCTGGTGAGTTTATCGACGCTAAAAATATCGACCGTTTAGCAACGTTACCAACTTACGACGAAGCGATTGCACGCTTGATGGGTACTATGAAAGAAGCCGCCGCTGGCAAGCTTGCTCGTACTCTTGCGGCATTACGCGACAAAATGGAAGGCGAAGCGGCTTAATCAGCACACTCACTTTCGTTTTAACTAACCTTATTCACCTATTTAGGAACATTTATCATGGCATTAACTAACCAAGAAATCCTTGATGCAATCGCAGAAAAAACCGTAATGGAAATCGTAGAGCTTATCTCTGCAATGGAAGAAAAATTCGGCGTATCAGCTGCTGCATTGGCTGCTGCTCCTGCAGCTGGTGGCGACGCTGGCGCTGCTGCTGAAGAAAAAGACGACTTCACTGTTGTATTGACTGGTTTCGGCGACAAGAAAGTTGGCGTAATTAAAGCAGTACGTGAAGCAACTGGCCTAGGCTTGAAAGAAGCTAAAGACCTAGTTGAAGGCGTTCCAGCGAACGTTAAAGAAGGCGTAGCGAAAGCTGAAGCTGAAGAATTGAAGAAAAAACTAGAAGAAGCTGGCGCAACTGTAGAATTGAAATAATTCTAATAGACCATGCTTTAACTAGCATAACTTCTAAAAGCTACTATTGCGGTTGCAATAGTAGCTTTTTTATTGTATAATGGTAATCTTGACCTTTTGTGTCAGACGTGACACATTTACAAAGGACACTTTTGTTCCATGCTAGTAGTAAACCCAGTGTTTATTGATTAATCCTAGTGGCTAAGCACCGATTGGTGGTTGGCTTTTTGTCGTTTTTAGCATTTAAAAAATTTATTTGACACCTTGTTTAAGGCTTGGTCGCTGGCAGCCACCTTGAGCGAAGTCGTCATTATGATTGATTCCATCGTTAAGCAAGTTATGGGAGAAGCCTGTTTTTAGGCTGATTATCTATTTGATTAACGTTTGGGTAGGCATTAACGCGTTGACTGTTTAAGGACTTTTAATGGCATACTCGTATACTGAAAAAAAACGCATTCGTAAAAGTTTTGCCCAATTGCCCACCGTAATGGATGTGCCATATTTATTGGCAATCCAGGTGGACTCTTATGAGCAATTTTTGCAAGAACATAAAAAGCCAAAAGGTCGCGAAAACATTGGTTTACAAGCGGCGTTTACCTCGATTTTCCCAATCGAAAGCCATACCGGTAATGCTGAACTGCAATTTGTAGAGTATTATCTAGGTGCGCCAGAGTTCGACGTACGTGAATGTATCACTCGCGGTTCAACTTATGCAGCGCCGTTACGCGTTAAAATTCGCTTAGTTATCAAAGACAAAGATGTCAAAGATAAAGACGCGAAAGCTGCGATTAAAGACATCCGTGAACAAAGCGTGTACATGGGCGAAATCCCATTGATGACCGAAAACGGTACTTTCGTGATTAACGGTACTGAGCGTGTTATCGTGTCTCAGCTACACCGTTCGCCAGGTGTTTTCTTTGACCATGACAAAGGTAAATCACACTCAAGCGGTAAAGTGCTCTATAACGCACGTATTATCCCTTACCGTGGTTCATGGTTAGATTTTGAATTTGATGCCAAAGACTTGGTATTCGCTCGTATTGACCGTCGTCGTAAATTGCTTGCGACCGTGATTTTACATGCGATTGGCATGAATACTCAGCAAATCCTTGATGCGTTCTACGAAAAGAGCCGCGTATACAAAGGTGCTGAACAGTTCGAAATCGACTTAATTGCGGATCGTTTGCGCGGTGAGATGGCACAGTTTGATATCGTTTCACCAGAGGGTGAAGTGATTGTTGAACAGGGCAAGCGTATTAACGCACGCGGTATTCGTAAAATTGAACAGGCTGGTATGACCAAACTGCCAGTACCTGATGAGTACTTGTATGAGCGCATCTTGGCGCAGGATATTGTGGTTGATGATGAAGTCATCGCTCGCGCTAATCAGTTAATCGACCATGAAACCTTGGTCAAAATCAGCAATAACGGCATCAAAGAATTCGATATCTTGTTTACCAATGACATCGACCATGGTTCATACATTGCTGATACCTTGCGTGCTGATACCGCGATGTCTCGTGAAGAAGCACTTATCGAAATCTATAAAGTGATGCGTCCAGGCGAGCCACCGACCTTAGAAACCGCAGAAAAATTATTTGAATCAATGTTTTTTAATGCGGATCGTTATGACTTGTCAAACGTTGGTCGTATGAAGTTCAACCGTCGTTTGGGTCGTCCATACGAGCCAACCAACGATCCAGACCTACAGCGCGAGCGCAGTGTTTTAACCAACGATGACATCATCGATGTATTAAAAACTTTAATCGAAATCCGTGATGGCCGTGGTGAAGTCGATGATATCGACCACTTAGGTAACCGTCGTGTGCGTTCAGTGGGTGAGATGACGGAAAACCAATTCCGTGTGGGTCTAGTACGTGTTGAACGTGCCGTAAAAGAGCGTTTGAGTAATGCTGAATCAGACAACTTGTCACCACAAGACTTGATTAACTCAAAACCAGTGGCGGCCGCGATTAAAGAGTTCTTTGGTTCATCACAGCTTTCACAGTTCATGGACCAAAATAACCCATTGTCAGAAATCACCCATAAACGCCGTGTATCGGCGCTTGGCCCAGGGGGTTTGACCCGTGAACGTGCAGGCTTTGAGGTACGTGACGTACACCAGACCCACTATGGTCGTGTCTGTCCGATTGAAACGCCTGAAGGTCCAAACATTGGTTTGATTAACTCATTGGCAGTGTATGCCAAAACTAACGAATTTGGTTTCTTAGAAACCCCATATCGTAAAGTGGTTGATGGCAAAGTTACTGACGAAATCGAATACTTATCAGCGATTGAAGAAGTGGGTACTGTGATTGCACAAGCTGACTCACCAGTAGATGCAGCGGGTAACTTGACCGAAGACTACGTATCAGTACGTAACTATGGTGAATTTGTGCGTATGGCACCAGATAAAGTCACGCATATGGACGTATCACCCCGTCAGGTTGTATCAGTAGCGGCAAGCTTGATTCCATTCTTGGAGCATGACGATGCTAACCGTGCCTTGATGGGTTCCAACATGCAACGTCAGGCAGTACCGACTTTACGTTCTGACAAACCGCTTGTTGGTACGGGTATGGAGCGTCACGTCGCACGCGACTCGGGTGTGTGTGTGACCGCTAAACGTGGCGGTACTATCATGGACGTTGACGCGAGCCGTGTCGTCATCAAAGTTAATGAAAACGAGATGCAAGCGGGTGAAGCGGGTATTGATATCTATAACTTGGTTAAATACACGCGTTCGAACCAAAACACCTGTATCAACCAACGCATCATTGTCAACCTAGGCGATGAAGTCGCTCGTGGGGATATCTTGGCGGATGGTCCATCAACTGACTTGGGTGAGTTGGCCTTGGGTCAAAACATGCGCGTGGCATTCATGCCATGGAATGGTTACAACTTCGAAGACTCGATTTTGCTATCTGAGCGTGTGGTAAAAGAAGACCGTTTCACGACTATTCACATTCAAGAATTAACCTGTGTGGCGCGTGATACCAAACTAGGCACTGAAGAAATCACTGCCGATATTCCAAACGTGGGTGAAGCAGCGCTTGCGAACCTTGACGAAGCCGGTATCGTGTACATCGGTGCGGAAGTTGAAGGTGGCGACATCTTGGTGGGTAAAGTAACACCAAAAGGTGAAACGCAGCTAACCCCAGAAGAAAAACTACTTCGTGCAATTTTCGGTGAAAAAGCCGCTGACGTAAAAGACACGTCATTACGTGTACCATCAAGCACCAAAGGTACGGTTATTGATGTACAAGTCTTTACCCGTGATGGCGTTGAAAAAGACAGCCGCGCGCAAGCCATTGAAAAAGCGCAGCTTGATAGCTATCGCAAAGACTTAAAAGAAGAACTACGTATCTTCGAAAACGCGGCACGTGGTCGTATCATCAGCTTGCTTGATGGTCAAACAGTCAGTGGTGGTGCGGGTCTAAAATCAGGTACGGTATTAACACTTGCTAACATGACTGATATGTCACTTGAAACCTTGTTGGATATCCAACCAATTCAAGAAGATACCGCTGAGCGCTTGACCCAAATCGCTGATTTCTTAACTGACAAACAAAAAGAAATCGATGAGAAATTTACTGAGAAAAAACGTAAATTGACCGCAGGCGATGACTTGACCCATGGCGTACAAAAAATCGTTAAAGTCTATCTAGCGGTTAAACGTCGTATCCAACCGGGTGATAAGATGGCGGGTCGTCATGGTAACAAGGGTGTGGTATCACGCATCATGCCAGTCGAAGACATGCCATACGATGAGAACGGTAACCCAGTTGATATCGTACTAAACCCACTAGGTGTACCATCACGTATGAACGTGGGTCAGATCCTTGAAACCCACTTGGGTGGTGCTGCTCGAGGTCTAGGTATCAAGATTGACCAAATGATGAAGCAACAAGCCGCAGTTGGTGAGTTACGTGAATTCTTGGACAAACTATATAACCAAATCGGTGGTGAGCAAGTAGACTTAGACAGCTTGAGTGATGATGAAGTCATCGCAATGTCACAAAATCTACGTGCTGGTGTCCCTATGGGTACTGCCGTGTTTGACGGTGCGCACGAAGACCAAATCAAAGGCTTGTTAGAGCTTGCTGGTATGCCGACTTCTGGTCAGCAGGTCTTATTTGATGGCCGTACTGGTCAACAGTTTGACCGTCCAGTGACCGTGGGTTACATGTACATGCTGAAATTGAACCACTTGGTTGATGACAAGATGCATGCGCGTTCAACCGGTTCATACTCATTAGTCACGCAACAGCCATTGGGTGGTAAAGCCCAGTTCGGTGGTCAGCGTTTCGGTGAGATGGAGGTGTGGGCACTTGAAGCATACGGTGCAGCATATACCCTACAAGAAATGTTAACCGTGAAATCGGATGACGTTGAAGGTCGTACCCGTATGTACAAAAACATCGTAGATGGCGAGCAAAACATGGCGCCAGGTATGCCAGAGTCATTTAACGTCTTGACTAAAGAGATCAAGTCGTTAGGTATTAATATCGAGTTGAAAGACTACAGCAAAAGCAAAAACTAATTTTGCCTTTGTGGGCAGTCTGACTTGAGTTTTTTGCCCAAAGAACCATTGATAACGATTAACCAATAGCCTAGTTCATTATTAACTAGGCTCATAAATGGAGAAACAGTTTGAAAGACTTACTCGATATTATGAAAAGCCCTGCGGACGCTGCTACGCAAGAGTTCGACAGCATTCAAATTTCTCTAGCATCGCCAGATACCATCAAATCTTGGTCACATGGTGAAGTGAAAAAGCCTGAAACCATCAACTACCGTACGTTCAAACCAGAGCGTGATGGTCTATTCTGTGCCAAAATCTTTGGCCCAGTCAAAGACTACGAATGCTTGTGTGGTAAATACAAACGCCGTAAATTCCAAGGCGTTATCTGTGAAAAATGTGGCGTTGAAGTTACGGCGGCGAAAGTACGTCGTGAGCGTATGGGTCACATCGAATTGGCTAGCCCAGTCGCCCACATTTGGTTCTTGAAATCATTACCAAGCCGTATCGGTCTATTGCTTGATATGACTTTGCGTGATATCGAACGCGTATTGTACTTCGAAAGCTACGTAGTAACCGATCCTGGTCTAACTGGTTTAGAAAAATTCCAGTTATTGGATGACGAAGACTACTTCAAAGCCCTTGAAGAGTTTGGTGATGAATTCACTGCCAAAATGGGCGCGGAAGCAGTTCAAGACTTGCTACGTGACATCGACGTTGATTTGGAAATTGACCAACTTCGTGAAGAAATTCCGAATACCGGTTCAGAAACCAAACTCAAAAAAATGTCAAAACGCTTGAAACTACTTGAATCATTCCGTGATTCAAACAACAAGCCAGAATGGATGGTCATGACTATCCTACCAGTATTGCCACCGGATTTACGTCCATTGGTACCGTTGGAAGGTGGTCGTTTCGCGACTTCTGATTTGAACGATTTATATCGTCGCGTGATTAACCGTAATAACCGTCTCAAACGCTTATTAGAGCTTAACGCACCAGACATTATCGTACGTAACGAAAAACGTATGCTACAAGAGTCTGTTGATGCACTATTAGACAACGGCCGTCGCGGTCGTGCGATTACGGGTAGCAACAAACGCCCATTGAAATCACTTGCTGACATGATTAAAGGTAAGCAAGGTCGTTTCCGTCAAAACTTATTGGGTAAACGTGTTGACTACTCAGGTCGTTCGGTTATTACCGTGGGTCCATACCTACGTCTACACCAATGTGGTTTGCCAAAGAAAATGGCATTGGAGCTATTCAAGCCATTTACTTACGCAAAACTACTACAAAATGGTATCGCAACGACTATTAAAGCGGCTAAGAAAATGGTTGAGCGTGAAGAGCCAGCCGTTTGGGATATGCTTGCGAGCGTGATTCGTGAACACCCAGTACTACTTAACCGTGCGCCAACCCTTCACCGTTTGGGTCTACAAGCGTTTGAGCCTGTATTGATTGAAGGTAAAGCGATTCAGTTACACCCATTGGTCTGTAGTGCGTTCAACGCCGACTTCGACGGTGACCAAATGGCGGTACACGTACCGTTGACCTTGGAAGCACAGCTTGAAGCCCGTGCCTTGATGATGTCGACCAACAACATCTTGTCGCCTGCGAATGGCGAGCCGATTATTACCCCGTCACAAGACGTTGTATTGGGCTTGTACTATATCAGCCGTTCACATGTGAATGCCAAAGGCGAAGGCATGACCTTTGCTAATGTTAAAGAAGTGTATCGTGCGTTAGGTACAGGCGATTTAAGCGTCAATGCGAAAATCAAAGTGCGTGTTGAAGAAACCACGTATGACGATGAAGGCAATGCCACTGAAACCTTTAATATGGTTGATACCGTTGCAGGTCGTTGTTTGATTTGGAACATCACGCCAAAAGGTATGAGTTTCGATGAAGTTAACAAAGAGATGACCAAAAAGAACATCGCTAAGCTTATCAACTCTTGCTATCGCAAAATGGGTGTGAAGCACAGTGTTATGTTCGCTGACCAATTGATGTACCTAGGTTTCGCCCAAGCGACCTTATCAGGTGTATCAATCGGTATGGAAGATATGGTTATTCCACCAACCAAAAACGCCATCATTGCTGCCGCTGACGCTGAAGTACGCGAGATTGAGCAACAGTTCGAACAAGGTTTCGTAACCGCTGGTGAACGTTATAACAAAGTGATTGATATTTGGTCACGTACCAATGACCAAATCGCTAAAGCCATGATGGACAACTTGTCACAAGACACAGTTATCAACCGTGACGGTGAACAAGAGAAAGAAAAATCGTTTAACTCGATTTATATCATGTCGGACTCAGGTGCTCGTGGTAGTGCAGCACAGATTCGTCAGTTAGCGGGTATGCGTGGTTTGATGGCTAAGCCAGATGGCTCAATCATCGAAACCCCAATTAAAGCAAACTTCCGTGAAGGTTTGAGCGTATTACAGTACTTCATCTCAACCCACGGTGCGCGTAAAGGTTTGGCCGATACCGCGTTGAAAACGGCAAACTCAGGTTACTTAACCCGTCGTCTAGTTGACGTGGCACAAGACTTGGTTATTACCCAGCCTGATTGTGGTACCGATAAAGGTATCTTGATGAAGCCACACATTGAGG
>CALJUC010000151.1 GCA_937975585.1 uncultured Moraxella sp. | reverse complement strand
CTTTTTCTTTAGGCTCTGTCGGGATGGCATCACCGTATTTTCGTACCCGTGCTGCCACCGCTTGGGCAAGCCAATCCACTTCATAAATTTCAGCAGCGTCATCTTGTGGCGTGTTATCGGTATCCTCAATATCATTGACCAATAAATCGCTAAAGAAATCCGTGTGTTCTTCAATCCAAGTGTTAATCGCATTGGCGGATTTAATGGTCGTCAGTCCATGTTTTTTGAGGGTTTGATAGATACGAATGGTGCCGTGTTTTTTTGTGATACCGTCTTTGATCAGCGCTGAGGTCATACGATCATCGGATTGATAGCCCTCTTGTGCAAATTCTAGCAATAATGTTTCGACGGCTTCAGGGTCACAGTCTTTGGCGAGAAGTTTTTCTCTAAGTTCTTTTTGTGACTGTTCACGACGGCCAAGGTAATAAAATGCCAACCAACGCATATACGCCTCACCTTTGACCTTATCGCGATAGGCTTGGCGTTCTTCCTCACTCATGAGTTGGCGTTGCAAGTTCGCCAATAAGGTGTTTGCGGTCGCCTCAGACACATCACTAGCTTTCGTAGTAGAGTTATCCAGTTGGGTATCTGAGAGAGGCGAATTCGAGGGCTTGGTATGGGTCATGAGCGTATGTTACCTATACAAATAACAAAAACCCCAGTCAAGACTAGGGTTTTATTAATACGGAACCGATTATTCCATGCCTTCGACAAACTCTGGTGGCTCAACATGGTGGTCATCTTCAACCACAGGCGTGGTACTACCGAGTTTCTCAGCGCGGACTTTGGCTTCAATCTCTTGCATAATCGCTGGATTTTCTTCCAAATAGCGAATCGAGTTAGCGCGACCTTGGCCGATTTTGGCATCGTTGTAGCTGTACCACGCACCTGATTTTTTCACCAAATCTAAATCAACCGCTTGGTCAATGACTTCGCCCAAATAGTTAGTGCCTGAGCCATACATGATGTCAAACTTGGTTTCTTTAAATGGTGGTGCCAATTTGTTTTTAACCACTTTGACCTTGGTTTCGTTACCGACCACGGCATCGCCTTCTTTGACGGAGCCGATACGGCGAATATCCAAACGCACAGAAGCATAAAACTTAAGTGCGTTACCGCCCGTGGTGGTTTCAGGGCTACCGAACATCACACCAATTTTCATACGTAATTGGTTAATGAAAATTACCATACAGTTCGAGCGTTTGGCATTACCGGTGATTTTACGTAAGGCTTGGCTCATTAAGCGTGCTTGTAAGCCCATGTGGCTATCGCCCATTTCGCCTTCGATTTCAGCCTTTGGTGTCAGGGCAGCAACCGAGTCAACGACAATCATATCGACCGCGCCAGAACGTACTAACATATCGGTAATCTCAAGCGCTTGCTCGCCATTATCCGGTTGGGTAACCAGTAGGTTATCGACATCGACCCCCAGTTTTTTGGCATATACAGGGTCAAGGGCGTGTTCGGCATCGATAAAGGCACACGTACCGCCTTGTTTTTGGCATTGGGCGATGGTTTGTAATGTTAGGGTAGTTTTACCTGAACTTTCTGGGCCATAAATCTCAACGATACGTCCCTTTGGTAGGCCACCAATACCCAAAGCAATGTCCAAACCAAGTGAGCCAGTCGATACCACGTCCACATGCTGACGCGCTGACTCATCGCCTAGACGCATGATAGTGTTCTTACCAAATTGTTTTTCGATTTGTGACAGTGCCGCGGTCAAGGCTTTGGCTTTGTTTTCGTCCATTGCGGACTCCTTTAAATGAATATGAGATAGAATGAATAAAATAAACTAGCGGTATAATGTGACAATAGTGAAATGAGGTCGAGATACGACCTTTTGATGTGCTTATCATAGCAAATTTTGTCAAGAAAAGAAGTAGTGATTTACGACAATACGACATTATATGACGCATATATTTTTGTAAAAAATTAATGAGTTCACTTGAATATAATATAAAAACATATAATATATAAAGCATATATTATTGTGAGGGGATTTTTGATGATTGATTGGGCAAATTTTACACCGATATCTTTGGTGGGCGGTATTTTAATTGGTTTAGCCAGTGTCCTATTATGGTGGTTCAATGGCCGTATTGCAGGCATGAGCGGTATCATTGCCAATCTGTTATCGGTTAAAACCTTTAATATGAAATGGCAATGGGCGTTTATCATTGGTTTGGTGGCATCGCCTTGGATTTATCAGTTATTTGCTGAGTTACCGCCCATTACAGTAGCGTCATCGCCTTGGATTTATATTTTGGGCGGCTTGATTGTAGGTTTTGGTACGCGTTTGGGTTCGGGTTGTACCAGTGGTCATGGTATTTGCGGTAATGCGCGCTTATCGAAGCGTTCAATGGTAGCAACCTTGACCTTTATGCTGTTGGGCTTTTTGACCGTGTATATCGGTCGCCATGTATTAGGTTTAATCTAAGGGATAATAGGGGGAACAGTATGCAACTATTAGTCGCTTTAATCGCGGGGTTGATTTTTGGTTTTGGTCTTATCATCGGCGGTATGGCTAACCCGGCCAAGGTACAAAACTTCTTAGACTTATTCGGTCAATGGGATATTTCATTGGCATTGGTGATGGGGGGTGGGCTATTTGTGGCACTTATCGGTTATACTATTGCGAAACGTTGGAAGCATCCATTCTTGGCTACCGAATTCCAACTGCCATCAGCAACGCAAATTGACAAGCGCTTGATTATCGGTTCAAGCTTGTTCGGTATCGGTTGGGGTATCGCAGGTATCTGTCCAGCGCCAGGGGTCGTACTTGCTAGTACAGGCGCATGGCAAGGTTTGTTGTTTCTCGCTTCAATGCTCACCGGTATGCTGATTTTTAAAGCTACCTTAGCCAAATAAGTAACCGCCAAGTCCAAGTAGGCAACTTAAAAAATCTCAATAACAATCAAACTGGCGGGTTAATATCCGCCACTTGATAGCAGCCAAAATAGTAACTATGTAAGTAGCAGAGAAAAAAGAGAGTCAAATAAATTCATTTTTTATAACAGCTGAAAAAGTATTGAGTTGAATGTAAACGACTACAAGTAGCGATAAGGAAATAGCTATCTGAACATTGTAAGATGTAATAAAAGGATTAAGGGGTGGGTCGGGAAGTTTAGGCTGGGTCATGGTGATGACCCAGCTTTTTTTTGCTTAAACAATGATAACTTGCATCAGACCAGATTATGCTGGTGGGTTTGCATCTATAGCTGATGTGTCAGTAGCAGGGGTCGCCGGTGCTTGACTTGCATGATGGTGGGTAACTTTGGGTTCTTCATGCGCCAATGAACGAGCGGCTTGGCGTAATTCAAACTTCTGCACCTTACCGGTCGAAGTTTTTGGAATCTCAGCAAAGATAATATGCTTCGGCACTTGGAAACCTGCCAAGTGCTGACGGCAATGCGCGATGACGGTATCGCGATCTAGTGTCGCACCTGGTGCAATTTCGATGAATGCGACTGGTACTTCACCCCATTTTTCGTGTGGCGCAGCGACCACGCCACAACTGGCGACTTGTGGTAGCTTGTACAGCACGTTTTCAATCTCGATTGATGAGATATTCTCACCACCAGAGATAATAATGTCTTTTAGACGATCCATAATTTTGATATAGCCATCTGGGTATTTGACACCCAAATCACCGGTTTTAAACCAACCACCTTCAAAGGCTTCAGCAGTTGCTTTACGGTTTTTTAGATAGCCTTTCATTACCATGTTGCCACGGATGGCAAGCTCGCCCATTTCTTGACCATCGGCCGCAACCGGCTCGGTAGTGCCTTGTTTAAATACATCAAACCCAGCCAATAAGTGTGAGTTAAGACCTTGGCGTGACTTTAGTGCGGCGCGTTCGCTGACGGGTAGGTCTTGCCATTCTGGGTGCTCAACGCAAAATGTCACAGGTCCATATACTTCGGTTAAGCCATATACATGGGTGATGTTAAAGCCCATTTCTTCCATTTTTTGTAATAGGCTTTCGGGCGGTGGCGCACCGGCAACGTTACAACGTACTTCGTGCTTGATGGCTTTTTTGAGTTCATCACTGCCATTGGCAATCATATTGTGGACAATAGGTGCTGAGCTGTAGTGAGTCACGGTTTCATCCGCAATCAAGCGTAGAATCAAATCCGCATCGATTTTGCGCAAGCATACGTTAGCACCGGCACGTTCAGCAATCGTCCACGGGAAACTCCAACCGTTACAGTGGAACAGTGGTAATGTCCATAGATAGACCGGGTGCTTAGCCATATCCCAATCTAAAATATTAGAAATCGCATTCAATGCTGCGCCACGATGGTGATAGACCACGCCTTTTGGGATACCTGTGGTGCCTGAGGTGTAATTCAGTGCAATCGCGTCCCATTCATCGCTAGGTTTTTCCCAGTTGTTTAAATCGGTACCAGAGGCAATAAATGCTTCATAGGTCATTTGACCAAATTCACGTGATGGTACAGCAAGGTCAGTGGCATGAATAATAATCAAGTCTGGGAAAGATTCTTCAATCAGCTCAATATGCGGCTCAAACTCACTATCCGTAATCAGTACTTTTGCTTCGCTATGTTGTAAACAAAATACCAAGGCATTGATATCAAGACGGGTATTTAGGGTACAAAGTACCGCGCCAGCCATTGGCACCCCAAACGCCACTTCGACCATGGCTGGGGTATTTGGTAATAATACAGCTACGGTGTCATCTTTTTCCACGCCCAGTTTTTTTAGCGCGTCGGCCATGCGTTGGCAGCGGGTGAATGTTTCACCCCAAGTTTGACGAAAATCGTTGTGTTGGTAATCACGATAGACGATTGCGGTTTTGTGTGGGTAGACTTTGGCAGAACGCTCAATGAAATCAATCGGGGTGAGTGGAACGTAGTTGGCGGGATTTTTTTCAAGCCCTGTATGGAAATTTGGCATAACAACTCCTGTCATTGATAAGGGTAATGCAATACACGTTAATTTTTGACTTATCGGCTAAGCGCTGAATCACGTTAGCGATAAAAACGCCCATGGGAAACATCCATTTAATACCATTATCTTAACAAGGATCAGTCAATTTTGGTAGCCTAATCCACTAAAGTTGTGACAGACTAGCACTAACTTTATGATAATGCGGCTGTTGGTAGGGATGATTTGGCTTTGGCGGAAACACTGATAAACCGTGATGACTCTCTCGTAATAAATCCAATATTATCTTATAAGGATAAACTTTCTACTTTTACCGGTGATTTGCGACACATTAGGCACAGCTAGCAAATACATATTTTGTAAGTCATGGTGAAAGCATCAATATTAGCCAATTAGCAAGCGTACGTTGTAAAAACAGTCAGTCACATTTTTTTTAAAATGCCCATAATAAAGCGTGCTATGATTTGAGCTATTGTATATTGATAAATAATTGTTATAAGGATGTACTATGTCTGCCATGCCTGAAAGCCAAGTATTGGACACGCCCCATACTTTAGCATCTCAAGACACCGAGCAACGTATCGCTAGTCAAACCGTCAATGATGAGATGATATATCCACATATTTTTGAGCCATTGGATTTGGGGTTTACCACTCTCAAAAACCGCATTGTCATGGGCTCGATGCACACCGGACTTGAAGACAGGTTTTTTAACTATGGCAAGCTTGCCGCCTACTTTGCTGAACGTGCCAAAGGTGGGGTGGCGATGATGATTACTGGGGGGATTTCACCCAATCGTGAGGGTTGGTTAACCCCACTTGGCGGTACGCTGAACCAAAAAGCCGATGTCTTTAACCATCGCCGTTTAACCAAAGCGGCGCACCAATACGGTAGTAAATTGGTCATGCAGATTTTGCACAGTGGGCGCTATGGCTATCACCCGTTTGTGGTCTCTGCCAGTCCGGTAAAATCACCGATTTCCCCTTTCAAACCGCGTGAAATGAGCGAAAAAAATATCCAGAGCACCATTGCGGACTTTGCGCATACCGCCAAACTGGCCAAATTGGCGGGTTATGATGGTGTCGAAATCATGGGTTCAGAAGGCTATTTGCTCAACCAGTTTTTGAGTCGCCATGTCAATGCACGTACCGATCAATACGGTGGTAGCTTAGAAAATCGTATGCGGTTTCCATTGGCAGTCGTACGCGCGGTACGCGATGCGGTGGGGAAAGAGTTTATTATCACTTTTCGACTGTCGATGATGGACTTGGTACCGGATGGTAACACCATTGATGAGGTAATTCAAATTGCCCAAGCGCTTGAGCAGGCAGG
This sequence comes from uncultured Moraxella sp., assembly GCA_937975585.1. Lineage (GTDB taxonomy): Bacteria > Pseudomonadota > Gammaproteobacteria > Pseudomonadales > Moraxellaceae > Faucicola. The sequence goes on along the minus strand of CALJUC010000151.1, from coordinate 13,549 downwards.
TGTGACTATTATCAATACGGGTATCGGTTGGCATGAAGCGCGTATTCCAACTATTGTCACCTCAGTGCCACGTGCTGCGTTTGCCAATGTCGTTGCCGAGGTCAAAAAACACGTGACGATTCCGGTGATGGTGGCTAACCGCATTAATATGCCAGAAACCGCCGAAACATTGCTCGCCAATGGTACGGCAGACTTGATTCAGATGGCGCGCCCATTCTTGGCTGATGCCAATTGGGTTAATAAGGCGCAAGCGGGCAAAACCCATTTGATTAATACCTGTATCGCCTGTAACCAAGCCTGTCTTGACCATACTTTTGAGAACAAACGCTCAACCTGTTTGGTCAACCCTCAAGCTTGTTACGAAACCGAATTGGTCTATAAACCCGTCAAAACCGCAAAAAATATTGCTGTGGTTGGTGCAGGTATGGCGGGCTTATCTGCGGCCACCGTACTTGCCAAACGCGGTCATAATGTGACCTTGTACGAAGCACAAGGCAAAATCGGTGGACAGTTTAACTATGCCAAGATCGTGCCGGGCAAAGAAGAGTTTTATCAAACCATTCGATATTTTGAAAACTTGGTCACAAGCCTAAATATTAACTTGGTGCTGAACCATAAAGTGACCAAAGCGGAGCTTGAACAGGCCAAGTTTGACGATGTGATTATCGCCACAGGCGTGGTACCGCGTGGTCTACAAATCGAAGGCGCTGATTTGCCACAAGTCATCAGCTATGCCGAATTATTATCTGGTAAAAAACAAGCGGGGCAAAAAGTCGCTGTGATTGGTGCAGGCGGGATTGGCTTTGATGTCAGTGAATTTTTGACCTCAAACCATGTGCAGCCGTTTGGTAAAGATAGTAACGGCAATCCAGTAGCCGTGCCGCACCCACAAAGCGTTGAGTCGTGGAAACAAGAATGGGGCGTTGATACCCAGGGTAATTACCAAACCGAGGGTGGGCTAGTGAAGCCTGAGCCAATCGTCCCTGCGCGCGAAGTTTACCTAATGCAGCGCAAAAAAGGTCGGTTGGGAAGTGGGCTGAATAAGACCTCTGGTTGGGTACATCGTACCCATATCAACAAACATGGGGTCAAGCAAATCAGTGGTATCGCCTATGAAAAAATCACCAATGAGGGTATTTGGATTACCAATCCGGATGGTCACAGCCAGCTATTGCGTGTGGATAGCATTGTGGTATGTGCCGGACAAGAATCAGTCAATGATTTGATGCCAGAGGTTGGCGATAACTTAACTGGACAATATCATTTGATTGGTGGGGCAAAACTGGCGGGCGAGTTAGATGCCAAACGTGCGATTCGTGAGGGTGCCGAACTGGCAGCAAGCCTATAAACAATAAGTAAATAGAAAAAAGGTGCTTTATTGGCACCTTTTTTCTTGTAAAAATAAGCCAGGGTAGACGGCTTATTGAATTGCCTCAGTCATCAAATAAAAGGTTTTTTCCTGCTGGGTGTTGATTAACTGGTCAACCGCTTGATTGAGATCAACCGCAGGTTGAGGCTTTTTAATTACTTCTTCTAGTGTGGTGTATAGACGCGACACCAACGAAAAATTACTTTGTAACAAATAGCTGAGTGCCATCTCAGTCACGCCCGTGACTTCTAAGTCCAGTGAGGTCTTAAAACGCAGCTCGCCATCGTGCAAATCCATCTCTAAATTACCAATCACCAAGTCGTAGTTGAGATATGAAATCACAGCCAGCATATCAGCGCGATGACTTTCAGGCACACTAAACGGCAAAATACTATACACAGCCATCAGTTGTTGTTCGCCAAGATAACGCACCATACAGCCCCATTCGTGTTCTTTATCCGATACCTGCATGGTAAAGTGGTGAACTTGTTGTTCATCCTCGGATTGTACCGGATGGTAGACAAACTGATAGCCCAATTGCTCTAGCATGGCTTCAATGTCACTGACCATAATTGGCGATTCTAATAGCCACTCGGGTGGAAAATCTGATAGTTTTTCTGTTGTCATTGCATCCTCTGAGCCGATAACAACTATCGGCTCATCATGTTGTTCACGGGTTTTGTCGGTGCCGCTTTGGGTGGCGTTTTCTAACTTCGGTAAGTCGCGGCTATCGATTGATTGAGCGTTGCCGTTGGCACTATTGTTTGTCAATAGTACAGGTGAAGCAGCGACTTCAGCGGATGGGGTAGAGTCAACTGGCGAAAACAGTTGTTTAATACGTTGCCACAATGTCGGGCGTAACTTACTCATAATTTTTTGATGCTCATAAGGCTTTAACGTTTATCATGTTGTAATGACAAGTGAGCTTACTACGGGGTTTGATCACTGATATAGCTTAGTAGTACCGATAAAATGACAGGCTAAATAAGATTATATACGGGGTTAATGACGTCATCGGTACTTTGGTCGCTATAGATCAACTAATCACGAATCAGACCTGCCATAATATCACCGCTAGGCGTCATTGTGGGTTATATAATTGTGATTTAGACCAAAGGTATATAAGGTGTATCAATGGCTGAAACAACCCCTACGGTAATAGAAAAGTTGGTAAGGATGACAAATCACGCTATCAATCGCAGCTTTAGTATATAATGACGCTAACTATTTTTGACTGTTTATTATTGTTTTGCTTTCCACTGAGATACTATCATGACCCGCGCTGAGTCTATTCCCATAACCACTCGACTTGACGACAATGTCCCATCTAGTACCATGACTCGTCAATTAATACTAAGCTGTCAGGATATGACGGTACAGCGTGGTGAATCTCCCTTGTGTGAGGAGGTGAATCTTGCGCTACAAGTGGGCGATATCTGCCATCTCATCGGTGAAAATGGTACTGGTAAAACCACGCTCATGATGCAACTTGCCGGACTTATTCCTATCATTGAGGGAAAAGTGATATGGCAAGGACAAACCGGTTTGCCGGTACAGCCGTTATATATCGGGCATCAAGTGGGTATTCATTTACAGCTTACCGTTGAGCAAAATTTACGTTTTTTATTGGCATTGTATGGCATTCGGCCGACCGAGCACGATTTGGCTGACGCATTGGATTGGGTTGGTCTTGCAGGCTATGAACAGATTGCCTGTTATCAATTGTCGGCAGGACAGACGCGACGAGTTGGACTGGCGCGATTATGGTTTGGCTTGCAGCAAGTCGCACACTGTCCATTTTGGTTACTCGATGAACCACTGACCGCCCTAGATGTGGCAATGGTGGCAAAAATTGAGCGCATCTTACAGCAATTTGCCAATGCAGGGGGTGCTGTTCTATTAACCAGTCACCAAGCTTTAGCGGTGGCCAATCGTCAGCTGGATTTAACCAGCTATATGGTGTGAGGATAGCATGACGACAAGCAATGTGAACGCGAGTATGAGTGCCACGTTTGCCGATTTTTGGCGGCGTGAATGGCAAATCAAACAACAAAACAAGGTGCAATGGTTATACCCATTGGTACTGTTTCTTATCATTATTACCTTGTTTCCTTTGGCAATGGGTACTGAGCCAAATTTACTCAAGCAATTGGGTGTGCCTGCGGTATGGATTGCCGGTTTGCTGTCGCTACTGATGGGGATGGATATGCTGTTTCGCCCTGCATTGGACAATGGCTCCTTAGCGCAATTGGTCGTTGCTCGTGCATCATTGCCATTGTGGGTGTTGGTGCGTTTGTTGGTACATTGGCTAACGAGTGCGGGTATGGTTGCATTGTTATCCTTCTTAGCAATGCCGTTATTTGGTTTGTCAGGTCAGACAGCGCTTGCCTTAGCCGGTTCGATTGTGGTGGGTAGCCCTTTATTATTGTGTCTATCAGCGATTGCCAGTAGCTTAACCTTAGCCCTCAAAAATGGCGCAGTATTGGTGCCACTGATTGCTTTGCCCATGCAGTTACCGGTGCTGATTTTTGCCACAGGGGCAGTTGAGCAATTTACCATGGGTATGAATGGCTTACCAATTTTGGCGTTACTATTAGCAGGCAGTATTGTGGCGGTGATTGTCACACCTTGGGTGATTGCGTATTCATTAAAGCTTGCTTGGTTAAGCTAATTGCATGACTTAGCTAAGCATAATTAAAGGTGCAGCGTGAATTACCATCGTTAATTCAGTGTATTTTTGATGAAAAAAATATCAAAACTCGCTAAAATAACAGATTGATTTTAGCAACTTTTTTATTCTTTTACCGATTTTGGTTCCGTTTTTTCAAGGCAACGTGATGGCAGAAATGACTTCCACCCCAAAACCTGGTTTTTTTAGTCGACTGTGGCAAGGTTTCCTAAAAACCGTGGGAACCAAAGAGTTTTATCGTATCTTTTCCCCTTGGGTCAAATACCTCGCGCTTATCGCATTCGTCCTACTGACGGTGGGTACGATTTGGGGATTGGCGTTCGCACCACCGGATTATCTACAAGGTAATAGCTACCGGATTATCTTTATCCACGTACCGGCAGCAGGTATCGCTATGTCGATTTATTTGGCGATGGCGGTGTTGGGTGTGATTTATCTAGTGTGGAAAATCAAAACCGCGAATATGGTAGCCCAAGCCCTTGCGCCCATTGGCTTTATCTTATGTGTGGTTAGTTTGTTGACTGGCTCGATTTGGGCCAAGCCGACTTGGGGCACCTATTGGGTATGGGACGCGCGCTTAACGTCAATGCTGATTTTGGCATTTTTGTATGCAGGCGTGATAGCACTGTTTGCAGCGTTTGAACATACCGCAAGTCGTGGTAAAGCTGCCGCGATTTTATCTATTGTCGGTGCAGTCAATCTGCCGATTATTAAGTACTCTGTCAATTGGTGGAATACCTTGCACCAAGGTGCGACCTTTACCTTAACCGAACGCCCAAAAATGCCACCTGATATGTATATTCCGCTGTTAATTATGTTATTGGGCAGTTATTTCTTGGTTGCGGCATTGGCATTATATCGTACCAATACCTTGATTTTGCAACGTGAAAGCACCAAACAATGGGTTATAGATGAATGTCGCCGCTTGCGCAAAAAAGGAGCCTAATGTGACGCCTTACTTTAACAATCTAAGCGATTTTTTTGCAATGGGTGGTCATGGTGCTTTTGTATGGGCAAGTTACGCTATTACTTGGCTTGGGTTACTAGGGCTTATTGCCTATAGCGTCAGTCAGCGTCGCAATTTATTTCGTGATATTGAGCGCCAACAAGCGCGTCAACAACAGCGTCAGTCTGTACCACGTCAACGTGATATATAATGATAGTCAGTGCAAAATTTCTTAGTAATAACCGAGTATTATCTAAGTCACTCAATTAATAATCATTATTTAATTGCGTGTAATCGGCAAATGTAGCCATAAAAAAGCGTGTATAATAGTAATCAGTAAAGTAACGTTAATCGCAATGAATCGGCAGATTGCAAGGGTAATATCATGGCAATGAATGCAGTAAGGCAAAAAAAACTGATGTGGGTAATGGCAACCTTATTTGGGGCGGTCATTGCGGTAGTGTTAGTGGTATATGCCATTGGCCAGCAAACTGACTATTATTTTGACCCAACTGCTTTAAGTCAGGGTAAAGCACCGCAAGAAACGCGTATTCGTGCTGGTGGTATGGTAGTACGAGGCAGTGTACAGCGCGATTCAACAGATCCCCTAAATGTCAAATTCCAAATCACGGATTTTAAATCTACCGTGCCTGTCACGTACCAAGGTATCCTACCAGACTTGTTTGCAGAAGGTTCAGGCATTGTCGCCACGGGTGAGATGGATGGCACGACCTTTGTCGCGAAAGAGGTGTTAGCAAAGCACGATGAAAACTATATGCCACCTGAAGTCGCCAAGTCACTGAAGAACGACCACCAAGCGCGCGGTACTGATGTCAACTCAGGGCAGTTTATGCCAGCGACACCAGTCAAACAATAAATATGCCTAGCAGCGTGTTTAAGTAAAAAACCGACCGATATGGTTGGTTTTTTATTGGATATTGCTTTTACTGCTAAATATTTTTAATGATAAATATAAAGCAAAAAAAAGGAACGCAATTGGCGTTCCTTTTTCATTCGATAAGAAATCGAATTATTTAGCAGCAGATGCAGAAGCGTCAGCAACTTGAGCAGCAGCAGAAGCAGCAGCGTCAGCAACTTGTTCAGCGCCAGCAGCAGCAGCTGATGCAGCAGCAGGAGCTTCTACAACTACAGTTGAAGCAGCTACAGTAGCAGTTGAAGCAGTAACAGCTTCAGGTGCAGAAGCAACAGCAGGCGCTGAAGCAGCTTCTACAACTACAGTTGAAGCTGCAGTTGAAGCGTTAGTAGTAGCAGCAGCTTCTTCTTTTTTAGCACAAGCAGTCATAGCTAGTGAAGCGGCAACCAAGCTTGATACGGCGATTAATTTAACGTTCATTACGTGTTCTCCTTAAGAAAATAACCCCGTATTCACTCAGCGTTACCTAAAACGTTGATTCGTGTTTTAAGTGAGACTATACACGGGACATGAAGCAGGCGGTATTTTAGCGTAAATCATAATAAGATAAAATAGGTTAGTAGCAAAATTTACGATAAATCAGACAGAAGGTAGTAACAAAAAGTAACAAATGTTACGTTATTATTAGTCTACTGTAAGATTATCTAATGCCCTAAAAAAAGATATCTTATTAAGATGTATTTGAAAATGATGCATTATACAACGCTTTTTAAAGTTTGGATATCTTTTTTTGTTAGGTTTACAAATTTTTTACAAATTAATTTATGAGAATTTAATGATTAACTAGCATGCTATTTGCCTAATTCTGTTCAAATTTATGTTAAACAATAACGAAGTATTTGCATTTTGCTACATTTAATGGCTATATAACTTCGATAAACATACGTTTTCATACAGTCTGAACACAGCCAGATGGCCAAATATCGCATACAATAGCAGAAATCAACAAACAATAAACAGTAATACACTAAGTCGTATTAAAGGCAGATTGAGGAAAGAGGTTAGCTTATGAAATGGGAAGATAGACAAGGCAGTTCGAATGTCCGAATTAGTGGTGGTAAAGCCGTCGGCGGTGGTCTAGGTATCGGTGGTATTATTATCGGTCTAATCTTATGGTTGGTATTTGGTATGGACCCGATGACCGCGATGCGTACGGGCCAATCAGTTACCAATGGTGGCGGCACAGCAACCCAACAGCAGCTAGACCCGAATACGGCTGATCGTGACCAACGCTTTGCTTCGGTAGTGCTAGCGGATACTGAAGCGGTTTGGGGTCAGGTCTTTACTGAAAATAATATGCAGTATAAAGAGCCGAAAATGGTACTGTTTAATGGGTCGGTACGTTCAGGTTGTGGTAGCGCGTCTGCAGCGACAGGGCCATTTTACTGCCCAGCGGATCAAACCGTGTATTTAGATACCTCGTTCTTTCGACAAATGAGTCAGCAACTAGGTATTAGCGGTGACCAACAAAACTCAGGTGATGCACAGAACCAAGGAAAGGCAGGGGATTTTGCGCAAGCGTATGTGATTGCCCATGAGGTGGGTCACCATGTACAGACCTTATTGGGTATTAGCCAAAAAGTGAATGAAGCCAGTCGTACGACCTCTGAAGCGCAAGCCAATAATTTATCCGTGCGCCAAGAGTTGCAAGCCGACTGCTTTGCTGGTGTTTGGGCGAATCGTAACCAACAACGAGTACAATTCTTAGAACAAGGCGATATTGAAGAGGCGATTAACGCGGCCGAAAAGATCGGTGATGACCGTTTAGCGAAAGCAAGTGGCCGCGTGGCGGTTCCTGACAGCTTCACCCATGGTACTAGTCAACAACGTATGACTTGGTTTAGCCAAGGCTTAAAAACCGGTGATCCAAACCAATGTGATACCTTTAGTGGTAACATCTAATAGTAAGTTTAATGAAAAAACCCAATCGTTTGATTGGGTTTTTTATACCTGTGATTTATTCCATCTTCTTAATAAGTTGATTAGCGCTAAGCAAGGCTTTTAAATTAATCGTTGCTTTGATTGTTATCGCTGCTTTGTACCGCTTTAGAAATCAAATTCATCATATAGTTGGCATTGGCCGTTACTTCATCATAGTGGAAACGAAGGCGCGGTGTGGTGCGTGTCTTTAAAATATGACTGAGTTCAGTGCGCAAGAAACCTGCTGCGTTATTCAAAACTTGCAGACTTTCAGTATGGTAGTCCTTAGACATGGCATCATCCATGGCTTTTTCCATGATGGTGACATAAATATCAGCATAACCCAAGTCTGGGCTGATTTTGACGCTTGAGATAGTCACAAAACCGGTCAAGCGAGGATCATTCACCTCGTCGCGAATCAGCACCGCAAGTTCCCGTTGAATTTGGTCGGCGAGGCGTTGTAAACGTTGATTCATTATTATTCCTTATAGTTGCCGATGGTAGAAAAAAGGTCTAATTAACACCGGATTAATTAGACCTTGAAAACAATTCAGTTCATGAAGGATACGAAAGTGAAGTCTACGAAGATAGGCTTACAAGGTGCGCTTAACTTCGTGGATTTCAAACACTTCAATCTTATCGCCTTCTTTAACTTCATAACCTTTAACCGCTAGACCACATTCCATACCAGCACGTACTTCGTTGACGTCATCTTTGAAACGACGTAATGATTGTAGCTGACCGGTAAAGACGACTTGGTCGTCACGCAAGACGCGGATTGGTTTATTACGGATAATCGTACCTTCCATAACCATACAACCGGCGGCAAAACCGAAGCGGCTTGAGTGGAATACTTCACGTACTTCTGCAATACCCAAGATTTGCTCGCGGTGTTCTGGCGCTAATAGACCACTCATTGCAGCTTTAACATCATCAATTAGACCATAAATGACGCTGTAGTAGCGGATATCTAGACCCGCTTCGTCAGCCTTACGTTTTGCTGCGCTATCGGCACGAACGTTGAAGCCAAGTAATACCGCTTCACTTGATTCGGCTAATACCACATCCGATTCTGAAATCGGGCCAACGCCTGATGAAATGACTTTTACTTTAACTTCATCGGTTGATAGTTCATTAAGTGATGCCAATAACGCTTCTAACGTACCACGAACATCGGTTTTTAGAATGATGTTCACGCTTGGAAGTTTGGCGTCATTCATTTGGTCAAATAAGTTTTCTAGACGTGATTTGGCTTGACGTTCAAGCACACGTTCACGTTCACGAACCGCACGATACTCGGCCACTTCACGGGCTTTTTTCTCATCGTCTACGACCATAAACTCACTACCAGCACCCGGGGTATCTGGTAAACCTAAAATCTCAACTGGAATCGATGGGCCGGCTGATTTAACACGGTTACCATTTTCATCAGTCATGGCACGGACGCGGCCATAGTATTCACCAGCTAGAACAAGGTCGCCTTGGTTTAGGGTACCTTGCTTCACAAGTAAGCTTACAACTGCACCACGGCCTTTTTCAAGACGTGACTCGATAACAACCCCTTGTGCGGCACCATCAGTAGCGACTTCAAGCTCCATAACTTCGGCTTGTAAGTGAATCACTTCAAGTAATTCTTCAATACCTTGACCGGTTAGGGCTGATACTTTAACCACTGGGGTATCACCACCCCATTCTTCAGGTACAACTTCTTTGGCGGTCAATTCATTTAAGACGCGGTCTGGGTCGGCACTGTCTTTGTCCATTTTGTTGATGGCAACAATGATTGGTGTACCGGCAGCACGCGCATGGTCAATCGCTTCAGCGGTCTGTGGCATCATGCCATCATCGGCAGCGACCACAAGTACCACGATGTCTGTGGATTTGGCACCACGTGAACGCATTGCGGTAAACGCTGCGTGACCTGGGGTATCAAGGAAGGTAATAACACCTTGCTCGGTCTCAACATGGTAAGCACCAATATGCTGAGTAATACCACCAGCTTCACCTGATGCCACTTTGGTCGAGCGGATTTTGTCCAATAGTGACGTTTTACCATGGTCAACGTGACCCATGATGGTTACCACTGGTGGGCGTGCTTGGATGTTACTGCTCTTTTCGCCAACGGCTTCACGTAGTGAGTCTTCAACTTGCGTTGAGCTAACCAATACTGGGTTGTGTCCCATTTCTTCAACGAGTAGGGCAGCGGTTTCTTGGTCAATGCTTTCACTTTCGCGTACCAGCTCACCCATTTTCATCAAGGTTTTAACCACGTCACGCGCTTTGATAGCCATTTTTTGTGCTAATTCAGACACGACGATAGTTTCACCGATTTCGACGTTATGAACAATTTTTTCGACCGGTTTTTCAAACTTGTGCTTGTTGGCTTGTGATGATTTTAGGCCGCGGTTGCGGTTTTTAATCTCTTGTTCACCATCGTCTTCGCGGCGGCGGCGGCGATTTTTATTAGCGCCGGTGGTTGTACCGCGTTTAATCTCGCGACGTTCTTTTTCAAACGAATCTTCAAGCGCTGCACCGACCAAGCCTTCAGCCAAAGGCTCATCTTTACGCACTACCATAGTGGCTTCAGCGTCATTGTCGGCATATTTGCTTGCCATTTGACGCATTTGCTCAAGGGTACGTTGCTGCGCTTCTTCTGCAGCTTTGCGACGGTTTTCCGCTTCGATTTGACGTAAGCGATCTTCTTCTGCTTCACGAACTTTACGCTCAGCATCGCTTTCTTTCTTAGCTTCGACTTTTTTCGGCGCAACTTTAACAGTTTTGTCGCCTTTTTTGACCACAGTGCTAGATACAGTGGTAGTTGGCGCATCGCTACCAGGCTTGGCTTTTTTGACCACAACGCTAACATTGCTTGATTCAGCACTGTCTTTTTTGCTGTCGCCTAAGTTTGCACGCATGGCTGCTAAGGTAGCTTGTTGACGCTCTTCAGCTGCGCGTTTTGCTTGTTCTTTGGCCGCTTGTTCTTTGGCTGCCTGTTCGGCTTTTTCGCGTGCTGTTTGTGCTGCTTGCTCAGCCGCTAGCTTTTGCGCTGCCAAGTCAGCTGCGATTTTTTCTGGGTTTGGTTTTTCAAACACGACTTTTTTACGCACTTCAACATTGACGCTTTTCGCTTTACCAGAGGTGCCAGTGACGCGAGCGGTTGAGGTGGTTTTGCGGTTAATACTGATACGCGGTTTGTCTGTCTGGCCATGGCTTTGTTGTAAAAAAGCCACCAGTTTTTCTTGCTCACGTTCGGTGACGATGTCATTGTCGCCGCGAGCAGCCAGACCGGCATCAACCAGTTGTTTCTTTATTGCATCGACTGATTTTTGGGTCATATCTGCAAGTTCTTTGACGGTTTTATCTGCCATTCATACACCTTTATTATTAATTAAACCATGATTCACGGGCTTTCATGATAAGTTCGCCGGCGGTTTTTTCGTCAAGACCTTCAATATCTTGAATGTCAAAAATCGCTTGTTCGGCAAGATCGTCAAGGGTGATAATGTCACGCTCGGCGAGTTTGTAAGCCCATGCTGCCGTCATACCTTCCATATTAAGAAGTTCTGGGCTAGGCTCTTTGATATTTTGTTGTTTGACCAATTCATCGGCAATCACAGCGGCTTTTGCGCGCTCTTGAATGGCATCAATGGCTTCGTCATCTAGACCGTCGATGTCATAGAAAGTTTCCGCAGGTACATATGCGACTTCTTCTAAGGTAGTAAAGCCGATATCAACCAAGGCTTGTGCCAAGTCTTCATCCACTTCTAGGCGGTTGTAGAATAGGTCACGGTAGACTTTGGTTTCGGTCTCTTGTTGGGCGTTGTATTCGTCTTCCAACATCATGTTAAGACGATAACCAGTCAATTCTGATGCTAGGCGAACATTTTGGCCTTGTGAACCAATTGCGCGAGCAAGTTGGTCGTTGGTGGCAAAAATGATGTCCGCAGTTTTGTTGTCTTCATCCAAGATAATGCGGTCAACGTCTGCAGGCTCTAGCGCGCTGATGATGTACTGTACCGGATCATCCGACCATACCACCACGTCAATACGCTCACCTTCAAGCTCTTGCTGTACCGCTTGGATACGGGTACCACGCATACCAATACATGCGCCCACTGGGTCGATACGGTGATCATTGGTTTTGACCGAAATCTTGGCGCGTACACCCGGTTGACGTGCCACATCACGAATCTCGATAATTTGCTCTGCAATCTCCGGCACTTCTTTTTGCATTAAGGCTTTTAGCATTTGTGGTGAAGTGCGCGATAGCACAAGTTGCGCCCCACGGTTGTCACGATTTACTTGTTCTAAAATCGCATTAATACGGCTTTTGGCGCGTAATTGCTCACGTGGTAGCATTTTATCTTTTGGCAGATAAGCTTCAACGTTATCGCCTAAGTCAATGATATAACCGTCACGTGCTGGTTTTTTCACTTCACCAATAATCAGCTCGCCAATACGTGGTTCAAAGGCATCTGCCACCAATGAACGCTCGGCTTCACGGATTTTTTGGATAATAACTTGCTTGGCTTGGGTGGCGGCAATACGTCCAAATTCGATTGACTCGATCTGTTCTTCTTTGATGTCACCGATTTTCCACTCGTTTTCATCCAAGTCACTAATCGCAAGCTGACACGCTGGCATTTCGTGGTCTTCATCGGCTACCACCGTCCAATAACGATAGGTGTCATAATCACCGGTCTTACGGTCAATATGGACACGAATCGCGACTTCAGGCTGCTCGCTGTAGACTTTCTTTTTGGTCGAAACGACAAGTGCTTGTTCAATGGCCTCAAAGATATCCTCAGGGTTTAAGCCTTTTTCGTTACTGACGGTTTCGACAACCGTTAAAATTTCTCGATTCATGTAATCACCTGCAAATGTGTGCCCTAGCTAATGCTCACAGGACAACGTAAATGAGTAATAAGGGGCAACCCTGTGGAAATATTAATAGCAATGGGTTTGTCTTTAACAGTCAAACCCGAATTATTGTTTTGATTAAACTTAAAATTGGTAAACCAAGTTGGCTTTATCGATATTAGCGAGCGCAATCTCAACCGGCTCTTCATGGTCAGGCTGAATGGTTAATTGTTTATCATCGAGCGCTTGTAGTTTGCCAGTGATTTTGCGGCGTTTTTGGCTGCCTTGACCAATAGCGTGAATCAAACGTAGGCTAACGGTTTCACCGATATAATCTTGTAATTGATCAGCAGAAAAAAATGAGCGGTCAAGGCCTGGTGAGGATACTTCTAATAAATATTCACCGGCAATCGGATCATGTACATCAAGTACACCGCCCACTTGGTGGGTCACCGCAGCACAGTCTTCGATGGTGACTTGTTTACCCGCGGCACGATCTTCTGGTAGGCTTTCGATATAAATGCGTAGCAATGAACGGCGTCCTTGGGGTACAAATTCAATGCCCCAAAGGCTAACATCACAAGCTGTCACTGCTGGCTCGATAATTTGGGTCAGTTCAGCGACCTTCGTCGATAGTTTCATGGTTTCCTTGTTTTTCTAGGCTAGGAATCAATCTATAGGTTAGCATATATTGAGGTCAGCAAGCGAAAAAACCATCTTGCAAACATGCGTAATAGGCGATAATTTAGCAAAATACCGCCCATTTAGAAACCAATAGATACAAAAAAACCCACAAACTAATTGGTGGGCTTTTAAATCAATAAAAGTGTG